>JAFIFS010000022.1 GCA_020831895.1 Chromatiales bacterium
CCGCCGGCGGCAAGTTGTGCCTCGGCGCGATAGATGTCCTCGAGGATCTCCAGCCGTTCCTGCATCGACTCGAATTCATGGACATCCATCAAGACCGCGACACCGCGTCCGCGCTGGGTCAGAACCATCGGTCGCCGCGTCTCATGAACGTGCCTTACAAAAGATGCCACCTCGGCGCGGAACTCCGACAAGGGGCGGATATCTTCATCCACTCTGACCTTTGACATGGCGACCTCATTTAGTACGTTCAAACGTACGTTTTAATGTACGCCTGAGAGGATCAGGCCGCAAGCAGGTATGTATGATCGGTGGTCCCACCCGGAAGAAGCCTCCCCGCACAGCAGCATGGCATGAAGCGTGGCGGCGCAGCCGGGGTGACGGGGTTGGGGTCAGGCAGCGAAATCGGGCCAGGCACGCCACTCAATCAGGACCAATCATTCGCCCCAGCTCCTTGTGCGACAGCCCCAGCGCCAGCAGCGACCGGATCAGCAGGTCCAGTGACACGCTCGGATCACCAGCCTCCATCTTGGCTACGCGCGACTGGCTGGAACGGATCGCACGGGCGAGTTCGACCTGGGTCAGGCCGCGGGCATGCCGATGTACCCGAAGCCCCTCTGCCAGGTTGATGCGCAGCTCGATGTAGGCGGCCTCCTCATCCGACAGCCGCAGCAGCTCCTGTGGGGTACCGGCCCGCCACCCGGCGGATTCCAGTCGCTTGCGTTTGTCAGGCTTCATTGTCGTATCCCGCATGGTCACGGTCGGGACGATATGCCATATCTGACATATATGCAATGGTGCCGGGGCAGCAGAAATCGCGAAACCAGCAGCCGGGCGGCCAGGATCGGAGTGCAGGGGAAGATTCGTGTTGACTGCAGGAAAATGCAGCGATGCCCGGATTTGTGAGTTCCGGGTGCCAAGGCGCCAAAGCGTGCGCGAATAGCCGAAAGTGGCGTTTCCGGGAGCGCCCGGAGCACGTAGAATATCCACCATCATGGAGTTGGTTATCAATCTGCACGTCGAGCGGCTGCCCGAGGGAGTCTATCTGGCTACCAGCGAGGACCTGCCAGGCCTCGTCGCCCAGAGGCGCACCATCCAGGAAACGCTGGAAATCGCTCGTGATGTCGGCAAGAAGCTGCTGGAGGCGCGGGCCGAACGAAGCGGCTTGCCAAACCTCCCTCCTGCTGGCGACAGCTTCGACTATCCGCTGGTCATCGGAAACTGAGGCCAGCGCGTGGGCCGACTTGCCGGCTTCACCTACCGCCAGATCGTCAGGAAGCTCAGGAGCTTCGGCTTCAACTTCGACCGGCAGGCAGCTGGCTCACACGAGATCTGGTTCAACCCGAACACCGACCACTACGTGACGATCCCCAACCATCCCGGGGACATGCCCGAAGGTACCTTCGCCAAGTGGCGGGTTTTCGGGATTCGGGACTGGGCAAAAATTACCCGAAACCGGACACTTGGTACGAGGGGGGTTGCCCCCAGACGTCAGGCAGCAATCTCGACATAGCTGGAGCGGCTGGTCGGCGGCGGCACCTCGCAGCCCATTGCCCGCAGGCCCTCGATGTGAAACGCGATGGCCTCGCGCATGCTCTGCTCGGTGTCCTCGATAGTGCGACCGGCCGAGACGCAGCCCGGCAGGTCCGGGGAATAGGCGGAGTATCCCGCCTCCGACTTCTCGATCACGATGAGGTACTTCATGACTTCAGCCCTGCCTGCTTCAGGATACTGTTCAGGGTTCCAGGCGCCAGGTCATCACCCGGCTTGCCTGCGATTGTAACCAACCCGGGTCGGTAGGGATGCCTGAACTGGCGGTGGCTGCCCTTGGTGCGCATCAGCAACCACCCCTCTGCCTCCACCAGGCGCACGGCGTGCCTCACCTTCATGGTTGATGTGCCATGGCCATGGAGGCGAGTCGGTCCATGGACGCATGTCAGCCGATCCTCAGGTACAGGGCCAAGGCGCAATCGTGGCCTTTTTTCTGGGATATTCCGGCCTTAGTGAGCCGGGCGAGTGAGCCGGGTGCCGGGTCTTCGGGATTCGGAACTGGTGAAAAATTACCCGAAACCGAACACCCGGCACCTCGTCTTCAACGTTCACACGCTTCAGCGAAGCACCTGCTCCCAGCCGGCAGCGACTTGCCGGAACTCGCGCCCCTGAACCCACAGCTGCGCGCGCGATGAGGCCCCCTGCGCGTAAGCCCACCTCGCCACCACCAGCGCCCGCGCACCGTCGCTGGGCAACTCCCGGTCGTGCAGGCGGCGAGCCAGTTCAGTCGAGTCGATATTCCGCTCCCGCCAGCGCTCGAGGTGGGGCAACGCTGCGAGGAAGTCGCGCTTGGCGTTGTTGCATTGGCCGTGAGCCAGTACGAAGTTCTGCCCCACGTCCAGCGGGTAGCGGGCCCAGGGAATGAAATGATCCAGCTCGCCCTCGTTGGTGACGCGGCGGCCACAGTAGAAGCAGGCGCCCTGCTGGTGTTCCCGCAGCACGCCGCGAAAGCGGTTCAGCGCCTGGCGTTCGATGCCGAACAGGAAGCTCGGGAGGTCGGTGGTGTCACCAAGGATCTGGCGGTTGGCGGCAATGCGCTGGACTTGCGTGACCCAGCCGCCGCGGATCAGGTGGGTCAGCAGGCCATGGAACTGGCGCAGTGCCGCCGCAACGCCGGGCAGCAGGATGATCTGGCCATCGCGATAATCTGCCTTCCGGTAGAGGAACTCTACCGTCTGGTTGCCGACGGTCTGCAGCTTCCACAGCGGCATGGTCCGTATGATCCGGGCGACTTCGCCCTCCAGCGCGGACCAGGCCCCGGCGTCGGCCTGCGCCTCGGCCAGGTTTCCGTGGTATTGGGCGCGCGCCTCACGGACCCTGTGCACCACGGCGGCCTGCCTGCCGGTATTGTAGGCAAGCGCCTTGCCGTCCTTGTATGGAAGCACCTGCCGCCAGAAGTACTCGATGAACTTCCCCGCCAGGGCAGTGACGGGCAGGGGCAGGCGGCCGTCAGGCTGGGGGTTCCGCTCAACGGCAAGATCCGCCAGCGCCTGCAGCAGCGCGAACTTGTAGGTGGAGACGAAGGCACCCTCGTCCAGCAGGCGCTGGAAGTTGCGCAGGAAGCGCAGATCTTCCTCTGCGCTCACCGCCTCCCGCTCCAGTAGTCAGCCCGCCCAGGCAACACCCACCGCACACCCCCTCGTGGGTCTGCCACATCTCCCCGATACCGCGGAATCACATGCAGGTGAAGATGCATCACCGTCTGCCCGGCCGCGGGGCCCAGGTTCATGCCGACGTTGTAACCATCCGGCTGGTGCTCCCGCTCGACCAGCGCCTTGGCGACGGCGATCGCTGCCGTCAGTGCCTGCTGCTCCTCCGGCGTGGCCTCGAACCAGCTCTCGACATGCCGGCGCGGGACCAGCAGCAGGTGTCCTGGCGAGACGGGGAAACCGTCGCGCAGGATGCGCACCGCGGTGGACTCGTGCAGCAGGCGTGCCGGCTCGATGGTGCAGAACGGGCAAGACGGATCAGTCATGGGCACCTACCCTACTCCACCACCGGATAACAGGGATCCCCCCACAGCTGACCCGGGTTCTCCATCATCAGGTGGATCACGATGGGCACGATGTCGCCGAGGATGCTCGCACCGTCGGTGACCTGGCTGCGGTTTACCGAGCTGTTCCAGGTGGCGCCGCCGTGGACCAGCTGGTTGCGCAGCGTGTAGAGGCGGTCGAAGGTGACGGCGAAGATTTTCCTGGTGTCCATGCGGCCCAGCGCCTTGTGCGCAGAAGCCTTGTTGCGTGCGAAGCGCTGCTGCCAGTCGTCCTCGTCCAGCTCGCCGTTCAGGTGGTCCCAGAACGGCTGGTAGACGTAGTGGTTGTCGATCAGCAGCCGGATCGAGTTCGGGTAGCGGCGCCAGACCATCTCGTAGAGCAGGTTGGTCTTGTCCGAGTCGATCAACCGGTTCAGGAAGCCGAGCAGCTGACGGCGCTCGGAGAAGTCGCGCCGCAGGCGGATCTCGTTGGCGTAGGCGGCGTTGAACGAGATCCACAGGAAAATGAAGCGCGCGTCGTGGTCGTGATCCTCCTGCTCGGCCCGCTGCAGCCAGCTCAGCGCGCGGTGTGTGCGCAAGGCCAGTGGCTGTGCCAGCTGGGCGCGCAGCTCGCGGTGGCGGGCCTTGAGGGCAGGATAGCGAGGGCGCGGGGGATCCTTATGCTCCATCTTCCTCGTCCGGCTTTCAGCGCCAATCAGTCATGACGGTGCACCAATTGTCAGCCATTGGTCCAATCCTGTGCCGTGTGCCCGGCCGCAGACCCGGCCTTCCGCCAGGCGCGGACCAGTAGCCGATTCTCGCCACTTCGTTGCGCCCCTGGGAAAGAAAATAGTATTATTATTTCCATGGAAAGCACCTGGCCGCCATGACCACCCAGTTCGCCCCCGACCCCGCCCCCGCAGCGGTCCTGACCAAGGCCGTCATCCGTGCTGCCACGCAGCTGGGCCTGTCCCGCGCGCTGCTGGCCCGGATTCTCGGTGTCAGTCCGGCCACGGTCACGCGCCTGTACAGCGGCGAATACCAGCTGGACGAGCGGCGCAAGGAGTGGGAGTTCGCGCTGCTGTTCGTGCGCGCGTTCCGCTCGCTCGACTCGATCGTCGGCGACGAGCACACCGCGCGGCAGTGGCTCAACAGCGAGAACCGGGCGCTGAACGCCCGGCCGGTGGACCTGCTGCGCCAGGCGGAGGGGCTGGTTCGTGTCGTCCATTACCTGGACGCCTCGCGCGGTATCGGCTGAGGCACGCGACTGGTCCGGCGCAGCCTGGCGGCTGGTCGAGGCCCAGCACATCGCCGCGACCATGAAACTGGTCGACACCCGCAGCGAGCAGGACATGCTCGAGGCGCTGCTGGAATCAGCCAAGCCCACCGGTCCCGCGGAAGCCGCGAGGCTGCACTACCTGCTGGCAACCCCTTTCCGCTACCCCGCGCGGCCTGGCGGCACGCGCTTTCGCGGTGAGGCCGACGCCGGCGTCTTCTACGGCGCGGGCTCGGTGCGCACGGCGGCAGCCGAGCTCGGTTACTGGCGCTGGAAGTTCCTGCGCGATGCGGTGAACCTCGAGCGCTTGCACCCGGTCGCGCACACGGCGTTCAGGGCCGACATCGCCATCGCGACGGTGGACCTGCGCCAGCGGCCGTTCACGCGTGACGCCGCACGCTGGCAGCACCCACAGGACTACGGCGCCACGCAGGCCTTCGCTCGCATCGCCCGCGAAGCCGGTGTCGGCGCCATCCGTTACCGCTCGGTGCGTGACCCGCAGCCGGGCTGGTGCATTGCGTTGCTGACGCCGCGCGGCTTTGCTGGAAACCGGCCACGCGGGGGCATGCAGACCTGGTTTCTCGCAGTGTCACGCCAAGCGGTGTCGTGGCGGCGGGAGGGGGAGGCGTGGGAGTTTTCGTGGGACTGAGTCAGGTGTGAGTCAGGTGCCGGGTTTTCGGGATTCGGAATTGGCGAGAAATTGCCCGAAACCGAACACCCGGCACCAGGCGGTGCCGGCACCAGGCGGTGCTGTGTCGGATTCATTTACATAAGTTGAAGGACTGGACTCAGCCATCTGGACGAAGTTTTTTTTTTCAACGACCTAAGGCATCGGCCCGGATCTTGCATCTCCTCCATACCAGCCGAGTGAGTGCAGCTGATGGGAGCACCGTCATGATGACTTGCAACGAGGCCCTCTCCCCAAGCCTGGTGGCCGCCTTCATCCTGGCCGCACTGGCCAGCCCGGTTCATGCCACGACCACGGTCGTTACCGGCTCGGGGCTGCCTTCTGACGGGCTGTTCTCATCGCTGAGCCGCGAGAACAACCGCGTCGTGCAGCAGTTCTTTGATTCCTCTTTCTTTACGCCCGTCAGCACACCACTGCTGGTTACGGCCATGTCCTTCCGCTTGCCGGCTGTAGCGGGTGTCAATTACCCCTCGCTGGGTGACCTGTTCTTTTCACGCTATGAGATCACGTTGGCGATGCCCTCGGCTGCCGCTGCGGAAGCCAGCGGCCTGACCTCAGCCGTCTTCTCGCAGAACATGAGCGACCCGGTACTGGTCCGCTCAGGGTCCCTGACCATTCCTGCCGGCAGCTTCATCAGCAATGCTGCCGGCGCCGATGCCGAGTTCAGCTTCGTGATTCCGTTCGATACGCCATACGCCTTCACGCCTGGGCAGGATCTGGTGATGCTGATCCGCCATACTGGCCATGGCGACGTGAATGGCGTAGAAACCCGGTGGAACTTTGATGGCTACACTTGGCAGAACGGCACCGTCATCAACACGAGCGATGTCGATGCCGCGATCGCCAATTTCGGCCCCGGGACCTTCAACCTTGCGAACAAGATCGAGTTCACCCTGGTGCCTGTCCCGGCAGCAGTATGGATGTTTGCTTCCGCAATCGCTGGCCTGATTGGGATTCGTAGGTACCGGGTTTTCGGGATTCGGAACTGGGCAAAAATTACCCGAAACCGAACACCCGGCACCTAACGCCGCACCCGCAGCCCGTGGCCGTTCTTCATCGTGACCAGGATCGAGTCGTCGGCCAGCACGGCGAGGTTGGTCCATTCCTGCATCAGCAGGCGGCCAACCTCTTGCATCTGCTCGTCGATACTGCCAGAGGGTGAGAAGCCCGGCTCGACCGGCTGCTCCGGCACCAGGCGCAGTGACCACTGCAGGCGCCCTTCGGTATCCAGGCCGAGCAGGTAGTCCTCCTGTCCGGCAAGCGACTGGATCGGTTCGAGCCAGCCTTGGCGGACGTCCTCGGTTGCACCGGCAAAGTAGTCCCGCACGGCGCGGCCGTTGACATCACCGAGTGCGCCGCCCGGCACGGCCTGGCCGATGCCGATCTCGTTCTGCTGCACGCCCAGCAGCACCACGTGGCTGCCGTCGGCGCGCCGTGCGACGCGCTTCAACTGCACGTGGTCGGCCGCATGGCGCGGCAGCAACGACTGGCGCTGCTGGCCGTTCAGCACCAGCTCGTAGTCCTGGTCCGGCTGCGAAGCCTGTGGCGCGGCCACCGCCAGCAGGGGCGTGCCGGAATGCGAGCTGACCGAAACCCGGTCGGCGAAGCTCACCGTCGGCGGGATGCCCCGGGCCTCGATCCTGAAGTCGCGCCAATGCCAGTGCCAGCCACTGCCCGTCGCGGCTGGCTGCAGGCGCTGCTGTGGCTGCAGCGCATAGACGGTCAGGCGCTGGCGGCCCGCCGGGGGCCTGAGGCTCATCGCCTCCGTGAAGTGCCGCCTGCCGTTGTAGTAGCCCGCGTCACTGTAGGTGCGGACGATCCGCCCGGCGAAATCCTGCTGCTGTGGCCGGGAGACCCCGTCGCTGAACACGTTGCGGACGGCACGGCTCACGGTCAGCAGGCCGCCATCGGGCAGGCCTGCGCAGTCGACCAGGCCGCTGTCGTACCACCACATCTGCCGGCCGCTGACCTGCGGATGGTCATGGGCGGTGCGCGCGAGGTCGTCGAGCCGGATGCCGCCGGGGGCGCTGTCGTCGAACCGCCCGCGCAGCACGACACCGGTCTGCAGTATGCCCTCGTGATCACTGAAACGGTGACTGGCCTCGAGATTCGCGCACAGGGTCACGCGGTCGCCGGGTCCCGGCACCAGTGCGATGACCTCGCTGCTCCAGTCGCTGAAGTCGGCGGGATCATCGGGATGGCCGCCCCTCATCCCCGCAGTATCCATCACGTAGCCGGCCACCACGGCAGGCCAGGATGTGGCGACGCCCGGGCGGATCTTGATGAAGTGGGAACCCGGCAACAGCGGGAACGGGAACTCCAGCGACTGGCCGTTTCTCAGCACACGCACCGGCGGCGGACGCCGGCGCCGGTAGTCTTCCACATGGCGCTCAGGGGCATCGCTCGGCTGGACGGCGTTGCGGTTCACGTGCGTGATGACATCACCGACCTCGATCGGCGTCTCGAGTCCTGCCCGGAGTGGGGATATGCCGACGACCTCCAGCCCCTGCGCATGCCGCACCGTCAGCAGGCCCATCCGGTTCACCCTCGGGTTCAGCGTGAGCTCGGCCATGAACAGGTAGACCTGGCGCCAGTCGATCGTGTGGCTGGACTGCAGCTGGCCATCCGCCGAGTACCGCAGCAGGGCCGCCTGCGGAAAACGGGTGCTCTGCGGCTCGTGACTGCCATCGCGGATCGCGGCCAGGCTGCGGGGGCGCTCGGGTTCCGGGGCATCGCCCTCCCGCGGCCGCTGGCCGAAGGCGATCCAGCCACCGTCGGGCCGCGGCAGCAGGCCCTGGTGCACCTCGACCCGGTGAACGCCGCCGACGATGCCCGTGACGATCTCCTGCGGTGAGCTGCCATCGCGCCACGGTGATGGCGTACTGAAACGCTCGACCGAGAGCAGCTTCTCGCCCTCGGCCAGGTGCGCATAAAGCGGCGCATCCAGCAGCACCTCGCGACGCAGCTGGTTGCGGCGTGCTTCTTCCTCGCGCTGCTGCTGCTCGCGGCGTTGTGCCTCCAGGATCGCCATGGCCTCGGGCTCCAGCCGCCCGTAGAGCTCCAGCGCCTGGCGGTAGAGCGGGTGTGCAGAGCCCACCTGGTTGATGAAGTCCGTCACCAGGTTGAAGGCTGCCAGGAGCTCGCCGCCATCGGCGAGCGCCGCGGCCTCGTAGAAGCGCATCTCCGGCTCCACGACGCCGCCGGTGGCCTCATAGCGGCGCAGCAGCTCGAGGAACTGGGCATGCTCGAAGGCCATTGCGGCCTCCGCCATCTCGATCAGCAGCAGGTCACGCCGCGCCTCCTCGGACAGTTGCGCCACGGCCGGCAGGGCAAACAGTGCAAGCAGCAGGACTGCGAGTGTCCTGGTCATGGGCGAACCCTTCATCGCAGGTCCTGGTTGCGCGGGCTCACGCGCTGCGGGGCCGCCTGGGCACGGGCATGGTCACCGGTCGGCAGGCAGCTGTAGTCCCCGTTGGGGTGGTCGCTGTAGAAGTCGACATGGCCGAAGCCGATCGTGCCCTCGCAGGCACCCCAGGTGACACGGCCCTGCACCAGTGCGCTGTAGCGCTGGCCCGGGCGCAGGTTCACGGAACTGGCGTAGAAGTTCGCCACGTTCTCGCCACAGTTGAGCCCGTATGGCGAGCGCGCGCACCAGATGACGAACACCTGCCGGTCGCAGGCATTGCTGAAGACGATGTTGTAGGCATCGTCACGCCAGGCATCCTCGTGGCCGACGCGGATGCAGTCTGGTGCGCTGCGCCCGGGATTGCCGCTGCGCGCCTGGCTGGTCGGGGGCGCCGATGGTGCAGCAGCTGCCGGTGCCGCGGCAGCAGGGGCCGGCGGCGGTGATGGCTGGCTGCGCCGGGCCTCGAGCGCGGCGCGCTGCTGGGCCAGCTCCCGTTCGCGCCGCTGGCGCTCCTCGGCAAGGCGCTGGCGCTCCTGCTCGACCTGGCGCTGGCGCTGGTCACGCTCGCGCTGCTGCTGCGCCTGCCATTCCCCCTGCTGCTGGCGCTCCCGGGCCTGGCGTTCCTGCGCCTGGCGCATGAGCTCGAGATTGCGCATCGTGTCTTCGTGGGTCGAGCGCTGCAGCTCGTTCAGCTCCTGGAAGCCTTGCTGGATCCGGTCGGCCAGGCCGGCCGCGATGCTCGGCCTCGGGCTGTCGTCCTGCCAGCCACCACCATCCCAGCCATCGTTCCGGCGCAGCGCCTCTTCCTCGCGGCGCAGGCGCTCCTCCTCGGCCGCCAGCCGCTGCTGCTCCCGCCGCTCGCGCTCCAGCAGCGCCTGTTCCTCGCGCCTCAGTTCTTCCTCCAGAGCCTGCTGCCGGGTGGCCGCCTGGCCGCGTTCGATATCGCCCGAGCGGGCCATCTGGCTGAAGAGCGACTCACCGCCACCCGCCTCCTCGCGCGCGGCTGGCGCACTGTCACCACCCACCATCTGCGCGAACAGGCTGGACCCCGCGGACGCGGAAGCCGGCGCGGCCGGGCTGCGCAGCGCCTTCATGGCCGAGGCCGGCACGAAGCCCGTACTGCCACCGGTGGTCAGCTCGACATGCCACCACTCCGCACGCTCACGATCGAGGCGATAACCCAGCACCTGGACGATGGCGCCGGCCGCGAGCTGCGCGTTGACCAGTGCCTCACGCGAGGGCTCGGCATACAACGATGTCGGCACCAGTGCCCTGCCCTGCACCTGGGCGGGCTGGGCAAGGGCGGCCGTGAACAACAGGGACAGCAGCAGCAGGGAAGACAGCAGGTACGGCGTACAGGTGCGGGCGGGGCTCATCTCCAGCGTGCTCTCGGCTTCAGGGTGCCCCTGGATTTTTGCCGCAGGGGCTGGTGAAGGCCAGCGCCCGGTGCGGAATCGGCCACCCGCGTCACAGTCTTTGGTGGAGCGCTGCCCTTTGCGCAGGCCACATGGCGTTTCCCATCAGGGATTGCCGACCCGGTAGGCAACGACCCCGCTGCCACCCGGTATCAGCAGCATGCCACCCCCTACGGCCAGCCCTGACTGGTTTCCGCCGAATGGACTGTTGATGACGGTACTTGGCACCTGCAATTGCCAGACGATCTCGCCGTTGCCCGGATCAAGCCCCCAGACTGTCCCACTGGAGAACACCATCCAGGCCACCCCACCCGCGACGATGGGAGGCAGGTAGTCCACGCCCTGGTTGAGGCCGAAAGGGTTCTGCCACTCCACGGCCCCGGTGGCCAGGTTGATTGCCTGCAAGCCGGTTACCATGGATGCCACGTAGCCGGTCTCACCCGACACGGTGATTTCCTGCCCGCCCAGGTAACCACCGAGTGGCTCGCCCGTGAGCTCGTCATAGATCGGCGTGGAACCTCCAGGTGCAGCCGCGCCAGAGTAGACGCGCCCATCGACCACCGTGACCACGTTGTTGACGGGGGCGGTGCAACCAGCATTGCGTGACCAGAGCAGTTCACCGTCCTCGAGCGCATAGCCCTGGGTCACGCAGCCCCGGCCGATGTAGACACCCACTGCGCCAACTGCTGGCGGGCTCCTGTCTGACGGGGCCACGGACGTCCAGATCTCGGCCCCATCGGCCTGGCTCCAGGCACCAATCCGCTCCCCGACGCCACTGATGGCATCGAAGTTGACGAACACCCGGCCACCCACGGCAGTCGGCGCGGATACCTCCCTCAGGAGGCTGTCAGCAAGGGGCTCGCGCCAGAGCAGCTCACCAGTAGCGGCATCGTAAGCCTGCAGGGCGCCCCGCAGCAGCAGCGGATCGCGACCAACGGCCACGAACACCTTGCCATCATCATAGGCAGCATTCGCCCTTTGACCCACCGGGAACGGACCCCAGGCGACCTGCCCGTTCTGGAGGTTCAGCGCCACGATGCTGCTCTCACCACCAGAGGTCACCGTCATGAAGGCCTTGCCCTCCGCGGCAAGCGCGTAGGAAGGCGAACCGCCCAGCGCCGTTGACCAGGTGGGACCCGCAGGGATGGTGGATGGACATTGCACGGTCGCGGTACCGGTATGCCCGGGATCACTGCGCCAGGCCACGGCGGCGGAGGAACTCGCGCCTGCCTCGGTCACGGTAAAGGAGCGCGCAAGGGTATCGCCACCACCAGGCGCCGGGGTGCGCACGGTGATGAGCGCCGTGCCAGGTTCCGTCACCTGTGCCGCGGGGACGATGGCAAGCAGCCGGGACTGGGCCAGGTAGAAGGACTGCAGTGGCGTATCGTCCCAATAGATCGTGGAGGATGGCCGGAAGTCCGAACCTCTCACGGTGATGTTGAAGTTGGAGCAGCCCGCTGAGCTCAGCGTCGGGCCCAGGGCAGTGAGCTGCGGGACAGGACTCAGCAAGGTGAAGGGCAGCGTGGCTGATGCACCCCCGTCAGGCGTGGATACCCCGACTTGCACGATGCCGCCATCCATCAGCTCCGCAGCGGTGACCTGCGTACGCAGGACCGCCACCGAGACGAAGGTGGTGGCGCGCGGCACCCCGTTCCACGTAATCACGGAGCTCGGCCAGAAGTTGCTGCCGATCACCGTCAGCTCGAATCCGGCACTGCCGGAATTCCGTTCGGTCGGGTTGAGCGAACTGATCACCGGGTTCGGGTCCGTACCGACCTGGAATTCATAGGGCAGGTTGGCCCTGGCATACTGCGGGCTGCAGGGCAGTGACGTGCTGCCACACAACTGGACGACCAGCGTACCAGTGTAGGTACCCACGGCCAGCGAAGGGGAGACCGTCAGCGTCGCCCGGTAAGTGCGGGGGCCCACCTGATTGACGCTGATGCCCGGCAGGATGACGCCGGCGTTGTCTGTCACCAGTAGCGTGATACTGCCCTCGATGTCGCGGTCGACCGTACCCTCAACGACAAAGCTTGCTTGCAAGCCGGGCGGCATCGATACCGAGATATTGGATGGAGAGAGGCTGAGCTGGCTGCCGCCGCCACCATCGCCGCCACCACCCCCGCAGGCGCCCAGCACCAGCGCCACGGCAACGAGCGCGAACAGGCGCAACTCACGCAGTACGGCACCCACCGCGGCATGCAAGGCTACGTCCATGATGATCCCCTGATGGCCTTACCCAAGGTCCGCTGTTTTTCTGGCTCCCCCGGCTGCTGGCCCCAGGATCAGGCCCACGCCAGTAGAACGAGTGCTCTTATGCTTGCCCACACCGCATGAGGATGGTGCGGCAGGAGCCTGCATCAGCGCCCCTTATACACAGAAGATCCTCATTCGGCATCTGCAGCCTTCGCGGCCTGCCGGATACGCGACCTCGATCCTGAAGCGATCCGTATGTTCCCGGTGTCTGGCGCTGCCCGCTCCTGGCAGCTGCTGCCGCTTCTCCGTCAGGCTTGCGGGTGCGGGCGTCCGGGGATGTTGTAGTCGGTCGGAAGTCAGGGTGCCGGGCTTTCGGGTTTTCGGACCTGGTCAAGAACTGCCCGAACCCGAACACCCGGCACCTGCGGTCACCTGCGGACCTGGTCAAGAACTGCCCGAACCCGAACACCCGGCACCTGCGGTCACCTGCGGTCCGCTCGCGCTCGGGTTTTCGGGATTCGGAACTGGGCAATAGATACCCGAATCCGAACACCCGGTACCAAGGGGCCTCAACGGGCAGATATCAGCTCACTCAATGTCGAGGGCGCGCGATTGAGTCGCCTGGCCACCTCTGACAAGGTCGCGACACCTTCTTGCAGGGCGCGTCGGGCAATCTCGGCGCGCGCTCTGGAGAGGCTGGCGGTACGCCAGCGGCTGCTGAGCAAGCGCGCATCGATGCCCTGCTCCACGGCTACGGCATGAATCAGGTCTTCCAGGGCAGGCGCCTGATCGTGACGAGGCTCTGGAGCAGCTGCTGGCAGTGAGCGCTTGTTGTCGGCCGAGCTGCGGTGATCCGGGTGCACTTGCGCAACGTCCTCCTCGACACACTGGTCCGCCATAAATCTCCGGTACTCATCGACAGCCTGAGCGCGGTTTGCCCCGAAAAAACCAAGAACCGGCTCGATCGCCAGCCATTCACAGCTGCCCAGTCCGCAGTAGGCATGATGGCTGCTCCAGCGAAAATCGCCCAGCTCCGATACCAGGCCAGCGCGCAGCGGATTGCGGTGAATGTACCGGACCAGGACAAGCAGGTACGAGTCGGTGGTAACCAGTTTGGCGCGGTAGCGACGCTCGAAGAAGTGCCCGGTGGTCGGCACCTTGCGCTGGCGCAGTCTCGCATAGCGTGACGCCACCAGATGCATGACTGACCCAAGCGGTTCTTCACTGACCCTTATCGCAAGATGCACATGATTGGGCATGTAGCAATACGCGTGCAGCTGGGCCCCATAGCGCATCAAAGCCTCGCGCAGGAGTTTCTCGAAGTCCAGGAAATCATTGTGCTCACTGAAAATCTCCCGCCTGTGATTCCCACGGAGGATGGCATGATAGATACCGTTGGGCACATGAATGCGTGGGGGGCGAGGCATCATGCTGCGGCCAGTTGGAACCTGGCATCAGTTTCGGGGCTCACTCAGCCTAAGTCACTGCGACAATCCTGCCAGGAGCTGGTGATTTAGGGTGCCGGGCTTTCGGGTTTTCGGATCTGGTCAAAGATTACCCGAAACCGAAAGCCCGGCACCTGATTCCGATCCTGAAGCGATCCGTATGTTCCCGGTCGCTGGCGCTGCCCGCTCCTGGCAGCTGCTGCCGCTTCTCCGTCAGGCTTGCGGGTGCGGGCGTCCGGGGATGTTGTAGTCGCGCCAGAGCACGATGCGGCGGTCCTGGACGACGAAGATGCCGGCAACCCGGAACACCATGTCGCGCCCGTCGGGGCCGGCGATGAAGCGGTCGATCCGGTCGTTGATCACCAGGGGCCCGATGGCCTGCGAGCGCACGATGTCCCACTCGACCCTCACGAGCCGCGACAGCCAGGGGCCGACCTCGCTGCGGAAAGCCTCTACGCCAATCAGGTCCGGCCGGCCTTCGAACATCTGGTAGACGAGGTCGTCGGCGAGGAACGGCACCAGCTTTTCCACGTCGCGCAACTCCCAGGCCTTGCAGAAGCGCGTGACGAGGTCTTCGTTGGCCGCCTCGACCTCGTCGGGATCCTGGTCCCGGGCCGGTACGCCCTGGTCGTGGCCCCCGGCCTGGGCCAGTGAGCCGAAGCCCAGCGCAGCGGTCAGCGCCAGCATCTGCCGGCGATCGAGTGTCTTGCCGGCGGGCGGGTAGATGGGTGGTCGGTTCATGGAGGAGCTCCGATGCAGGCTGTCTGGGTTCTCAATTTGGCAGCTCCACCGGGCAAGGCGTGAGTCCCCCTGCCCTCCGGGCGAACTGCCTGTCGAAGGTCTTGAGCGCCTCGCAACCTTCGCTGGTGGCCAGGTGGAGGGCATCTGCAAAGTCGAGCCCCGCCTCGTGCCAGTCGATCACGCGGCTGAGCAGCGGCGGCTGGTCGACGTGTACGTTGGCGAGGCCCAGGACCTTGCGCAGCGCGGTGCAGACTTCGGCGGGTGCAAGCTCGTAAGCGCAACGAAGCACCCACTCGGCCTCGAGCAGCACGCTGTGTGGAATGAAGATGTCATGGCCGGCGAACAGCGCCCTGGCGGTGCGGAACTGCGTCTCGTTGTCCCGGGTCAGCAGCCGGACCAGGACATTGGTGTCAATCGCGACCACGCCAGCGCTTTCGGGCATGCCGGCGCAGCGCCTCGGCGATCTGCCGGTCGGAACGCGGCTGGACGCGGTCGCGCAGGGAGCCGGCAACCTCGTCCAGGCTGGTTTCCGGGAATGCGGCGCTGGGCCTGAGCAGCACGCCCTCCGGTGTCTCCACGACGGTGAGTTCCTGGCCCACTTCCCATTGCCGGGCATCCCGGATCGCCTTCGGGATGATGACCTGGCCCTTGCTGGAGAGGCGGGTGGTTTCCATCGTCTGGACCTGAGTAAGACGTAAGTAAGACTATGGCATCCAGGTTCAGCGGTCAATCCCGGTTTCCGGCCAGTTCGGCCGTTTTCTCCAGCACGCGAAGAGTTCAGGGTGCCAGGCTTTCGGGTTTTCGGATTTGGTCAAGGATTGCCCGAACCCGAAAGCCCGGCACCATGGGTAGCACCATGGTGAGGCCCCTGAACGCCGGCGAGCTGACGCCGACTGACCTGGAGCGGCTGTTCCTGGCTGGTGAACTCGAGTTCAGCCCGGGCGGGCCGGTCCTGCGCGAGTGCCTGACCGGGCGCGTCCACCCGGTCGACCCGGGCGGGGATTTCCCCACGCTGGAAGCCGCGCTGGAAGCCCGCGACGCGGATCGATCGGCACCGCTGCTGGTCAGCCTGGAGGGCCGCATTGCCGCCACGGATCCGGCAGGCGGGCCGTCAGTACCACGCTGGCTCACCGTGCTGCGCTTCGTGAATGCATTCCCGGGCGAGTCCTGCCCCGATCCGGACAGGCCCCCGCCACGACGCTGATGGCCTGCTGGCCGCGCCCCGGGTCGCTGCGCGTGGATGGGTGCTGTGCCCGCGCTGGGGCGGGCAACCGGAACCGCCTAGAAGCGATACCTGAGCCCGAGGTCTATGCTGGCATGGACCCTGCTTTCATCATCACTAGAAAAAAAGAGCCGCTCGCCGAACAGCCGCGCCCCGACGAGGATCATCACGTTGGGCGCAAACTCGTCGAGGTACCGGTAACCGCCGGCCATGAACTGCAAAGCAAGCTCCTGGGTGCTCAGCGATTCCGGGAGTGCTGCGAAGTCCTCGCTGTCGCGGATCTCGTCCAGGCGCTGGTTCGTCCAGGCCTTGCCAACCCCGACGCCGAAGTAGGCGCCATACTTGCTGCCGACAGGCTCGAGCTGCAGGATGCCGTTGACCATGAGGCTATGGGTACGCGAGCGGCCGCTGGCATCCAGGGGTCCTCCGACTACGGAGCTGATGTCGGACTTGCGGTAGGCGTACTCGACCTCGGTCAATAGGAGCGCGCTCCCATGCACGCGGTATGCATACCCCGCTGCGATCCCGAGGGCCAGACTTGGGTTGTCGAAGACAAGCTCCGCGTCCCCACCGGGTAAATCGTCGTCCTGCTGCCAGTTGGGCATCAGGAGGGCCTGGGCATACCAGCCGGACCGGTCGTCCCTGGGTTCCGCTGCCAGAACCGGGGTTGCCGCATGGGCCAGCAGCAGCATGGCGGCCGTTGCGCACAGTGCAGCGGGGTACCGGAATCCTGTATCGATCATGATTTTCTCTCCCTGTTAGGTCTTGTGTTTATTCGCGGATATCATCGGCCGGGAACCATTCATCGAAGAGTTGCCTCACCTGCCGAAGTGCCTCGTCGTCTGCCTGCACCAGCAGCGCTGCTGACTCGTAGAGCTTGTCCTGCAGCATCCATGCGTTCTTCGACACCGGCAGCTTCCTGCCATCTTCTCCTGCCAGGCGGGGCCCCCGCAGGTTGAATCTCGTGTCTATGTTATTGACGATCGGCGCGAGCACCTCACCCTCAGCGCCAACATGGGGCAGGCGCTGGAACCCGATATGCCAGACATGGCACTGCAATGGCCGGGCCTCCGTATCCAGTACTTCGGGGAGCGGCGTGAAGCTCCAGACCGGCCTGGCCCCAAAAGCCTCCCCGTCCGGATAGCCGACGGCACGCAGCGTATCGTCGCGTCGCCTTGCCAGCAGGACATAAACCGCGTCAAGCGCGTTGCCATCAACCGCCCGGCCGAACAGCCCGCGGGTGTGGCTGCGCTGGCTCTTGGCCTCGCCGCGCTTCACGGCGATATCGACAGTCGAATCGACAATGATGAACATGCAGCCACGCAGCTGCTGCGCGCCTGCATCCTGGGCCATCGCCTTGACCATGGCCACCAGCGTTTCCACGCCCAGGTTGTCGCTCGCGCCCCCATCAAACAGGTGCACGTAGCGCTGCTCTTCGGCAAAGTTGGTCAGCGTGACATTGTGAAAGGCGCCCGGGAACGCTGCGGATGCCATCACTGCCTCGGAAAGTCGCAAGGGGCCCAGGTCGGAGGCGATAGCCTCGAATTCCTGGTCAGTGAACATGAAGTTTCGCCCGGAAACACTGGTGGCATTGAAGAGGATCTTCGGCATGCCGGAACCAAGGTCATCGAACGTCTTCTTTTCACCGTCGAAGAGGTTTTCCTCAAACACCATTTTCATCACGTCGCTGCGATCGAAATTGGTGAACCAGTAGCGGGCCACGTTGTGCGGCAGCAGCCAGCGCGCGATCAGCTGGGTCTGCAGGTCTGCCCCAAGCCGGCTGCGCAGTTCTGCCTCGTTCCACATCCCGGGGTTCGGTTCATCGGGGCGGTTATAGAGGCCGTAGTAAGCGGCAGTAAGGCTGCTGCCGGAGACTGAGGACACGGCCGAGGCATGCTGCAGGAGGCCCTGCCGCTCGAGCTCAAGCAGCACCGCGGCCGAGAAATTGGCGGCGCGACTGCCGCCGCCGGACATCGCAATGCCCACGAAAACGGCGCCATCCAGTTCTGCGACGCTGACCTGGTCCGTCGCCCGCGTCCCCGATGTCGGACCGGGGATCGGCTGATTGCCACTGGTTCCATAGGGGAAGATTGCACAGCCAGCCAGCAGGACGCTGGCAACGAGCTGCACGCTGATGCGGAATGGCCAGGGCCGCCAGCTTCGCCGACAATGAATGTCCATCACTTGTTGGTTCTTTCCTGGAGGGCGAATGCAGGGAGCATTTCCGCATGTCGCCATGGCTGGGGACATAAGTATTAGCCTGTAATATCAGCGTATTAACCCCTAGCGATCAGCGGCCGGGCAGCTGCCACAATCAGGCGGTGGTATTCAGCCACTCGCCTCACGAGCCGACAAACAAGGGGACATCATGCTTGCGAATCGTTCTTTGGTAATCGCCGTCACGGGCCTCTGCCTGCTGGCCGGAACCGCAAAAGCCGAGCTCTACTACGGCGCCAAGCTGGGCTCGGTGATCAGCGTAGTGGGATTGGACTCGGAGGACCGGTTCCCCGTAAACCTCGGCGCAGTGGTTGGCTATGACCTTGGCCGTTGGAACCTCTCCCTGGAAGGCGAGGTTACGGGAAGCATCATCGACGGCAAGGAGGCCAGGGACGACTTCAGCGTCACCACGGTAGCCGGCTTTGGCGCGTGGCGGCTGCAAGGAACATCACCCCTCTACCTGAAACTGAGAGCCGGGGGTGGCTACACCAAGCTTGAAACCGAGAGAGGTAGTGACTCAAAGACCTCGGTATCGGCAGGCGCTGGTTTGGGCTACATGTTCGATGGTGGAACACGGCTTGAGGTTGAATTCACCGGTTACAACCTGGAGTTCTACCAGCTGAGTCTTGGCGTCCTGTTCCGCTGACTCGACAGCGGGTAAAACCGCTGGAGCACAGAATAAGCGAGCCGCTGGCACCGTGTCCGGCTGCCAGCGGCTGCTTTCTGGTTGTTGATTCCGCGTCTCGGCTGACTATCTCCCGCCTGTGATTTCCACGCAGGATGGCATGATAGTTTAGGGTGCCGTGAGTTTAGGGTGCCGGGCTTTCGGCTTTTCGGATTTGGTCAAGAACTGCCCGAAACCGAAAGCCCGGCACCGTCAACCCTCCGGCAGCACCACCACACACGCCACATTGCCGCCAATCACCAGCCAGACTGTGTCACCCAGCAGACCCACCAGATGGCTGACGCCAGCGGTGGAACAGTCCGTCGTGTAGCGTGCGGTGAGACCTTCGTGCCCGGCGTCATAACGCTCTAGCACGCCCGGAGCGGGCGCCACCAGGATGGCGCTGCCATTCCGCAGTGGCTGTGGCACTCCGGCGCCAATCTGCCCAGCCGGCATCAGGGTGTCGGTTCCGATCACCTGGCCGGACTGCAGGTACAGGCGGCTGCCATCCGGGGAGATGGCCATCATGCCGGCCAAAGTGGTCCCGCCACTGGAGTCCGGACCGCTGGCCGAGGCGATCACGCCATCAAGATCGATCCGCAGGATCGACCGCGGGGAGGCATTGCTCCCCAGGTAGGCAGGCCCGCCATCCGGGGCCCGCAGCATTCTGCTCCCCGTGTACGCGTTGGCACCCGCCACGGTCAATGACAGTGGGTTGGCGTAGTCGAAGATCTCGATGATCCCGTTTCCGGCATCAACCAGCATGCGGCCCGGGGCCACGGAGAGCACGGCCGTTGCTTGTGCAGGGACGGGGCCCAGCCTGTGCTCGATGGCCGTCTCGCCGAGATGTGCACCGGTATCCGTCGCGATGCGCACCACGCTGCCTTCCGGGCCGGCCCCCGGCGTAACCACAACGTACAGCACGCTACCATCCGGCGAGAGGTCCAGGCCGTGCGGCTGGCCCGGTAACTGGAAGGTCTGCTCGACTGACCGTGTCGCAGCCGAGATCCTGTGGACCTCGCCAGTGACCGGAATCGATACATAGACGAGACCGGCCGGTGCATCGGCGATGACACTGTCGACCAGGCCGGAAAACTCCAGGCGGCTGCCGGCTATGGCCTGCTCGGCCGGCGGCGCCGGCAGCGGACTGTCGCCCAGGCCAGGTGGCTGATCCGGGTTGTCGCGGTCGGAAATGCAGACCTCGGTATCGCGCAGGATGGCCCAGCGGCCTTTGTCCAGGTGGCGCAGGTGAGTCGTACGCGAGGCACCGAGACCGGTCGGGCCACAGACACTAGCCCACTCGTCCACGCGCTCGAGGGTATCGCCGGCATAGACCTCGATCGCGGCCGACATCCGCGACGAGTCAAGCTCGCGCGTCCAGAGCAGCAGTTCCGTGCCGTCCCGGCTGAACTGCGGTCTGCCAGCGCCGGGCAGTTCGAGTTCCGGGGCCAGCGAGTCCGTGCTCACCACCTGGCTGCCGTCCAGCACGATCCGCGTACCGTCCGCGCTCATGGCCATGTGATAGGTGCCGCCCAGTGTGAAGGGCGGGCTTTCCAGCACGATCGGGATACCGGGCGCCTCCAGGTCAAGGCGCATCAGCGTGCCCGTCGAGCGGCTCTGGCCGACATAGGCAAACGGGTCGCCCGGCCTGTGCACCAGGTAGGGTTCGGACCTGACGATCTCGCCATTCGCGACCCGCGCAACCTCGCCCGTCGCCAGGTCCACGTCGACGATATAGGAGGACCCACTGCTGCCCGGGTTTCCGGTTACCAGCAGCTTGCCGGGCTGGTACTCAAGCAGGTCCCAGGCAGTGAGATGGTTGAGCTCGACAACGATGTCGATACGCCGTGTGCTGTCGTCCGCGAGATTCACTGCGACGACACTCCCCGCTGCATTGGCAGTGGCGAACAGCGTATCGCCATCGAGGCTCAGCGACAGTCGGCGCGGCCGCCCAGCCACGCGGATACGCCGGTCGACCAGCAGGGTATCGAGGTCGATAGCGACGATCTCGTTGCGTTCAGGCACCGCGACATAGAACAGCCTGCGGGGTTCATCCACCACCAGGTCGGTCGGTGGCGCGCCCAGCTGGATCCGGCGCGCTGCCGCAGGCTCGGGTCCAGTGCCCGGCGGAGGCGGCCATGGGCCGATGTGGCCGGGCGGCGGCCCGGCGGGCGGCTCAACATCCTCACGCAGTGGGTCGAGCATGTCGATGAACCCAATGGGCCAGGCCACTGTCCAGGTCTCAAGTACATCACCAGCGGCCTGGTCGACCAGGCTGGCGCCGACATTCCGCGACCCTTCCAGCGAGAAGCTGGTCTGCAGTTCGACCGTACGGCTGCCGGCACCGGAGAACTCAAGGCGGCCGAAGCTCGGCCACTGGCCGATCTGGCCCGCGAGGGCCTGCGTGGTGCTGCCGTGCACCTGACCCCGGAGCCAGTCGCTCGTCAGCGTCGCCGAGAGGTCCAGCTCGTAACGGAACGTGGCATAGTCCTGCCGGAGATCGAGCATCAGGCCGGTGAGCGTTTCGCGGCCGGCTGGACCACTGACTTGCAGCCAGCCTCCCGCGATCCGGAAGCGGTCGGTCGACTCATCGCCGTCGTAAGTCACCGGCAGCATTGCGCTCATCGTGAGCGTGATGCCGGCTGAAGAGAGTCGCAGGCCCGGCAGACTGACCTGGCCGACCAGCGCATGGGTGTCCGGCCCCGGGTTCAGCGCGCTGATGTCCAGGCGCACTTCGCCGTTGAACGTGACGCCCAGGTCACGACAGGCAGTGAACTGTACGCGCACACTGTCTCCGGCACCGAGCGGGCTGCCGACAGCGCCGGTGAGCCTCTCGCTGGTCATGGTGCCACCTTCGGAACAGGGCATCGACTCCGCCACCCACCCGGTAGCGGACATCGTTTCGGCTTGCCCGGGCGGCAGGTTGGCAAGCCCGACGCCGATCGCAGCGAAGTACAACGCGATTTCGACCTGGAACAGGAATTCCTCTGTCACCTCGGCCGTTCGCGCACGCGACAGTGAAATCTCGGGCTGGCTGTGCGGCTGCAGCACCGCTGCGGATTGGGATGATCCCTGGCCAGAGCCCCCACTGCCCCCACCACAGCCCGCCAGCAGCACGCCCAGGCCCATGCCGGCGATGCTCAGGCAGCCTCCCCGTGCGAGCTGCGGCATCGCGATCCCCTTTTATAGTTGTAGTTCAGGCCCGAAGCCTTGACCTGAGTATTCGCGAGGGGGGCTTCGATGTAAAGACAATGCGGCCGCCAGGCGGTTCAGCCGGGCCCGGCTGATTTACCATGCGCGCATGAGAACACACCCGCCTGGACCGGACGTGCGCAGCCTCACGCTGTCACCGATCGGCCTCATCCGCACGACGCTGACCGAGCGTGTCGAGGCGCCGCGTCAGCCGGCGGCGGCCCACGGTCATGCGGGCACGATCGAACTTTTTCCCGGTCAGCACTACAAGGATGCGCTGGCCGAGCTCGAGGGCTTCGAACGCATCTGGGTGCTGTTCTGGTTCGATCGCAACGAGGGCTGGCGACCGAAGGTGCTGCCACCGAGAAGCACCAGCGGGCGCAAGGGCGTGTTTGCGACACGCAGCCCCCACCGGCCGAACCCGCTCGGCCTGTCGGCGCTGCGCCTGACCGGCATCGATGGGCTCAGGCTGCATGTCACCCATGTGGACCTGCTCGACGGCACGCCGGTGCTCGACATCAAGCCCTACATCGCCTACACGGATGCGTGGCCCGACTCTGCCAGCGGCTGGCTGCAAACTGCCTCGCCCCGGTCAGATGCAGTTGCGGACCCGCTGCCCGGCTGGCAGGTCACGTTCACGCCGGGTGCGGCGGCCCAGGTGGCCTGGATCGAGCAGCGCACCGGCGCGCCCCTGGCCGAGCGCATACGCGCGACACTCGCACTAGGCCCGCAACCCCACGCCTACCGGCGCATCCGGCGCGCCGGCGAGGCCTGGCAACTGGCCGTGCGCGACTGGCGCGCACACTTCACTGTCGATGGCCAGCGTATCACCGTGACAGGGATCCGCTCCGGCTACCGGGACTCTGCACTGGCCCGCGCCGGTGATAACCCGGCGATGGTAGTCCATCGCGAGTACGTGATGCAGTGCCAGGCTGGTCCTGAACCTGGCTAGCCTGGCCAGGTGCCGGGTCTTCGGATTCGGAACTGGTCAAGGATTACCCGAAACCGAAAGCCCGGCACCTGACTCACCTGATTCGTCCCGCGACTCGACCGTGTTCTTGTAGATCGCCCCGTCCTTCATCACGACGAGCAGGTTGCGCGCCGGGTCCGCGAGCAGCTCGATGTTGGCCAGCGGATCACCGTTCACCAGCAGCAGGTCGGCCAGCGCGCCCTCCTCGACCACGCCCAGCTTGCCTTGGTAAGGGCTGCGCAGGCCTGACAGCGCGAGCAGCTCCGCGTTGGTCGAGGTCGCCATGCGCAGCACCTCGGCCGGCGTATACCAGCGGGTCATCGTCACCAGCTTCTCGCCCTGGCGCGTGGCATTGCTCGCGCTGAACAGGATATCCGTTCCCCACGCGACCTTGATCCGGTGCTTCTTCGCCAGCTCGAAGGCGCGGTCGGTACCGGCGTACATCTGTAGCTGCTTGATCCGGTTCGGCGAGCCTTCCGGCCAGGGGCTGCGTCCATCGTCGACGAACGGCTGCAGGCTCCACCAGATGCCCCGCTCGGCCATCAGCCGTGCCGTCGGCTCGTCGATCAGCTGCCCATGGTCGATCACCTTGACGCCGGCCTCGATCGCCTGGCGTATCGCGCGCGGGGTGTAGGCATGCACGGTCACGTAGGTACCCCAGTTCTCGGCCGCCTCGACGGCGGCGCGCAGCTCGGCGACGCTGTACTGCGTGACATCCAGCGGATCAAAGAACGAGGAGACGCCACCGCCAGCCATCAGCTTGATCTGCGAGGCCCCCAGTGCCAGCTGCTCGCGTACGCGCTGGCGCACGGCATCGGGGCTGTCGGCGATCATCGCGGCGCCGGAGCGTTCGCTGAACGAGAAGCCACCGGGCGCAGCCGGCAACTCGTTCGGCAGGCGGAAGTCCCCATGCCCCCCTGACTGCGAGATGAATGCGCCCGCCGGCCAGATACGCGGGCCAGGCACCAGGCCTTCGTCGATGCCGCGCTTCAGGCCGAATACCGGCCCGCCCAGGTCGCGGATACTGGTGAAGCCCCGCAGCAGCATCTCCTCGGCCGCCCTGACCGCGGCGACGTTGAGGTAGCCGGCATCGCTGGTCAGCGCGACCAGCTGCGGGACACTGGTAAACATGATGTGCGTGTGCGCATCGATGAGCCCAGGCATCAGCGTGCGGCCCTCGCCGACAATCCGCACAACGGCCGTACCTTCGGGCAGCTCGATCGCCCGGGTCGAGATCTGCGCAATCGTGTTGCCGGTGACGAGTACATTCGATGGGCCCGAGAGCCGGTCGGAGCGGCCGTCGAAAATCCTGACGTTCTCGAACAGCACGGCCTCGGCGCCAGGCAGCGCCTGAGGTGCCGCGGTCGCCAGCAGGAAACCGGCCAGCAGCAGGGATGACAGTCGACGCATGGCAGCACCCTTGATGCAGGATTGGGGCGGCTCAACTTAACAGATAAGCGCCCTGCCCGCGGACCTTCACGGCAGCGTTACACTGTCCACCTGGCCCACCCCAAGCCCGGTCATCCCGATGCACCTGCGTACAGTGCCCGCCCTGGTCCTGCTGCTCTCGCTCGCGGCCTGCGGCGGCTCCTCGGGATCCTCCGCGCCGGGGGACCAGGAGCAGGTCCTCCAGCTGCTGTCCGTGCATGACGTCGCCGTGAGCGACCCGTCCGGGCTCGCGCTCGATTTCGACGGCGTGCACCTGTGGACGGTCAGCGACGACCCGGGCCAGGGCATGTACAAGATCACCCGCCAGGGCGAGGTGGTGAAGCATGTCCCCTTCGCCAGCGACGACCTCGAAGGCATCGTCGTGGACCCGGCGAACCTGACGCTGTGGGTGGTCGAGGAAAGGCTGCGCGAGATCCTGAACGTCACGCGCGAGGGCACCGTGCTGAGCCGCACGCCGGTGCCCGTCGAGGTCAACCGCCCCAACGACGGCCTCGAGGGCATCACCATCAACACCCGCACCGGGGATTTCTTCGTCATCAACGAGAAGAATCCGCGGCTGCTGCTCAGGCTGGGCCCTGACCTGCAGGTCAGGGAAACCGTGCCGCTGGACTTCAGCGGGATCTTCTTCATGAGCGACGTGTCGGGGATTTCCTACGACCGGGTTGAGAACACGCTGTGGATCATCAGCGACGAGTCGCGCAAGATCGTCGTCATCGACCTGCAGTACAACCCGGTCCGGATGTACCGGACGGATATCCTCAAGGGCGAGGGTATCGCCGTGGACCCGGACCTGCGGCGCGTCTACGCGATATGCGACGCCGAGTCCCGGCTGTATGTCCATGCCTACTGAGCTGGCGGCGGTCCAGCGCGGCGCGGACGACCGCATCCTGCGCGGGGTGCGCCAGGTCGGGCGAATCGACCTGGCCAGCGCGGACTGGCAGCGCCAAGAGCATGGCGTGGACGTGCTCGTGCTCAGCGAGGACCCCGTCAGCGGCGCGAGCACGTTCGCGCTGCGCACGCCGCCGGGGCTGGTCTATCCAGGGTATGCTCACTTCCAAGACTGCGACCAGGACCTGTTTCAGCTCGAGGGCGAGTTCCAGCTCGACGAGCTGCTGTCGTCCCGCGAGGGCGACTACCTGTTCCGCCCGGCCGGCACCGTCTGCGTACATGGCGAGGGCTCCGGGGGCGGCATCATCATCGCCTCGCTAGGCCGGCGTCCGGTGCGAGTCATGTTCGAGGGCCACCCCGGGCCGGGAACAGGCCATTACCGCGTGGACCGGCCCTCGTGCGATCACCCGGTCGAGCCGATGGTCGTGCGCCCAGGCGCCGTAGACTGGCTCCCCAGCGGTCTCTCGCCGCTGGTCGACCTGCGCCGCCTGCGCGGGGAACCGGGGCAGCCGTGCACCGAAGCTGGCGCATCGGTGCACTCACCGTGGGGGGCCGATGCCGTGTGCCTGCTGCGCATCCGCGCGGGCTTCGCGGGCAGGATGCCACTGTGGCCCGGTCACACGTTCGAGATGCTGGCAACGGCGGGGCGCGCACGGATCGACGGCAGGCCATGGTATCGCGGCTGCTATGCGTTCGGCGGGCCAGGTCATGTCACGGAGGTGGAGACGGACCTGGTGCTCTACCTGCGCTGCTTCTCGAACAGCCGTTGCGCCGAGCTCAGCTATGACGAGCTTCTGGCCCGCGCGCTGGAGCACATTCACCTGCCGGACCTCGCATGAGCCCGCACTCAAGCGGCGCCAGCCTGCACGACTTCATCCTGCGCCACCCGCGGCTGCTGGTGATCACCGGCGCCGGTCTCAGCACGCGCTCGGGCATTCCGGACTACCGCGACGCGGACGGGCAGTGGAAAGTCACGCCACCCATGCAGTTTCGCGAGTTCCGCGACAGCGCGGCGGCGCGGCGGCGCTACTGGGCGCGCAGCCTGGCGGGCTGGCCGCGCTTCTCCACAGCCCGGCCGAACGAGGCGCACAGCGCGCTCTCGCGCCTCGAGACACTCGGTCACGTGACCCTGCTGGTGACACAGAACGTGGACGGGCTGCACCAGCGCGCGGGCAGCCGCCGGGTGCTCGACCTGCACGGGCGGCTCGACCGCGTGCGCTGCCTGGACTGCGGCGCAAGCGGGTCCCGCGAAAACTTCCAGCAGCGACTTGGCAGCGCCAACCCTGGCTTCGGGGCACCGGCCGCCTCCATCAGGCCCGACGGTGATGCGCTGCTCGACCCCTCGGTCATTGAGGGTTTTGCGGTGCCGGCCTGCGCGCAGTGCGGGGGCGTGCTGAAGCCGGACGTGGTCTTCTTCGGCGAGGCTGTTCCGCCAGCGCGGGTGGACAGCGCCCGCGCGGCGCTGGCGCAGGCGGATGCGGTGCTCGCCGTTGGCACCTCGCTGATGGTCTGGTCGGCGTACCGGTTCCTGCGGGCTGCGGCCGAGGCCGGCAAGCCGGCGGCTGCCGTCAACCTGGGCCGCACGCGCGCTGACGGGCAGCTTGCGCTGAAGCTGGAACATGACTGCGCGGACACTCTGCGCAGCTGCATCGCTGCGCTTTCGATGCGGCGTGGCGCACGCACAGCTGGCCACCGGGCGGTGAACCGCGTGGACGCGGGCGGCTATAATCCCCGGCTTCAGGACTCCCGGCCTGCGCCAGCGCCGGCCTTCGCAACGGATCGAAAGGATGACGACGGATGATTCTGCTGACGGGCATCACGGGCAATATCGGCGGCGCCACCGCCCGTGCGCTGCTGGACAAGGGCGTAAAATTCCGGGCCATCGTGCGCAATCCGGAGAAGGCGGCGCACTGGGCCGAGCAGGGCGTGGAGCTCATCACCGGTGACCTGCGCGACGAAGACGCAGTGCGGGCCGCACTCAAGGGCATCGATCGTGCCGTGCTGGTGCTGCCCAACGGCGAGGAGCAGGAGCCGACCGAGCTCGCCTTCATCGCCACCGCCAGGCAGGCCGGCCTGCCCTGGCTGATCAAGCTTTCCTCGCCCGAGGCCATACGCGGCACGAGCAGCCCGATCCCGCTCGCGCACATCGCGGCGGAGGACGCGATGATGGCCTCCGGCATGGCGTGGACCTTCGTCCGGCCGAGCTTCTACATGCAGAACTTCCGCAGTTCGCCGGCCACCTGCCGCCAGACCGGCAAGCTGTCGATGCCGATGGGCAAGGGCACCGTCGCACTGACCAGCACCGAGGACGCGGGCGATTTCATCGCGCATATCCTGACCGACGGCAACCCGGCGCAGCACCACGGGCAGTGCTATGACATCACGGGCCCGGACCCGGTGATGAACTTTCACGACATCGCGAAGGCGATCGGGGAAGTGATCGGCCAGGAAGTGGTCTACGACGACTGCGACCCGGCCGCATTCCAGGAGGCCATACGGCCCTTCCACAAGAACCAGTGGCACTCGGACGCGGTTGCGCGGCTGTTCGCGGAGATCGCCGACGACTCCACGCCTGGCCACAAGACCGACACCTTCCAGAAGATCATGGGCCGCCCGGGGATCTCGCTGCGCGAGTACCTGAAGAGCGTCGCCTGAGGGCGGACCGCTGGCCGTCAGCGCTGGCTGACGGCCAGCACCTGGCTCAGGTCGGTGCGCCCGGCCAGCACCTTGTGGATGCCATCCTGCTTCAGCGTGCGCATGCCGTGCGCCAGCGCGAGGCTGAACAGCTGCGATGCCGGCTCGTGGGAGATGATCGCGTGCTTGATCTCGGGTGTCGCCGGCATCAGCTCGAACAGCCCGACCCGCCCGCGGTAACCCGTCTGCCTGCACTCCGGGCAGCCACGGGCCCGGTAGAGCACCAGTGAGCCCTCTTGCCCGTACTGCTCCGTCCAGCGGCGGCGCAGGTTTTCCTCCTCCTGGCTGCCGGCGCCCCCCGGCACGCCGGTCGCAAGGTAGTTCCTGGCCAGATGCCTTAGCAGCTCCGCGTTGACCTCGAAAGGTTCCCGGCAGCTCGTACACAGGCAGCGCACCAGGCGCTGGGCGAGGATGCCCAGCAGCGCGTCGGCGAAGTTGAAGGGGTTCATGCCCATTTCAAGCAGGCGCACGACGCTCTCGGGTGCCGAGTTCGTATGCAGGGTGGACAGCACCAGGTGGCCGGTCAGCGAGGCCTCCAGCGCCGTGTGGGCTGTCTCGGTGTCGCGGATCTCGCCCACCATGATCACGTCGGGATCGGCGCGCAGGAACGCCCGCAGCGCCGTCGCGAAGGTCAGGCCGGCGCGCGTACGGATCTCCACCTGGCGCAGGCCGGCCTGGGTGATCTCGATCGGGTTCTCGGCCGTCCAGATCTTGCGGCTGCCGTCGTTGAGGTGGCGGATGACCGAGTGCAGCGTCGTGGTCTTGCCGGAGCCCGTCGGGCCGCAGACCAGCAGGATACCGTGAGGTTTCTCGATCAGCTGGCGCAGCCGCCCATGATCCTCGTCGCAGAGACCGAGCTTCTCCAGCGGCAGCGCCTCGGTCGTGTTCAGGATGCGCAGCACCACGTCCTCGACGCCGCCGGCCGTCGGCATGGTGACCATGCGCAGCTCGACCGGCTGCGCATAGGGGGGGCGCCAGAGGATCTTGCCGTCCTGGGGAATCCGGTGCTCGGCCACGTCCAGGCTGGCCATTACCTTCAGGCGAGAGATCAGCGCATCGCGGTACGACCAGGGGATGCTGCGGCGGACGTACATCCTGCCGTCCACGCGAAAACGCACCAGCGTGCGTTCGCGACCGGGCGCCGGCTCGATATGGATATCCGAGGCGCGCTCGCGGCAGCCTTCGGCGATGATCTGGTTGGCCAGTCGCACGACGACGTTGTCGCTGACGGCGAGCGGTTCCTCGCGCCAGCTGTCCAGCGAGGCGAGGCTGGTCGCGCCCTCCCGCTCGAGCTCGGCATCGGTGACGGCCCTGCCGGTCGCGTGGTAGTGGCGCTCGACGGCCCAGTCGATGTCGGCCGCACTGGCGTAGACCGGCTCGATCGTCAGCGAGGAACGGAAGCGCACGGCCTCGAGTGCCTCGTGGTCGAGCACGTCGCTGACGGCGACATGCAGCGTGCCGGCATCGCGGTGTACCGGGATCAGCCGGTGGCGCCTGGCAATGAAGGACGGGATCTCCGCAGTGATCGAGTCGTCCAGCGGCCACTGGCGCAGGTCGATGGCCGGGATGCCAAGCTGCAGCGCGAGGCCCGCGCGGATGTCCTCTTCCGCGACGTCGCCGGCCTCCAGAAGTATGCCGCCGACGGGCCGTTCCGGGTGCTCGGACTTGACGGCCGAGGCCTTGGCGACGGCCTCGCTGCAGACTTTTCCGAGGCGCAGCAGTGCCTCCGTGAGGCGCATCGGGCCCAGCCGGCGCATCTGCTGGCGCAGGGCCGCGAGCTGTTCCGGTGTAGTGGCTACCGCAGGCCACGGAGCGGCAACGCCGCCACGGGCACCCTCGGGCACAGCTGCTTTGATGTTGGCCTGCATTGTTCTCGCGCTCCAGCGGGCATAGTGACCAGAACCCGGCTGGATTCTGGCGATGTCAGTGGCCCGAGTCTGTGCCGGCTGTCGCGCTGCGCGAACCTACAGCACCTGGGTCCTGCGCTCCGTCACCTCCCGCGCCGCCTCAAAGGCGCGCAGCAGGCGCGAATGCTCAATATCCCCCCGGCCAGAGTGCAGGTAGAGCTTGGTGGCCTGGTAGAGGCCGTTGAGTGCCCGCAATGCTGCTGCATCCGGCCTGGCACCCGCATCCACCTCGTCGGCGGCGAGGGCACTCCCGGCATCCGTTACCGCGAAATCAAGCTCCCGCCGCAGTGCTTCAACCAGGTCGGTGGACGTAATGATCCCGGCCAGCACGTTCCCGGGCGCGACCACGGGAAGGGCGTGAAACGCCCCGGTCTGCAGGCGCTTCGCCGCCTCGAGCAGTGTCGCGGTCTGCGGCAGGCAGATCACCTCGCGCGTCATCACCGCGGAGACAGGGCAGGACTGCAGGCGGGCTGCCCGGTCGGCGAAGCCCGCGCCGCCCGGGGGGATCAGCGCCTTGAACAAATCATGGCTGCCGATCATGCCCAGCACCCGACCCTCGGCATCGGTCACCGGCAAGTGATGGATACCCCGGGTGCGCATCAGGCGGTGCGCCTCGGCCACCGTCATCCCGGGTGCCGCCGTGACGGCAGCCGCGGTCATCACGTGCCTCAGCTCGAGATTGTTCATGCGGGAATGGCCCCTGGTGATGGCACTGAGTCGGGGCGCGGCGCCGGGCAAAAAGCCCGGTCCGCGCCCCCGTCAGGTCACCAGTATCAGCCTCGCAGGGCCCGGGCGATATGACGCCCATCACCCAATCAGGAGCGAGCCGCTCAGTTCGACCAGGCCGGCTGGTCGCCCTCGGTCACGAACACGACCTCGCCGGGAGTGACCACGCTGACGCGGTAGATGGCGCCGTCATTGTGAAACGCCAGCTCGGTCCCATCCGGCGACCAGGTGGGCCGGTCGCCCGAGGCAACCTGCACCGGGTCCATGCTGCCGTCAAACGAACTGACGAAGATGCTGCCATCCTGGACGTACGCGAGACGCTCGCCGTCCGGTGACCACGCCGGCTGATCGGCGCCAGCGAAGCCAGGCAGCCGGGCCCGGCTGGTGCCATCGCGCCCGATCGTGTAGAGCCGCGGCGCTGCCGACGTGTTGTCGGACCAGTTCTCGCGCACGCTGAAAAGCAGCGTCTGCCCGTCCGGCGACCAGCTCGGGAAACGCTCCATGTCTGCCGCGGCCTGTCCCCCGGTCAGGTGGCTGCCTTCACCGCCGCCTGGCCCCGTGACATAGATGAGGAACGGGTTGTTACCGAAGGACTCGTTGCGGCGCACATAGGCGATCTCGCCCTCGACGGACCAGGCCGGCTCCAGCGCGCGGACACCTTCCACGTCGGTCAGGCGCTGCACCTGCTGGCTGCCCAGCGAGAGCACGAACAGGTCGCTGCGGAAGGCCGGCCCGCCGATATAGGCGATCTGGCTGTTGTCGGGCGACCAGGCCGGCGAAGGCTCGATGAAGCCCGCATCGACGAGCAGCTCGCGATTGCTGCCATCCGGGTCCACGACCCAGACGCGCGCGCTGTCGTGGAACGCGATCCGCCCGCCGGGGCCGTCAAACGGGTTGCTGCTGCTGCCGAGAAACTGGTTGCCACCCCCGTCCACGAACAGGCCGGCGAAGACCGGATTGCTGTTGCTGGTGAACGTGGAGCCCGCAATGCTGCCGCCGTTGGCGACCAGCAGGCCGGGCGACTGCGGCACGCTGTTGTTTTCGAACTCGGTATTGAAGATGAAGAGGTTGGCCTCGTTCGCCCGTATCAGAGGCCCGCCCGCGGTCGTGAAATTGTCGACGATGCGCGAGTCGTAGATGTAGACGTCCGCGCTACCCGGCGTCGGGTCGGATGCCAGGGTCGAGGTGGCGACGCCCTCGCTGTAGATCAGGGCCGCCCCGGATGCGGAGCTGTTACCGATGAACTCCGACCCGGTGATGATGATCTCGCCGATGGTCGGCACGTTGAGCGCACCCACCCCCTCGAGATAGAGCACCCCGCCCTTCTCCGACAGCGCCTCATTGCCGATGAAGACGGAGTCGTGGATGCGCAGGTCGCCGGAAGCCTCAGAGTTGCGGACGATGATCGCGCTGCCCGAGCGGATAGTCGAGGCACCGTGCTGGATACGGTTACCCTCGAAACGGGAGTTGCAGAAGTTGACGCCGCGGCGGCTGTAGACCGCCCCGCCACCCTCGCGCGAGAAGTTGTCGTGGAACTCCGAGCGCGAGATCTGGATGAAGCCGGCGCTGTGGATCGCCCCGCCGCGCCCGATGTTGAACGGCGGCACCGTGTTGTTGGTGCGGTTGCCGCGGAAAATGGAGTCATGGATGAACAGGTCGCCCACGCCAGCGACGCGCTGGCTCACGGCAATCGCCCCACCGCGACCTGCGGTTGCGCCACTGGTGAAGAGCGCGTTGCCGTTGCGGAACTCGAGGCCCGAGATCGTGACGGTGGCGCCGCTCAGCACGCGCAGCGCACGGTTGGCGCTGCGCAGGTCGATCACCGGCCGCTGGCCGTCCTCGTGCCAGCCGATCAGCACCAGGTCGTCGCTGCCGTTGTAGAACCATCACTCGCCGACGGAGGTCATCGGGTTCACGGCCGGACCGTCCGGACCGTCATCGATGTCCCCGGTGATGCCGATGACCAGCCTGCCATCAGCCCGGTTCTCCGGGTCCTGAAGGGCCGCCACCATGGCGGCATGGCTGTCGACGAGGTAGTGAGGCTCATCCACGACGACCTCGAAATCCGTGCAGGCCGGATCCGGTGCCGGTGCGGGGCCGCCGGGGCCGGGACCGGGCGTGCCGACAAACACACCGGCCGGGACCGGGCTGCCGCTGTCGTCCAGCCAGGCCAGCAGGTCCTGGATCCAGAGGCTGAGCAGGCTGCCCCTGTCGAGGAAGCTGCGCAGGGCTGCAAGATCGAAGACACCCGGCGGGACGCTGTCCGCTTCCGCGAACGGGTCGAACTGCAGGCCGATTCGGTTGTTGATCGCAAGGCGCGCGGCTGCGTAGTCCAGCTGGTCGCGGTCCTGCAGCGCCACGAATGCGCTGGTGAACGGCGTGACCTGGCAGCGGACCCCCGGTTCACAGCGCGCCGCCAGTGTGCCCTGGTAAGGCTGGCCATCGAGCTCGCCCCCCAGCGTGGTCAGGTGCCCCACGAGTCAGGCCGCAGCCCGTTCGTGACCGGCATCCGGGCAGCTGCGCACCCAAATGCTGCGGCACGCTCACGGAAAATACCAGCCACCCGAGTCACCATAATCGGCGAAAAAATCCGGTGCGCTGCTTCTGCCGGCTTGAGCAACCACCGCGGACCGACTAATCTCGAAACCATCCCATTCGCTGGTGACTTCGAGTTGGCGCCATGAAGAAGAACAGGAGACTGTTTCTGTCGATGGCCGGCACAGCCCTGCTGGCCGCGGGTTGCGGTGGCAGCAGCGGCAGTGGCAACGGCGGCAGCGACCCGGGCATCGGCGGGACCCTGCTCCCCGCATACGCCTTCTCGATCACCAGCCCCGAGGGTGCCGGTGCGCCGTTCTCGCTCACGCGGGTGGCGCCTCAGCTGCAGGCAGACAGCTGGAGCCTCGATGCCGGCAGCGGCAGCATCAGCGGCCTCATCGAACGCACCTCGCGCGACGTCAGCTTCAGTGACAGCACTTCGTTCTCGGTAGCCTGGACGCAGGGCGGTCCGCAGCCGGCCGCGTTCAGCGTCGTGGCGACGACGGGCGGCTCACTGTTCCCGGGCTCGCCGCTGCCGTCGGACGGAAGCCTGGCAGTGACCTGGGGCAGCGAGTCCATCGTCGTAACGCTGGGCACGACCGTCCTGCTGCAGCTCAATGACGAGGCCCCGGTAGCCGTGAGCCTGTCCAACCTGCTTGCGCTGGATGCCGATGGAGCGGGCCCGGACTGGCAGCGGGTCGGCGCCCGGGCTGCGCGCGCGCTTACCGAGATGCTGCAGCTGGCGCGCAGCTCGATGGATTTCCTGGAGCGGATCAATGCCGGTGATTTCGCCAGCGGCATGCAGGCACGCAGCTGCGACGCGTTCCCGGGCAGCCCGCCTGCCGGCTTCCAGGCCCAGGGGGAGTCAGTCGTGACCGAACTGGGGCCGGGCACCTGGGAGTCCACCGGGACCGACTGTCTGTTCCTCGGCACGCAGAACGTACTAGCCAACGCGAACCTGCTCTACCGGAACCTGCAGGTCAGCAACGGGCCCTCCGGCACAATTGTCTCGGTGGCCTTCGCGCCCACTCCTGGCGTGCCCGGTGGGCTGCTGTTCACAGATGCGCGGCTGAGCGCCGTCGCGGAAAGCAGCCCGGGCAGCCTTCAGTGGGTCTTCACCGGGACCGAGCTGCGCCGCGATGGCGGCTTTGCCATCAGCTTCTCGCAGCCCTGAGCTGCGCTGCCCGGCGATGCTCAGTCGGCGCGGTCGAGCAGCACCAGTTCCTTCGGCGGCAGCGTCTGCAGGTAGTCCCAGATCGCGCTGAGATCTTCCTCGGTCATGCCCGAGAAGCCCACCCAGTTCATCTCCGAGTTGTCTTCCTCGCGGGTCAGCGGGAAAGGCTCCGTGTGCATCTTGAACCGTGCGATGAACATCTCGCGCGTCCACAGCCCCATGCCATCTTCGTGCGGCGTCAGGTTCTTGGAGTAGTGCATGTCCTGGCCCATGAAGAAGGGCACTCCGCCCGCCATGAAGCGCCCGGGCACCGGGTCAATGCTGCGGCGGATCCTCGGCGTGTGGCAGAACTCGCAGCGCGCGATCTTCGACAGGTACTCGCCATAGGCGACGGCATCATTGCGGTCGACAGCGGGCACCGGCCCGTCGAGTGGCCGCGGGTACAGCCGGTTCAGCAGGTTGAGCGGGAAGTCGAGCTCGGTCGCAGGCGTGTCGTTGTATACCGCCGGCATCGAGCGCAGGTAGGCAATGACGGCGGCCAGGTCCTCATCCGTCATGACCTGGTACATGAACCAGGGCATGATCGGGAACAGGGCCTGCCCGTTGCGCCCGATACCCTCGCGGATCGCACGCGCTACCTCGCCATCCGTCCATGCACCGATACCGGTCGCATCGTCCGGCGTGATGTTCGGGATGCACATCAGCCCGGGAAAGCCGCCCGAGCCGAAGTTGATGCCGACGGCCTTGCTGTCCTTGTCGATGCACGAGCGGCCAGCACCCAGCGGCGGGACGGGCGGGCCACTGTAGCGCGTCCAGTCGCGCTCGGAGTGGCAGTCCAGGCAGAGCAGGACCTCGTTTACGAGGTAGTCACCGCGGGCGACCAGCTCGGGCGTGTAGTTGATGACGAACTCGGGTGCCGGCCGCTGCCGCGGCAGGGCCCCGTAGAAGTAGGCGAGTATCCCGGCCGCGACGATGACCAGCACCGAGGCCGCCAGCAACAGTATCCGGCGCATGCAGGTTCCCCCAGGAATAGACTCGCACCAGCATACCGCCCGCAGCCGTACCGGCCTGGCCTGAGACCGGGCGCGTTCCCGCTGCGGACAGGCCGTCCAGCGGCAGCCTTTCGCCCCTGCGATACCAGCCTGGTCGGCTGCCAGGGTCGCCCGCGTTACCGCTTCAGGCTAGACTGCGGAAAATCCATGCAAAGAGACTCATGCAATGACCAGCACCCAGCTCACCGTCGAGGAATTCACCACGCCGAATCCTGTCACGGCTGACGAGGACACCGGTATCGAGGAGCTGGGACAGCTGATGCGCGAGCACGGCATCCGGCACCTGCCCATCACGCGCGGGGAGCAGGTCGTGGGCGTGGTCAGCCAGCGCGACCTGGCCGTGCTGGCCGGGCTGGACCTGGGCAGGCAGTCGCTGGTCCGTGCGGGCGACCTGATGTCGCCGGAGCCGGTCACGGTTCGCGCGAGCGACCCCCTGGACCAGGTAGCCTACCGGATGTCGGAACTGAAGATCGGCAGCGTGATCGTGCTGGAGGAAGACGGCAGCCTCTACGGGATATTCACCGCGACCGATGCGCTGAATGCGCTGATCGAGGTGATGCGCGGCATGCACTAGCATGGGGCAACACCTGCCACCGATCCCCGCCCGAAAAACGACAGGCCACGTTCAGACCGCGAACGCTGGAAATCAGGAAAGGCTTGAATGCCCCGTATTTCGCTGCGATCCGGAAGTTGCGTATGGCGCGGGCGGCGGGAATGGCCAGGATATCGGCGTCACCCTAGGCCGAGCTCGTCGGCTTCATTGTTCGCCCAGGTGATCGCCTCGAGATAGCAGCGACTGAAGCGCCAGGTCGGCGCCTGGCCTGCATCGATGTCCTCGGGAGCCTGCTCGAAGGCCCGGGCATCCTTGAGACAGCTGGAGATACCGGAATGGTTACCGCCCAGCAGGGCGTCCCTGATCTCCTGCTCCACGGGCAACTCATCGAGCAGGGAGGACAGCGGAACGTCAAGCATGAGCTCTATTGCCGACAGCATACCTGCCAGGAAGGCCGCGCGGGGGGAGGCCCCGTAATGATCGGCCAGAAGCTCACAGGCACGCGCCCGGATCAGCGCCCGGCGGCACCCATCCGAGCCCTTGGGTGATACACCACTCATCACGGTCAGGGTTGCGATGTCCTGGATACGGCGTGTACCGAGAACGACCACAGCCTCGCGGATCGTCGAGAACCGCCGGGCCCGGCTGATCTGTGCCGAGTTGGAGAATCGCAGGACTTTCAGAGACAGCGCAGGGTCACTCTCCACCAGGCTGGCAACTTTAGATGTGCTTGCGCGCTCGTCCTGGAGCATGGACAACAGGCGAAGGGCCGCAAGTCGCCCGGGGGTGACCCTCTGCTGCGCTACTGTCTCGGGCCTTGCATAAAAGTAGCCCTGGAAATAGCTGAAGCCGAGGTCACGGCAAAGTCTGTGTTCCTCGGCGGTCTCGACCTTCTCGGCCAACAGCCTGATGCCATGCGCCTGGAACGCATGGGCAAGGTCGGCCAGCTCCTTTGGTGAATAAAGTCCGATTTCCAGCTTGATGATGTCGGCCAATCCGATCAGTTCGGCTCGCTCAGGGTCATCCTGCCAGTCGTCCAGCGCCACCATGAAGCCGGCCTCGCGCAGTTCGCGCAAGGCATGCAGCAGTCGCTGGCTGCCCGGAACATCCTCGAGCACTTCGATCACGACCAGATCCGGCGGCAGCGAGCGGAGCAGCCCGCTGACCAGCATGTTGTGCGTGGCGTTGAGGAACAGCGGCTTGCCGCCCGACAGCGCCTGGATTCCCCCTGCGGCGTACATCCCCATGACGACGTTCGCGGTCGCCGCATCGCCATCGACCAGCCGCGCTGAATCCTCTAGAGCACCCGACCGGAAGAGCAGTTCATAGGCGCAGAGCTGGCCATCAGCACCAAAAATTGGCTGCCGACCGACAAAGTATTCAGACAACCCGGGAATCTCCACCCATGAACACGCAGTGCCGGATGCGGATCCGACGTACGCCCCCCTGACAGGCCCACCAAGGCTGGAGACCGTGGACAACGAAAAGGAATTATCCGGATACGGGGGCCCTGGTCTGCCGCACCCGTCACAGACCGGAATCCTGGAGCCATATGCCGCTGAAAACGGGCCCCTGCACTCATGGGCCACCGGAATACATCATCCGCGGAGATGACGGACCGCCCGACTTGCGCTGGGTGCGCTGATCTGACGAGCTGCGCGGCGCCCCACTGGGGAGCCGCGGCCCCAGCCGCGGCTGCCGGGGTTTGATGCGCTTGGCCACGTTCCGGCCGAACACGGCCGGGGGGCTCGTCGCCCTGGTG
>JAFIFS010000025.1 GCA_020831895.1 Chromatiales bacterium
CACATCTTTGGCGGGATGGGGCTGTTGGTGGCGCCCCTGGGTCTCTACCAGCTCGTATTTTTAATTCACCGCTGTTCCCTTTCCCCCGAACGCACAAACCCAGCCCTAAACCCCGCCCCCCAAACGGGGGGCCGCGATTGAGGCATGGTATGGTCCTTCCGGGTGAAGGGAACCTGCGTTCATGACAAAGTCCGAGCTGATCGAGACGCTGGCGCGCAAGCAGAAGCACCTGCCCGCCAAGGATGTGGAGCTGGCGGTCAAGCACCTGCTGGACCTGATGAGCGATGCGCTAGCCAATGGCCAGCGGATAGAGATACGGGGCTTCGGCAGTTTCTCACTGCATTACAGGCCCCCCCGCATGGGGCGCAACCCCAAGACCGGTGAGGCGGTTGCCCTGGCCGGCAAGCACGTCCCGCATTTCAAGCCGGGCAAGGACCTTCGCGATCGCGTCAACGAGAACAGTCACCTGCCCATACGCAACTGAGCAGGCTCCGGGCCTGCTGGCCAGTCCTGCACCATTCGGTACAATGCAGGAGCTGGTGCTCCACTTCCTGGCCAGCTGTTCGCCCGACTCGCTGCAAGGCGCCCTGTGATGCGAAACCTGCTCTGGTCATTGCTGGTCATCCTGATACTGGTGCTGGCCGGGGTATTCGCTGCGCTCAACACGGGGCGTCTCTCGCTCGATCTGGCCTTCGTCGAGCTGGAGCTGCAGAAATCCGTTGCGCTCCTGCTTGCCCTGGCCGCCGGCTGGCTTTTCGGCCTGCTGTGCGCCGGCCTGGTCCTGCTTCGCCTGCTGAGCGAGCGACGTCGTCTGCGCAAGTCTGTCCGCCTGGCTGAAGAGGAAGTGCGCGCCCTGCGCAGCCTGCCAGCCAACGATGCCGACTGAATCCGCCTTCTTTCTGGCGGGCCTGCTGTTCCTGGCGGCGGCCCTGGGGTACATCTTTGCCCGTTACGGCGAGCCGGATGACGAACCGGATGGCGCTGACAGGCGCGAATCAGAGTACCTGCGCGGCTTCCGCCACCTGCTGGCGGAACAACCTGATCGTGCCGTAGAAGTCTTTTCCGCCATCGAGGAACTGGACCCAGACACGCTCGACACCCACCTTGCACTGGGCACGCTGTTCCGTCGCCGTGGCGAGATCGAGCGCGCGATCGCCGTGCACAGCAACCTGCTGGAGCGGCCCATGCTGCCCGTCGCCGTGCGTCAGCGGGCGCAGCTCGCCCTGGCTGACGACTACCTGGCTGCCGGGCTGCACGACCGCGCGGAGGAGCTGCTCGAACCCTTGCGCGAGGTCGCACCCTTGCGGCGTGATGCGCTCGGCCGCCTCATCCGGCTGGCCGAGCAGACACGGGACTGGGAGCGCGCGCTGGAGCTGGCGGGCGCACTTGAGGACCGGGAGCCGGAAGCACGGCTGCGGCAGGTGCATTACCTGTGCGAGCTGGCCGACCAGGCGATGGCCGCCGAAGACAGCACGGCAGCAGCCCGCTGGGTCGCCAAGGCCGAAGCACTCGGGCGCACGTTGCGCAGCCTCTGGCTCAGGGCCGAGCTTGCGTCGGAGAGCGGGAATCACGCCGAGGCCGTGAGAGCGTATCGCCAGGTGATCGAGCAGGAGAGCCGCTTTCTTGTCGACCTGCTGCCACGCATGTCCACGGCCGCACGCGCGGCTGGGCAGTCGGCGGAACTCCAGGCCTGGGTCGAGGAGCTTTGCGCCAATGACCCGTTTGCCATGCAGGCCGTCGCGACTGCGGCCATCCTCGAACCGGCCCTGGCGGAGGAGATGGCCCAGGAATGTCTACGCGAGTTCCTGCTTCAGGACCCGGTGCTCGGTGAGCTGGTCGATGCGCAGCAGCTGCGCCGTGACGATGATGGACGCTACCTGGCGGGACTTCGCGAGGCCCTGCACCGACTGGTTCGGCCGGCATTGCGTTATCGCTGCACTGAATGCGGCTACCTTGGCGCCTCGCTGCAATGGCAGTGTCCGGGCTGCGGTGCCTGGGAGTCGGTGCGCCCGCTGCCCAGAATCCCGCTTGATGACTACGCTCGCTGAAAAGCAGCCCTTTCCCCCCGAACTGCCATGAAAGCCGGCTTAGCAGGCGACCCCCACGACCCTAGCATCTCCGCTCGTTCCACGTATCAATCGAGAGGAGAATCGCAATGCGACTGACAAGCCTGCTGTTGACCCTGATGGCCCCGACCGTGCTGATGGCCGGTCCGGTCAATATCAACACGGCCGATGCCGAGACCCTGGCCCGCGAACTCAACGGTGTGGGGGTGTCACGGGCGCAGGCCATCATTGAGTACCGTGAGCGCAACGGTGCATTCCGCCAGCCTGAAGAGCTGCTGAACGTGTCGGGCATCGGTATGCAGATCCTCGAGCAGAACCGGGAAAACATCCTGCTCGATGACTGAATCTGCTCTGGGGGGCCGGCATCCCGTTGCGGAAGCGGGATGCCGGTCCGTGTCGGCCCGGGGCAGACTTGGCTATGATCTTGCCCTGGAACGGCGGAGAAGGTTCAATCAGATGGCACAGAAGGTACGGACTGCGGTGTTTCCCGTGGCCGGCCGCGGGACGCGCTTCCTGCCGGCCACCAAGGCCATGCCCAAGGAAATGCTGCCGGTCGTCGACAAGCCGCTGGTGCAGTATGCGGTGGAGGAGGCGCTGGAAGCCGGCGTCAACCGCCTGGTGTTCGTCACCGGCAGCAGCAAGCGGGCAATCGAGGACCACTTCGACCGGGACCCGGAGCTGGAGCGTGCGCTGGAACAGTCGGGCAAGAATGACCTGCTCGACCTGGTGCGTGCGATCCTGCCGGCAGGCGTCTCCTGCGTATACATCCGCCAGGGTGAGCCGCTGGGCCTCGGCCACGCGGTGCTGTGCGCCCGGCCTGCGGTCGGCGACGAGCCGTTCTACGTGCACCTGCCCGATGACCTGATCCGCTGCACCGAGCAGGGCTGCCTGGCACAGCTCGGCGCCTATCACGCGGAGCATGGCGGTAGCGTGCTGGCCGTGCAGGAGGTCCCCCGCAGCCGTACCCGTGATTACGGCATCGTCGCGCTGGCCGAGGGCGGCACAGCCATCTCGCGCATCGTCGAGAAACCGCTGCCTGAAGAAGCGCCCTCGAACCTTGCCGTCGTCGGCCGATACCTGCTGACCCCGGAAATATTCGACCTGCTCGAGCACATCGGGCAGGGTGCGGGTGGCGAGATCCAGCTGACCGACGGCATCGCGCAGCTGCTGGAAAGGCAGCCGGTGCACGCGCTGGCGTTCCGCGGCCGGCGCTATGACTGCGGCAGCAAGCTCGGCTACATCCAGGCGACGCTGGACTACGCGATGGCTGACGAGGCGCTGGCTGAGCCGCTGAAGGTGCACCTGAGGGGGCTGCTCTAGCGGGAGATGCTCCAGTCGAGCGAGCAGCGCCTTGGGCAACAGGCCTTGATGAAGGCCTCCCTAGGACGAGCAGCTCATATGTGAAACCCCGCCCACATGGAAGTATTCGAGGGGTTTCAGCCTGTAATGGCGTGCCTCCACCGCTTGCGACTGCTCTGCATAGGGTTGGGTCATGATGCGCTGGAGTTCGTGCACGAGAGAGTAGTCGCCAGCAGCTGCCTGTTCATAGGCGGGCGCGAGCAACCACTCCCGCAGGATGTACTTGGGGTTGACGCGCTTCATGGCGGCCGAAATCTCGGCATGTGTCCGGTCCGATGGGGAAGCGACATGATTCGTGGTGCCCAGACCCAGTCGTGAGCGCCATGCCGCAAGCCATTCGGACCAGCGCTGGTCGCGCGTCCCGGCGTCCATCCGCTGCGGACCGCGCGCCTGTCCCGGAAGGCCGTGATAGAAGCTCTTCTTCAGTGGTTCGATGTCCTCGGGAACATTCGAGAGCTCACGAAAGAATATCGTGTAGTCCACCGGAGTACTGACCATGAGTACCATGAGCGCCTGAAACAGTTCCGGATCGAAAGCCGCAAGCCCCAGTTTCGCGCTCCACATGTGTGCCAGCTTTTCCAGCATGACGTCCGCGAAACCGTTTTCCACCTCGTCCAGTTCGGCGGACCGCCTGGCATGGCTGCCGATCAGCGGCCGCAGTGTTGAACAGAACGTGCGGAAGTTGTGCTCGGCGGCGGTGGGCTGGTTGAACAGCGAGAAATGACGTCCGCCGCCCGTCCAGGGCTGGTACGAGGGATCAAAAACTTCGCAGAAGCCGAAAGGCCCATAATCCAGGGTAAAGCCGCCCACGGCGCAGTTGTCGCTGTTGAAGTTGCCCTGGCAATAGCCGACACGGATCCACTCGGCGACCAGGGACGCAAGCCTGTTGCGGAAGGCGCGCGCGAGATCAATCAGCTGGTCTTCGAGGCTCGAGCGCAGGTCGACCTCGTGAGCGTATTCGCGCTCGATGGCATGCGAGACGATCTTGCGCAGTTCCTCGATCGAGCGCGCATCGGATTGCATACGTACGCGACGGCTGAACAGCTCGAGGTTTCCGATACGCAGGAACGAGGGGGCAACGCGCGTTGTGATCGCTACGGGTTCAGACACAAGGCGATCCGGATCGACGGAGGTACTGCCGGGGGTATACCAGGGGCGCTCTACCGTTTCCGTCTTCGAGGCGTAGAGGCAGAGGGACCGCGATGTGGGTACACCGAGCGCGTGCATATGTTCCTGTGCCAGGAACTCCCGCACGCTTGATCGCAGGACGGCACGGCCATCTGCACCGCGACAGTAGGGTGTACGGCCCGCGCCCTTGAGCTGCATCTCCCGACGGTTGCCGCGCAGAACCGCTTCCAGGACCGAAATGGCGCGGCCGTCGCCGTAGCCATTGCCCGTCTGAAAGGGACATTGTGCGGTGTACTCGGAGCCGAAGATGGACAGCGCATAGCCGCAGGCCCACCCCGTATTCCTCAGTGGCACCGGTACCGATGCCAGATCGCCCGAAAACATCCGCATGAACGGGCCGGAACGTGCAAGGCTGTCGCTGAACCCCAGCTCCTCAAACAGCGTGTGGCTGTGTGCAACGTAGTCAGGGTCAGCAATCGGGCTTGGCTTCACGGGCACATAGTGCCCCGAGAAAACCTGCCTCGGATGGTGGTCGACGCCGTCCGGCCTGGCGTCCGGATCGCTGTTCAGGGCGCGTACCAGCGAGAAGTCAGCATGCCTTGCCAGATCCTCCAGCGACTCGATGCCCGGGCGCTTCGACGTATAAGCAGCTGCTGTCATGGCGGTTCCTTTATGTCTTCTGCTTGAGCCAGTGGTGATGCTCGGTCGGTGCAGCAACTCGCGCGGCACGTTCCAAGCTTCGAATCTCCGCAGGTTTCCGATTGGATCAGGCTGGTCAGCCTAGCAGCACCGAAGGCAAGTCGGGGCACTTGGGGGGTCGTAACGCCCTTGCCCGAGGCTTTTTCCAACGCCGGAGCCCGCTCGCGACCTCGTTCCTCTGCCTGCAGGGCCGTGTCGAACCGGGGTCTGGCCCTGTGAATCGAGCAAGCAACGCTGCGGCGTCGCCCGGCCGAGGATGCAGGGGCGGGGCGAGCCGCCTCCGCGCGGGCGTCCCCGCCAACGGGCTACTGCAACGCATCGCCAGGCGGCCCCACGAACCGGTACAATAGCTGCGCGTGTCGCAGAACGCCGCGCGGCATCCCAGCTCCAGAGAATGACCATGCTCAGGATCACCCTGCCGGACGGCTCGGTCCGGCGTTTTGACAAGCCCGTCACCGGCAGTGAACTCGCCGCCAGCATCGGCAGCGGCCTGGCCAAGGCGGCCGTCGCGATGCGGGTAGACGGCCGCGACCGGGATCTCTCCGCCACCCTGGCCGGGGACGCGCAGGTGGAGATCATCACCCGCGACTCCGAGGCAGGTCTCGAGCTGCTGCGCCACGATGCCGCGCACATCATGGCCGAGGCCGTGAAGGAGCTGTATCCGGAGACCCAGGTCACCATAGGCCCGGCGATCGAGAACGGTTTCTACTACGATTTCGCGCGCGGAGAGCCCTTCACGCCGGAAGACCTCGAGAAAATCGAGGCCCGGATGCACGAGATCGTCGACCGCGACGAGACCATCGTGCGTGAGGAGTGGGCGCGTGAGGCTGCGGTCTCGTTCTTCCAGGATCAGGGTGAAGCCTACAAGGCAGAGATCATCGCATCGATTCCCAGCGACGAGCCAGTCTCGCTGTATCGACAAGGGGCATTCATTGATCTGTGTCGCGGCCCGCATCTGCCGTCCACGGGCCGGCTTGGCCACGCCTTCAAGCTCACCAAGCTGGCCGGCGCCTACTGGCGGGGCGATGCCGCCAACGAGATGCTGCAGCGCGTCTACGGGACGGCCTGGGCCAGCGAAAAGCAGCTCAAGACCTATCTGACCCAGCTGGAGGAGGCCGACCGGCGCGACCACCGCAAGCTTGGGAAGCAGATGAACTTGTTCCACTTCCAGGACGATGCCGTGGGCTCGGTGTTCTGGCACCCGCGCGGCTGGTCCCTGTTCCAGGCCCTGATCGGCTACATGCGCGAGCGACAGCAGCAGGCCGGCTATGTCGAGATCAATACCCCGGACATCATGGACCGCAGTCTCTGGGAGACCTCCGGTCACTGGCAGAGCTACGGCCACCACATGTATGTGACCGAGACCGCTGATGATCGCGTCTGGGCGCTGAAGCCGATGAACTGCCCGGGCCATGTGGCGGTGTTTCGCCATGGCCTGAAGAGCTACCGCGACCTGCCCTTCCGCACTGCAGAGTTCGGCAAGGTCCACCGCTACGAGCCCTCCGGCGCCCTGCACGGGCTGCTCCGGGTCCGTCACTTCACCCAGGACGACGCTCATATCTTCTGCACTGAGGACCAGCTCACCGAGGAGGCCATCGAGGTCTGCCGGCTGGTGCTGTCGATCTACCGCGACTTCGGTTTTGAGGACGTGCGGATCAAGTTCGCCGACCGTCCGGAAAATCGTATCGGCGAGGACGACATCTGGGACAAGGCCGAGCATGCGCTGAAGGCGGCGATCGAGTCGACCGGGCTGGAATACACCTACAACCCCGGCGAAGGGGCCTTCTACGGCCCGAAGCTGGAGTTCGTGCTGCGCGACGCGATCGGTCGCGACTGGCAGTGTGGCACCCTGCAGGTCGATTTCAATCTGCCTGGACGGCTTGGGGCGAGCTATGTTGGCGAGGATGGCCAGAAGCACGCCCCGGTCATGCTGCACCGAGCACTGTTCGGCTCGCTGGAGCGCTTCACCGGCATCCTGATCGAGCATTATGCGGGTGTACTGCCACTATGGCTGGCACCCGTTCAGGTGATAGTCGCCACCATCACCTCCGATGGCGAAGACTATGCCCGTGAAGTGGCAAAGCAGCTGCGCGGCGCGGGCCTGCGCACCGAACTCGACCTGCGTAACGAAAAAATCAACTACAAGGTGCGCGAGCATAGCCTGCAGAAGATCCCGGTCATCATCGCGGTGGGCAAGCGTGAGGTCGAGGAGCGCACGGTCTCCATCCGCAGGCTCGGCGCCAAGGGTCAGCGGGTACTGCCACTCGAGGAGGCACTGTCCACGCTGCGCGAGGAAGCCTCGACCCGCGGACGGCCGGCAGGCGCGGCCGAGACGGATGGCGGCAGCCAACGGGCGCCCGAGTCCCCGGAAGCTGCCTGACTCCAGTTTCAGATGGCCCCGGATCGTGGTGAACATCATCCCGCTGGAAAGTCTGCTCACGAGCTTTCGCCTTGAAGGGGCAGCTCAGGATTATTCTCGAGACGAAAATGCCGGCTGAACGCGCTCGAGCCGGCATTTCCGAAAATTGGCTCCCCGGGCCGGATTCGAACCAGCGACCAATCGATTAACAGTCGATCGCTCTACCACTGAGCTACCGGGGAATTTGCGGGACCGCAAAGCGGGGCAGATTCTCTTCAATGCCCCGGGTCAAGTCAAGGCAGGCCGGCGCGTTCAGGCTTTACCGAGCACCTTGCTCATGCGCGCGATCGCCTCTTTCAGCGTGTCGATGCCGCAGGCATAGGACAGCCGCATGTGGCCGGGCGCGCCGAAGGCCGAGCCCGGGACTACCGCGACGTCGCCCTGCTGAAGCAGCGCCTCGGCGAAGGCGATGTCGTCCTTGTACCCGGTCTGGCGGATGGCCTCGCTGACATCCGGGAAGGCATAGAAGGTGCCGGCGGAGGGCAGGCAGCTGACGCCGGGCAGGCCGTTCAGGGCCTCGACGACATAATCATGCCGTTCACGGAACGCCTGGTTCATCTCCCGGACGCAGTCCTGCGAGCCGTTCAGCGCGGCGACGCTGGCGGCCTGCGAGATGCTGCAGGGGTTGGACGTACTCTGGCTCTGGATCTTCTTCATCGCGCCGATGAGCGACTGCGGCCCGGCCGCATAGCCGATGCGCCAGCCGGTCATCGCATAGGCCTTCGACACACCGTTGATCGTAACGGTGCGGTCACGCATGGCAGGGCAGGCGTCGGCGAAGCTCGCAAACGGCTCCTCGGCCCAGTAGATGTGCTCGTACATGTCATCGGCCGCGATAATGATGCCGGGATGCTCGAGCAGCACCTCGCCGAGGGCCGCGAGCTCGCTGCGGGTATAGGCGGCCCCGGACGGGTTGGACGGGCTGTTCAGAAACACCAGCCGGGTCGACGGCGTGATCGCGGCCTCCAGCCCACGCGGCGTGACCTTGAAGCCATCCTCCATGCTGGCCGAGACGATGACGGGCTCGGCCTCGGCGAGCTTGACCATGTCCGGGTAAGAGACCCAGTAGGGCGCCGGGACGATGGCCTCGTCGCCCGCGTTCAGCACGGCGATGCACAGGTTGTAGCAGCACTGCTTGGCGCCGCTGGAGACCATTACCTCGGAGGCGGAATACTCGAGGTTGTTGTCGCGACGGAACTTCTCGATGATCGCGGCCTTGAGGTCAGGCGTCCCCTCAACCTGGGTGTATTTCGTGCGACCGTCCCGGATCGCCTTGATGCCGGCTTCCTTGATGTGCTCAGGCGTATCGAAATCCGGCTCGCCTGCCCCCAGGTCGATGACGTCCCGGCCCCTGGCGCGCAGCTCGGCCGCCAGTGCGGTGACCGCCATCGTCGGCGAGGGCTTGACGCGCTGTACGCGCTGCGAAACTGCTAGACTCAACGAAGTTCTCCTGGTTCGGTCCGCGGGACAGGCCAGCGGCGAATATTAAGGTATTCAGGTGTCCCAACCAACTGGCCGGCAGGCCGCTCACGATCCCTTCACGCTGGCCGGCGACTTCAGCCCAGCGGGCGATCAGCCGGCCGCCATCTCCGCCCTGGTCGATGGCCTGCAGTCGGGCCTGGCCCGGCAGGTGCTGCTCGGGGTCACCGGGTCGGGCAAGACCTTCACCATCGCCAACGTGATCCAGCAGGTCCAGCGCCCGACCCTGGTGCTGGCGCCCAACAAGACCCTGGCTGCGCAGCTTTATGGCGAGATGCGGGAGTTCTTTCCCGACAACCGGGTGGAATATTTCGTCTCGTACTACGACTACTACCAGCCCGAGGCCTACGTCCCTTCCTCGGACACCTATATCGAGAAGGATGCCTCGGTCAACGCCCATATCGAGCAGATGCGACTGTCGGCCACCAAGGCGCTGCTCGAACGCAGTGACGCCATCATCGTCGCGACAGTCTCCTCGATCTACGGGCTGGGTGATCCGGAGGCCTACTTCAGCATGGTGCTGCACCTGTCCCGGGGCGACCGCATAGAGCAGCGCAGCATGCTGCGCCGGCTGGCCGAGCTCCAGTACACGCGCAACGAGCTCGACCTCGCCAACGGCACCTACCGCGTCCGTGGCGAGGTGATCGATATATTTCCAGCCGAGGCTGACGGTGAGGCGATACGGATCGAGCTGTTCGATGACGAGATCGAGCGCCTGTCCTGGTTCGACCCACTGACCGGTGAGACCCGGCGCGAGGTGCCGCGCGTCACGATCTTCCCGAAGACGCACTACGCAACCCCGCGCGAGGTGATGCTGAAGGCGGTGGAGGGGATCAAGGTGGAGCTCGTCGAGCGCCTGGAGCAGCTGCGCAGCAACGGCAAGCTGGTCGAAGCGCAGCGACTCGAGCAGCGCACGCGCTTCGACCTGGAGATGATCGTCGAGCTGGGCTACTGCAACGGGATCGAGAACTACAGCCGCTACCTGTCCGGGCGCAGCGCCGGCGAGCCGCCACCCTGCCTGTTCGATTACCTCCCGCCGGAGGCCTTGCTCGTCGTCGACGAGAGCCACGTGACGATTCCGCAGCTGGGCGGCATGTACCGGGGCGACCGCTCGCGCAAGGAGACCCTGGTCGAGTATGGCTTCCGTCTGCCCTCGGCGCTGGACAACCGGCCGCTGCGCTTCGACGAATTCGAGGCGCTCGCGCCGCAGATGATATTCGTGTCGGCCACCCCGGGTCCCTACGAGCGCCAGCATGCCGATGCCGTGGTGGAGCAGCTGGTGCGCCCGACTGGCCTGCTCGACCCGGAGGTCATCGTGCGCCCGGCGGGCAGCCAGGTGGACGATGTGCTGTCCGAAATCCGCCTGCGTACCACACGCGGTGAACGGGTGCTGGTTACCACGCTGACCAAGCGCATGGCCGAAGACCTGACGGACTACCTGCTGGAGCACGATGTGCGCGTGCGATATCTGCACTCGGACATCGACACGGTCGAGCGTACCGAGATCATCCGGGACCTGCGTCTCGGTACTTTCGACGTGCTGGTCGGCATCAACCTGCTGCGCGAGGGGCTCGACATCCCGGAGGTGTCGCTGGTCGCGATACTCGATGCGGACAAGGAGGGGTTCCTGCGATCGGAGGGCTCGTTGATCCAGACGATCGGGCGGGCCGCGCGCAATGTCAACGGGACCGCCATCCTGTACGCGGACCGCATGACCGGATCCATGGAGCGCGCGATCTGCGAGACGGCCCGACGGCGCGAGCGCCAGCTGTCGTTCAATGCGAGGCACGGGATCACGCCGCGCACGATCGTCAAGCAGGTGCGGGACATCATGGAGGGCGCACGCGCCGGGCTACCTGCGGGCCGTGGCACCCGCAAGGCTCCGACGCTGCCCGCGGCTTACCGCGGGCTGAGCCCGGAGAAGGCCATGCAGCAGATCGTGAGGCTGGAGAAGCAGATGCAGCAGCATGCCCGTAATCTCGAGTTCGAGCAGGCTGCCCGTGTCAGGGACACCATAAGCCAGCTCAGGCAGGCCATCGCTGCCCCGGACGGCACCTTGGCCGGCTGAACGGTGCCTTGCCTTTACCCGCTGGCTTTGGGTATTGTTGCGGCCCTTCTAGGGGAAGGCGCGTAGCTCAGTGGTTAGAGCACTTGCTTGACATGCAAGGGGTCGGTGGTTCAACTCCACTCGCGCCTACCATCCCCGGACGCTCACCCCGCCCGTCTGTACTGAATGAGTCCTTACCCCGCTTTTCCTGCAGGCGCTCGTTGGCCCAGGAAGCTCGCGTGCTGGAGCTGGTCGATGCCGAGCACGAGGTTGAGCTTCAGATGGCCCGGGATGAGGCCGGAGCGCAAGCCCGGGGCGAGGATTACAAGTCCAAAAAGGCCCTGGCCGATGCGCTGGACAGAAAGGGGCTCGACTGGCAACCATCGCCGGGCGAGGGCGCGTACTGCGGCCCAGGCGGCGAGTGATCGTTGCACGGTTGGGCTGAACAGCACCGTCCCAGAGGCCGGCTACCCAAAGCAATATTCAGGAAATACTGCAAAATCAGGCCCTTCGCGTCGAAGTGGGCTTGAGAAACGAAAAGATAGGCTTTAAGATCCGCGAGCACACCCTGCAGCGCACCCCCTATTCCTGGTAATCGGGAATGGTGAGGCGCAGACGGGCCCAGTGGCCGTGCGCACGCGCGATGGCAAGGACCTGGGGAGCAGCCGCTGGATCGGCTGGCTGCCCCACTCGTTGCTGAATCCGCGAGCCGCGGCCTCAATCTTATGGAGGACTAACGCATAGCTGCCAACAAACGTGTCAGGCGAAACGATGAGATAGAGTCGCCTCAGGTCCGGGTCATCGGCTCGGACGGTGAACAGGTCGGCATCATGTCCCGGGATCGAGCCATACAGCTGGCCCTGGACGAGGCGCTGGACCTGGTGGAGATTTCGCCAAACGCTGACCCGCCGGTCTGCCGCATCATGGATTTCGGGAAGTTCCTGTTCGAGCAGAACAAGAAGTCCCATGCGGCGAAACGCAAGCAGAAGCAGACACAGGTCAAGGAAGTGAAGTTTCGTCCTGGCACGGACGAGGGCGACTACCAGGTCAAGATGCGTAACCTGGTGCGCTTTCTCACCGCCGGTGACAAGGCCAAGGTCACGCTCCGCTTCCGCGGGCGCGAGATGGCCCACCAGGAACTTGGCGCAAAGCTGCTCAGGCGCGTGCAGCAGGACCTGGAAGAACTTGCTGTCGTCGAACAGTTTCCGAAACTGGAAGGCCGACAGCTTATCATGGTGATGACACCAAAGAAGAAGTGAGTGGAGGAGGCCGCGTGCTTCCGATACCCGCCTGATACCGGCCCACAGGGTTCGGTCCGGGCTATAGCAACAGGAGACGAAAGATGCCCAAGCTCAAGACGAACCGCGGCGCCGCGAAGCGCTTCCGTGCGACCGGTGGTGGCGGATTCAAGCGCGCCCAGTCGCACCTGAACCACATCCTCACCAAGAAGTCATCCAAGCGCAAGCGCAAGCTGGGCCCGATGGTCCAGGTCGATGCCCGGGATGTGCCCGGACTGCGCAAGATGCTGCCGTACGCCTGAGGAGTGACTGAACCATGGCACGAGTAAAGCGTGGCGTGACGACCAAGGCTCGTCACAAGAAAATCCTCGGCAAGGCGAAGGGGTACTACGGCGCCCGGCGCAAGACCATCAAGGTTGCCAAGCAGGCTGTCACTAAGGCCGGTCAGTACGCCTACCGCGACCGCCGGGTGCGCAAGCGCGAGTTCCGGGCACTGTGGATCACGCGCATCAACGCGGCGGCCCGTGCCAACGGCCTCTCCTACAGCCGCTTCATTGCCGGCCTGCAGGGCGCTGGCATCGAGATCGACCGCAAGGTGCTGGCGGATCTTGCCGTGCACGATGCGGAAGGCTTTGCCGCCCTGGCCGAGCGGGCACGCGGCGCATTGCCCGCTGCCGCCTGACCAGGACCTGGCATCCCTGTTCCTGCCGCGGGCCGCATCCGTATGTCGGAGCTCGACACACTGGTCCGCGAGGCGGAGCAGGGGCTATCCAGGGTCACGGCCCTGGCCGAACTGGACGCGCTGCGTGTCCGTTACCTCGGGCGCAAGGGTGAACTGACCCTGCTGCTGAAGCAGCTCGGCGGCCTGCCCCCCCCCCCGCCGCCCGCCCCCCGGCGGCCCACAAACCCACCGAAACAACCCCGCCCCCCCCCCCC
>JAFIFS010000028.1 GCA_020831895.1 Chromatiales bacterium
GGGGGCGGGGCGGGCGGGGCGGGGGGGGGGGGGGCCCGCCCGCTGCTGGCCGGGCTGACGATACCGCTGATGAGCGGATCGTCAGCGCTCTGGATCGGGGCCTTCGCACTTTATCTCGCCAGCTGCGCCCCGATGCTGGTACAGCCGCGGCCGGGCTGACGCGCGGCTTCACCCGGACCGAGGGCCTGGCTCACCCAGCGGCCTGACACGCAGCAGCAGCAGCGGGAGCAGCGTCAGGTTGGCGACCATCGCGAACAGCATCGCGAAGGCGGTGAACAGGCCGAAATAGATGGTCGGGATGAAGTTCGACAGCGTCAGTGTGGCAAAGCCGGCTGCGATGATCAGCGCCGTGTAGTACATCGCCCGGCCGGTGGTCTGGTGGGCGCGCTCTATCGACACGAGGTAGTCGCGACGCTGCGCGAACTCGGCGCGGAACCGGTGCACGTAGTGTATCGCCCCGTCCACGCCGATGCCGATCGCAATGGCGGCGATCGTGATCGTCATGATGTCCAGCGGTATCCCCGCCCAGCCCATGCCGCCCAGTACAGCGAGCGCGGCCAGCATGTTCGGCACCAGGGCTATCGCCGCGAGGACGGGCGAGCGGAACAGCAGCAGCAGCATCAGCAGGATGGCCAGGAAGACGACGCCGACAGTGAGGATCTGGGAGCGGAAGAGGCTCTGCAGCACGTTATTGTACAGCACGAGCATTCCGGTCAGCCGGACTTGCCCCGGCTCGAGTTCGAAACCCTCGCCGAGATCCGCGCGTATGCGCGTCAGCAGCTCGGCGCGGCGCAGGTCGGGGTTGGAGTCACGAACCCTGACGGCGAGCCGCACCTGGTTGCCATCGGCTGACAGGTAGGGGTCGAACAGCGCCGCCCGGATCTCCTGCGGCAGCCGCTCGTAGAGGACCGACAGGAAAAACGTGTCGAGCTCCTCGCCCTGGTTCAGGGTGCGAAGCACGTCCAGCGTGGTCGCAAGCGAAAGCACCTTGCCGGTCTCCGGAAGGCTCTCGAGATACTCGTGAACCGCACGCACGGTCTCGAGCCTGAACGTGTTGTACCAGAAGCTCGTTGCGCCAAGACCTGCGGCTTCCCCCAGGTCGTAGTCGTCGAAGAAGTCATCGTCATCATCCAGCAGCGGCTCGCTCGCATCCCCGGTCTCGCCGGCCAGTCGGGCCATGAAGGCTGAATCGGCATCCAGGATCACGTCCAGTGGTGTAGTGCCACCGAGCTCCCGGTCGATCGTCGCCATGCCGCGATGGATCTCGGTCGACTCCGAGAAATAGTCGATGAAGCGGTTCTCGACACTCAGCTGGGCAACCCCCGCAAGGCCCAGCACGGCAATGCTGCCGAATACCGCGATCAGCGCCCGTGGCCAGCGGGTCACCAGCCGGGCGAACGTCCGGGTCACGCGCGCCATGCGGTCATCCCGCGGGGCCGGGGGACCGCCGGGCAGCACCAGCAGCGCGGCCGGGAACAAGGTGAACGACAGCACAAGCACCACCGCCATCCCGACCACCATCATCCAGCCGAAGTCGATGACCGGGCGAATGCCGCTGACGAGCAACGACGCGAAGGCGACCATCGTCGTGACAGCCGTGAAGAAGCTGGGCGCGAACTTGCGCCGCAGTGTCTCGGCGACAAGTCGGCGCCGGTCCCCACTGATCCGCTCGGCCGTCTGCAGCTCCCGGTACTGGACCATCAGGTGCACGGTCAGGGACAGCGTGAAGATCAGGAGCAGCGCCACGAAGTTGGCCGAGACAACGGTCACCGGCCAGTCTGCCATCCCCAGGTAGCCGAGCATGATGATCACGCAGGCGAAACAACTGATCAGGGGCAGGAGCACCCAGCGGACCTGCCGGAAGATCAGGACAAGCAGCGCGGTCAGCACCAGCAGGATGGCAGCCCCGAACACCAGCACATCGCGCATGATGTAATCGAGCATGTCCGAGTTGATCATCGGAATCCCGCCCAGGCTTATCTCGGCCTGGTCGGCATGGCGCGCGAGGATCTTGCGGACCTCGACGATGTCGGCCTGCTGGCGCGCATTGACGATTGCCCGCCAGGGCGCGATCTCGGCCGACAGTCGCGCGATATCCCGCTCCCGCGCCTCATCGGGCCCGTCGCGCATCCGTGCCTCGAGCAGGCGGTCACGCCCGGCGAGCAAGGCCTGGAGCTCAGGCTCGACGGCAAAGGTCGCAAGCAGGCCGGTCGTGCGTCCATCCAGGCTGATCAGCAGCTCCCGGTAGATGGGGCTCTCCATCAGCTCGCGTCGGGCAAGCGCCCGGTCGGTGCGCGGGTGCAGCAGGTCGGGCACGAGCTCCTGGAGCTCGGTCAGAGTGATCGGCGGGCTCTGTATGAGCGGAACGTCAAGGATGCTGATGACGGAGGCAATGCGTTCGACCCCGGCCAGCGCGTCGCGCAGCGCCTCGAGGTCGGCAAGCGCCTCGTCACTGAAGAGGTCGGGCCGCGAGTAGGTGACGACGAGGAAGTCGTCCGAGCCGTATCGGGCGCGGATTTCCCGGTAGAAGCGCAGGTCAGCGTCGTCCTCGAGCAGCAGCGCATCGGAGGATGCGTCGAGGGAGAACCGGGGTGCCTGGCTGGCGAACCCCAGCAGCAGGATGGAGAACAGCAGCAGCACCAGCACCGGGCGATGCAGGAACAGGACCTGCCAGGCGGCAATCAGTCGGGACATGGGCAATCCAGCGGGTGCGGTGGAGCTATTGTCCGGCTTGCGCTGCGCAACACAAGGGTCCATCGCGTCGCGTCATCCGTTGGCAAGCGAAGGAAGGCGAGACACATACAAGCCGGTCATGCCCTGCTAGGATGACCTGATGACAGGACCAGAGGCGGCAGCACCTTTGAGGCATGTCCGGGCCGTTGGCCTGCTTGTATTCGGACTGCTGCTGGTCCACGGCCAGGCGGCCGGGAAAACGCCGGAAGCGGAGGATGCGCCCGCAGCGCCAGCAGCGGACATGCGCGAGGGCCCCGCAGCACCCTGCATCGAGCCCTGCGACAAGGAAGACCCGGACGAGCTCATAGACCGCATCCAGGAAGCGGTCTACATGAGCGTCTCCAATGCGGCCGACTGGTTCGACGGCCTGTTCGGCAACCCGCGTTTCGAGCAGGACCGCGACGACACCTTCGGTCGCGTCAACATCTTCCAGACCTGGGACGACCGGGACAACTTCGATACGCGGCTGGGGCTGCGCGTCCGCCTCGCGCTGCCGGCCATGCAGAACCGGCTGCGACTGACGCTCGGACGTGGTGACGAACAGGAACTGATCGAGGAACGGCCCAGCAACACGGAAAACCCCCTGCCTCCAAGCTTCCGCCGCGTCGACGACGAAAGCTGGCTGCTGGGACTGGGCTACTCGCAGCAGTCGGGTGCACGCAGTGGTTTCGATGTCGGCACAGGCATCCGGCTGCGGACGCCCCTGGACCCTTACGTGCGCGGCAGCTACCGGCACAACTGGGTATTCGATACCGACACGATGCTGCGCTTTCGCGAGACCCTGTTCTGGCGCAACAGCCTGGGATTCGGGGCCACCACGCAGATTACGCTGGACCACCTGCTCACCAGCACGCTGCTCACGCGCTGGAACAACGTTGGCACCATCGCCGAGGAGACGAACGGCCTCGACTGGGGCTCATCGCTGACGCTGTACCAGAGCCTCAGCAACCGTCGCGCGCTGTCCTACACCGCGCTGGTCCGCGGGCAGACGGTGGCAGAGGTGGGCCTGCAGGACTGGGGCGCCGAGATCCGTTACCGCCAGCGCGTGCTCAGGCAGTGGCTGTTCGTGGAATTCGCGACCAGCGTCACCTGGCCCCGCGAAACACTTGACGAACGCCGCCAGATCAACCCGGGTGTCGGCATCGGCTTCGAGATGTACTTCGGCCCCGTACCCGACGAGCTGCTGCGCTGAGCTCAGGCTGACGACTGCAGCCCGGCCAGCTTCCCGGGCAACGCGTCGAACACGGCCCGGTGCAGCTCCCTCTCGCGGGCCATGTCGGCATCGGTCACGTTTGCCATGTACTCCCAGTCCTCGGGGCTGAACAGCTTCTGCGCGATCTCCGTCGTCGCACCATGGTGACCCATGCTCGAGGTGATGTAGCCGCTATAGGCCTCGCCGGCGCGCTCGAAACGCTCGAGGGCCGACGCGCCGTCGGACTCCAGCGCCTCGCGCGCGGCTATGAACTCGCGCAGATGGCGCTGGTTCCCCTCCAGGCGTTCATCGAGCTCGTCCAGCGCCTCCTGGGCCCTGGCGTCGATGGTGCCGGACTTCTCGCGGATCATGTCGCCCATCTTCACATCCTGGTCGTGCAGCCTGTGCATGGCCGCTTCCATGTAGCGGCCGATGGCAATGTAGAAGGGGATGAAGGCCGGATCACCGCCCGACCCGGCAGCAACGCCTGCGGACAGGGCCTCGCGCACGGACTTCAGCCGGCGCCGCTCATGGGCAACTTTCTCGCGCAGTGTGGTCATGGGTCACCCCTGATCTTGATTGGCGTAAAGCCGCAAGTATAGCGGCCCGGGGAGCCCGCCGGAGCCCCCTGTGCGCGTCAAAAGGCCGCAGCCTGCGCGGCCACACACGCTCGCCTATACTCGAGGGCCGGCCGAGGGAGATCTGCCATGCCGTCTGCAGCCCGAACACTCATGATCATCGGAAGCCTTTCCCTGCTGGTCGCCGTGCAGCTCAGCGCGCTGGGCGCTCATGCGCTGACGAGCGTGCTCACGCCGCAGAAGCTCAACTCCTGGATCTGGGCCACGCAGATGCAGATTGCGCACTCTCTCGGCCTGCTGCTGATCGGCCTGCTGATCACGCGCTTCGGCGCGGCCCGGCTGCTGGTCGCCTCGGGCGTGATCATGACGCTGGGCCTGCTGCTGTTCTCCGGCAGCATCTACATCGATGCGCTGGGCGGGCCCGGGATTTTCGCGAGGATTCCGCCCCTGGGCGGCAGCTCGTTCATGATCGCCTGGCTGCTGCTCGCAATCGCGCTGTTCCGGCTGGACAGCACGGGCAGCGGCCGCCAGTCCTAGTCGAGCGGGCTGCGCACCCAGCCATCCGGGCCCTTCAGCAGCTGCGCGCCTGGCCAGTACACCAGGTCCAGCCTCAGCGTGAGCACTTCCACCAGGTCGTTCCATGCGACCGTGGTCAGGCGCAGCGAGCTGCGGTCCGGCCGGTTCGTCACCGCGGCAATGAAGGCATCGAGATCATCCACCGTGACGCCGTCGACGGCGACGATACGCCGGCCGGCGAACAGTCCGTGGCGTGATGCCGGCGAGCCCTGTGCGGACCACGAGACATAAACGCCCTCGGGCGGAACGCCGCGCTGGGCAGCCATGTCCCGGTAGGGCGCCTGGAGCAGCGCGCCACCCCAGAGCAGGATACGGCTGAGGCCATCGCCGTCCAGCGCGACGGTCGGCAGCCCGATCTCCTGCAAGACCCCTTCGCGCAGCACCTCGACGCGCACCTGCCCGGCCCGGCTGCGCTGCTCGACCTCGTCGAAGCGCGTGACCGGTGCGCCGTCCAGCGACAGCAGCAGGTCGCCGGGCTCGAGCAGCGCCGCGGCGGGCGTACCGGCTACGGTCCGAAGCACCGAGAGCACCTGGCGCCGGTCCGGATCGTGCGCCTCGAGCCCCCGGGCTTTCGCTTCAGGCAGGCCCAGGTTGCGAGCCGTGGACAGCGGCAGTGGATTCCACTCGACCTCCAGAGAATGCACGGGCTGCCCCTTGCGCACACGCCGCAGCATGTCGCTGGCCAGGCGGGCGGGAATCCCGCGGTTCTCCTGCTGGAAGTCGCTGCCCGACTGGATCGCGAAACTGGACCACAGTGCGACGATATCGCCACGCCGGTCCAGGATCACCCCGTCATAGCTGTCCGGCCCGCTGACCAGCTCGAGCGTCTCCAGGTTGCTGGCCCTGAAGCGCATGGTGCGCGAGAGCGGCAGCATCAGTGGCGCGAGGCCGGCCACCTGCGACTGCTGCGTGGCCAGCTCGCTGTTCGCCCTCAGTCCCACGACCTGCACGGGCTCACCGGCCGCAGGAACGCGATCGCGGAGCTGGGCGGACTGCACGGGCGTGTCACCGACCAGGTCCGGATCGTAGGCCACCAGTGCAAGGTTGTGGGTGGGATGGATGTGCAGCACGCGACCCGGCACCTCCAGGGAGCCGGCGAACGTGATCGTCAGGTCGCCGAGGGCTTCCGGCACGGTGTTGCGGTCCACCACCACCCAGCCGCGCTCCGCATCCACGACCAGTCCGGTGCCATAATAGAAGCGCTCGCCTATACCGGAGACCTGGAAGGGCACCTGGTAGCTGACCATCACCAGCGAGGCGGCGACGCGCCGCACGCGCGCGTCGCGGTGGGCCACGAACCGCGTGGAACCGCCTGCCGGGTGCAGGGCTTGCGGACCAGGTTCTAGCTCACGACAGTCCCAGAGCCCGCTGGCATCGTTGCGCCGGCAGCGCTCGGCGGGAAACCAGCGCCTGTCCATCCGGAGCGAGCGCAGTCGCGCGGAGCCCGGCTCGTCGGAAGTCAGGAAGCGCACGGCCGCCTGCTGGCGATCGGCGAGACCCTCCAGGGCGAGCTCCAGTGCATCCAGGTCAGGCACCTGCTGTCCGGCGACACTGGTGATCACGCTGCCGCGGGGCAGCCCAGCCGCCGCCAGCGTGTAGCCCGGACTCGCGACCCAGATGCCGGAAAGCGGGCGGTTGAGGCCGCGGGCCGCATGCAGCGAAAGCTCATGCACCACGGCATCGCCAAAGCGGATGTACTCGTGCGGAACCTGCCGATGCAGGTCCTCGACCTCGACATCGAGCTCCAGCGGCCGCCCCCCGCGCTCCACGCCAACGCTCACGCTGCGGCCCGGGACGTCGTCCAGTAGCCCGGCCAGCGCGACGAAATCCGGCATGAACTCGTCCTCGACCCTGACCAGGATGTCGCCGACCGCGAGCAGTCCGTCACCGCTGGAGCCGGGCTGCACCTCGCTGACCACCAGCATTCCGCTGCGCTCCGGATGGCGGCTGCGCGCACGAGCCACTGTCTGCGGACGCAGGCCGAGGCGGACAAGTTCGTCATAGGGCTGATGCACGAAGATGGCGCCCAGCGTCCCGCGGCTGACTGCCTCTCCGGCGCGCAGCAGGTCCAGCGCACGCTGGACCCGGTCCAGCGGCAGGAAAAAGCTCGAGGCGGCCTGAAGGGCGGCACCCGCATTTAGCGCCACCGCACGCCCCTGGATGTCGATGACCGGGGAGCCGGAGGATCCGCCCGAAGTGCCCGAGGCCGCCTGCAGGTAAAAGGTATTGAAGTCGTTGTAGCGGCCGCGCCCATAGTCGGGGGCCTGGCGCTGCAGCCGGGCGATAGTCCCCGACAGTATGGAGAGCTGCTCGCCGCCGTCGTTGCCGATCACCCGGACATCAAGCCCGACGCGCGCGGCCTCGGGGGCCAGTACCAGTTCCTCGGGCACGATGTGGCGCAGGACGGACGGGTCATAGCGATAGAGGCCGAAATCGTGGACCGGATCCCGGTACACCGGGAAAAGCTCGACCTCCTCCTGGTTGATGAATACCGCGCCCGCCCGGACCGGCCCGGTCGTGACGACGTGCCGGTTGGTCAGCACCAGCCCCAGGCTCGCATCGACGACGAAGCCGGTAGCCTGGCTGGACTGGCTCCACTCGGTGTCGAACGCCCGGGTGCTGTCGAACCGGATAGCGACCACGGCGCTTGCGACACGCTCGAGTGTCGACTCCCAGTCGGCGTTTCCGGCGACTGCCGACGGGAGGGGCAGCAGCATCCACAGCAGCAGACCGGCTGCCCAGGGCCGCCTGGGGCGCGACTCAGACTTCCAGCGCATGGCCGAACTCGGCCCGGAACGCCTCGCTCACGCTGTTCAGCGAAAGGTGATGATTCTGTGTTCCGCGATGCTCGATCTTGCGCGAACCCAGCAGCGCTGCCAGCCGGCCGGTGGCCGGCCAGTCCAGACCGTTGAGCAGACCGAACAGCAGGCCGGCACGGTAGGCATCGCCGCAGCCCGTGGGGTCGAGGACTTCACGCGCGCGCACGGCAGGGATCTCCAGCACTTCGCCCCCGGTGAGTATGCGCGAGCCCTCCGCGCCGCGGGTGATAACCAGCGCATCGAGGCTGGAGGCGATCTGCTGCTCCGTCATCCCGGTACGCTCCTTGAGCAGCTGGGCCTCGTAGTCGTTGACCGCTACCCAGCGCGCCAACTCAATGAAGTGGCGCAGCGCCTCACCATCGAACATCGGCAGGCCCTGCCCGGGATCGAACATGAACGGTATCCCGGCAGCGGCAAACTGCTCGGCATGGTCGAGCATGCCCTGGCGCCCGTCGGGCGAGACCATGCCGATCCGTATTCCCGCATCGCGTGGCACGGCCTGAACGTGGGCGTGGTCCATCGCACCCGGATGGAACGCCGTGATCTGGTTGTCGTCGAGGTCTGTCGTGATGTAGGCCTGTGCGGTCAGCGTACCCGACACCTCCATCACGAAGCGCCGGCTGATGCCCAGGCTGTCCAGCCGCGCCTGGTAGGGCGAGAAGTCACTGCCCACGGTCGCCATCACCAGTGGCGCCTCGCCTAGCAGCGTCAGCGTGTACGCAATGTTGCCGGCGCAGCCGCCGAACTCGCGACGCATCTCGGGGACCAGGAAGGCCACGTTCAGGATGTGGATCTGGTCAGGCAGAATGTGGTCCCGGAAGCGCCCGGGAAAGACCATGATGTTGTCGTAGGCGATGGATCCGCAGATCAGTGCTGTCATTCAGGCTCTCCTGCCAGTGGCTGCCAGCGCAGGTCCAGCTGTCGCGCGGCACGCACATCATCGAGGCGGCTCACCGGCAGGGTCACCGGCGCATTCCTGACCGAGGCCGGGTCCTGCAGCGCCTCGGCACGGATCGCGAGCAGCGCATCCGCGAAAGCGTCCAGGGTCTCGAGGGTCTCGGTCTCGGTCGGCTCGATCAGCAGGCACTCGGGCACCAGCAGCGGGAAATAGGTGGTCGGGGCATGGAACCCCCGGTCCAGCAGCGCCTTGGCGAAATCCATCGCGTTGACGCCCGCCTCGCGCGCAATGTCCTGCAGCGACAGGCTGAACTCGTGGCTCGCACGCCGTCCGGGCCAGGCGGGACGGAAACCACCGGCGGCCAGCCGTGCCAGCAGGTAGTTCGCATTGAGTGTCGCGTGGTCCGCCACCCGGCGCATGCCCTCGGCGCCCAGCATGCGCATGTAGACATAGGCACGCAGCAGGATGCCGGTATTGCCCATGAAGGCCGAGAGCTGGCCTATGCTGTTCGGGCGCTGAGCCTGCCCATGCAGCACGAAGCGCCCGTCTTCCTCCCGCGCGACGACCGGCACAGGCAGGAAGGGCTCGAGGTGTTCGCCCACCGCCACGATGCCTGCGCCAGGGCCACCTCCCCCGTGCGGCGTGGAAAAGGTCTTGTGCAGGTTGATGTGAACCACGTCGAAACCCATCGCCGCCGGCAATACGCGGCCCAGTATCGCGTTCAGGTTCGCGCCGTCGTAGTAGAGCAGGCCACCCGCCTCGTGCACGATCGCCGCGATCTCCGTGATCTGGCGCTCGAACACGCCCAGGGTAGACGGGTTCGTCAACATGATGCCTGCCGTTCGTGGGCCGACAGCCTGGCGCAGGGCCTCCAGGTCCACATCACCATCGCGGCCGGTCCGGATCTCGACCACGTCGCAGCCACACATCGTCGCAGTGGCGGGATTCGTGCCATGGGCGGCATCCGGGACGATGATTTCCCGGCGCTCCCCGTCGCCGCGGGCAAGGTGCCAGGCCCGGATCATCGCAACGCCGGCCAGCTCACCCTGCGCTCCGGCCATCGGCGTCAGCGAGACAGCCTTCATGCCGGTCACCGCCTTGAGCATTTCCTGCAGCTCCCAAAGGCACTCGAGCAGCCCCTGGAGGTTGTCCACGGGCTCGAGCGGGTGCGCACCGAGGAAGCCGGGCAGCATCGCCAGGCGGTTGCAGGCCCGCGGGTTGTACTTCATCGTGCACGAACCCAGCGGGTAGAAGTGGGTATCGATCGAGAAGTTTTTCTGGGAGAGTCGGGTGAAGTGACGCACCACCTGGAGCTCGGAGACCTCCGGCAGCAAGGGTGCACTGCTGCGCAGGGCGTCCTCCGGCAGGCCCCTTGATTCGTCGGCCTCCGCCGGCGCATGTCCGGGTGAGCGCCGGCCGGGACGCGACTGCTCGAAGATCAGCGGTTCAGGCATCATGCTCACGACTCTCCGCCGACGGGGCGAGCAGCTCGCCCAGCGTCCGCGCATACAGCGCGATATCCTCGGGCGTGCGTGTCTCGGTCGCACACACGAGCAGCGCATGGCCGAACTCCGGGAACTGAGCCGAGACGTCGAGGCCACCCACGATGCCGCGACCGGCAAGCTTCTCCAACAGCGGGGCCACAGGCTGGTCGAGGCCAAACACGACCTCATGGAAGAAGCCGTCCGCCAGCAGGCTGACGCCCGGCAGGGCCGTCAGCGCATCGACAAGCCTGCGCGTGTTCGCGTGACAGCGCAGCGCAACCCGGCGCAGGCCCTCGGCACCAAGCAGCGACAGGTAGATCGTGGCCGCAGTCACCATCAGGCCCTGGTTCGTGCAGATATTCGACGTCGATCGCGACCGGCGGATGTGCTGCTCGCGGGCCTGCAGCGTCAGCGTGAAACCAGGCCGCCCGTCCCGGTCCAGCGTGCGGCCTACGATACGGCCAGGCATCTGGCGGACCAGCGACTGGCGGCAGGTCATGTAGCCGAAGTAGGGCCCGCCGCCGGACAGGGGTATGCCCAGGGGCTGGCCCTCGCCACAGGCGATGTCGGCACCCTCATCCCCCCATTCACCGGGGGGCTTGAGGATCGCGAGTGCGACCGGATTGCAGGCGCCGATGACGAGAAGACCTTGATGGCGCGCCCAGCGCGCCAGCTCATCGACAGGTTCCAGCGCGCCCAGGAAGTTCGGCTGCTGGACAGCGAGCGCACAGTAGCCGGCGGCGTCGATGCCAGCGAGTGCCGCGGCATCGCTGCGCCCGTCCCTGGCAGGCAGTTCACACAGCTCGATCTGCTGGCCGGCCACTATCGTGCGCGCAACATCCAGCCAGGCGGGGTGCAGGTACCGGCTCACGAGGATCCGGCGCGGGCGCCCGGACCGGTTCGCGCGCACCGCCATCAGGCAGGCCTCGGCGAATGCGGTCGCTCCGTCGTAAAGCGAGGCATTCGACACATCGAGCCCGGTCAGGCTCGCCATCATCGACTGGTACTCCCAAGTCACCTGCAGGGTGCCCTGGCTGGCCTCGGCCTGGTACGGCGTGTAGGCACTGTAGAACTCGCCGCGCGTGGCGAGCTCCCAGACTGCGGCGGGAATGTGGTGCTCGTAGGCGCCGGCCCCGAGGAAGCACAGTCGCGCGGGCAGACGGGAAGCGCGCGCATGCATCAACCGGGTAATCGCCTGCTCACCGAGACCGGCTGGTACGCCCTCCAGCCGGTCGATCAGCAGCCCCGTGGGAATCTCGTCGAACAACTCGTCGATGCTGCTGGCGCCTATCGTCGCCAGCATCGCGCTCACATCATCGGGGGTATGCGGTACGAAGGGCATCCGGGTGCGGCCGCTCAGTCGCCGGCAGAGTCCAGCTCGGCCCGGTAGGCCGCGGCATCCAGCAGTCCCGCAGCGGGCGCGGCAGGCTTGATTCGCAGCAACCAGCCTTCGCCATAAGGCGAGCTGTTGACGAGGCCGGGGTCGGCCTCGAGTGCGTCGTTGACGGCGGCCACCTCCCCGGAGACCGGGGCATAGACATCCGATGCGGCCTTCGTCGACTCGACCGTTGCAAAAGCCTCACCGGCAGTGACCTTGCGCCCGGGCGCCGGAAGCTCGACGAACACGAGGTCACCGAGTGCCGACTGGGCATGATCGGTGATGCCGCAGCTGAGGCTGCCGTCGGCCTCCTCGCGCAACCACTCGTGCGTCCTTGAATACTGGAGGCCTTCCGGTATCTCGCTCATGCCTGGATCCTCATAACTGCACCAGAACGCGCCCGCGCCGCACGAAAGGCAAGCGGACGATGCGTGCTTGTCTCATCTGGTCACGGATCGTGACCGTGCAGCGCTCGAGCTCGTCCGCTGCAGCCGGCAGGCGGGCCATCGCTATCGATCGCTCCATGCTTGGAGACCAGCCGCCGCTGGTCACCTGCCCCGGGCCAGCCGCGGTATCGACCCGCTGGCCCGGGCGCATGATACCGCGATCCTCGAGCAGCAGGCCGGCCATCCGGCGCGTGACTCCGCCCTGCCGCTGCGCCTCCAGCGCCTCGCGACCGATGAAGCTGCGTCCCGAGGGAGACCAGGCCACGGTCCACGCAAGCCCGCACTCCAGCGGCGAGACCGACTCGTCCATGTCCTGGCCGTACAGGTGCAGCCCGGCCTCCAGCCGCAGCGTATCCCGGGCTGCCAGCCCGCAGGGCTGCGCCCCAGCCGCGACGGCCTGCTGCCACAGCTGCACCGCGCCCGGGGCCGGCAGAACGACCTCGAAGCCGTCCTCGCCCGTATACCCGGTGCGGGCGATGAAATAATCGCCGGACTGGATCGAGTGGAATCCGGCCAGCGCCGCGATCTGCGGCCCCAGCTTCGGGAGGGCGTGGCGCAGCACCGACGCGCTGTCGGGACCCTGGATCGCCAGCATCGCAAGTCCCGCCTGCTCGGCAAGCGAGATACCGGCATCGCTGGCCAGGCCGGACAGCCACGCCATGTCGCGCGCTCGGGTTGCCGCATTCAGCACGAGCCGGTAACCCCCGGACGGCAGCCAGTAGGCGATCAGGTCATCGATGACGCCACCCTTCTCGTTCAGCAGGCAGCTGTAGAGTCCCTGGCCGGGCGTTGCGAGCTTGGCGGGATCATTGGCCAGCACAAGACCGAGCCAGTCCAGCACACCGTTGCCCGACAGGTCCACGATGGTCATGTGGGAGACATCGAATATGCCGCAGCTGCGCCGCACCGCATGATGCTCGGCCAGCTGGGAGCCGTAATGCAGCGGCATGCGCCAGCCGGCGAAGTCAGTCATGCGGGCACCCGCCGCAACATGCGTCTCGTGCAGGACGGTGGCGTGGCTCATCAGGGCACCTGGTGGGTTCGCGAAACGCAAGAGGGCGCCAGCCTCAAGCTGCCGCCCCCTCTGTTCATGTTAGCGCAGCCTCGGGAAGCGGGCCAGCGCAATGCTCCCGTGCCCAGGCGATGCGCGCCGCCGGATCGGCGGCGCGCTCGAGTCGCTCGACGGCTCGCAGCCGGCCGGCGAGTCCGCAGCGGTTGGCAATCTGGATGTTCAGGCCAGGGCGCGCGTTGAGTTCAAGGAGCATTGGACCCTGCTCACGGTCGAGCACGATATCCACGCCCAGGTAGCCAAGCCCCGTCAGCTCATGACAGCGGCACGCCAGGTCCAGCAGCTCATCCCAGTACGGGATGGGAAAGCCCGCCAGGGGCACGCCCGTGTCGGGATGCTCGTCGACGGGCCGGTTGCCCAGAACGGCGAACGTCGTCCGGCCGCTGCCGAGGTCTATGCCGGCCCCGACAGCACCCTGGTGAAGGTTGGCCTTGCCATGCGAACGGCGGGTTGGCAGGCGCACCATGGCCATGACCGGATAGCCCAGGAAGACCAGCACGCGAATGTCGGGCACGCCGCCATAGGCATGCTCGACGAAACTGGTATCGAACTTCACGCAGTACTCGACCAGGGCCTGGTCCCAGCTGCCTCCCAGGCTGTACTGGCCACTGATGACGTTGGACAGGTGATGTGAGAGGTCGGACAGGTTCATCAGGTTGCCATCGACGAGTCGCCAGGTATCTGCCTTGTAGCGACTGCCGCCGGCGATCACCAGGATCCCGTCGCCTCCCGAACCGCGTGCCGGCTTGATCACGAAGTCGGCATGACCAGAGACGATGGACGGCAGGCGACGGATGTCATGGTAGCTCTCGATGACGCCGTAGAGCTGCGGAACACGGACGCCAGCCTCCATCGCCAAACGCTTGGTGGCGAGCTTGTCATCGACCAGCGGGTACAGCCGGCGCGGGTTGTACCGCATGATGTATTCCGCGTTGCGCGCATTCAGCCCGAGCACGCCCTGGCCAGCCAGGCCCAGCCGCGGCCACCAGCGCGGGATCATGCGCGCAGGGACCAGAAGCGTGGCACCTCGAGCAGCCGGTAGCCCGAGTAGCGGCCGAGCAGCATGGTCACCGCCAGGACCACGAGAAGAAGCTCGGGGAAGACGAAAACCAGGTGCTCGATCACGCTGATCCCCATGACGAGGAAGCAGATGCTGGCCGCAAACATGCTTCCGATGCCCTGGCGTATCGCCTCGCCCGGGCCGCGCTCCTCCCAGACGATGGACATGCGCTCGATCGTCATGGTCAGGATCACCATCGGGAAAAGGGCGACCGAGAGCCCCATGTCGACACCCAGCTGGTGCGTGATGATGCTGATCAACAGCAGCAGCAGCACCACGATGATCAGCACGGCGCTAAGCCGCGGCACCAGCAGCAGGCGAAGGTGCTCGAGCAGGAAGCGGAAGGCCAGGCCCAGCGCGACCACTATCGTGAACAGGATGATACCGCCCAGCAGCTGGGTTTCACGGAACGCCAGCGCGATCAGGACCGGCATGAAGGTGCCGAAGGTCTGCAGGCCGACGAGGTTGCGCAGCACTACAAGTATCAGCGCACCGATCGGCACCAGCAGCAGGACGCTGTAGACAGCCTGGACCTGTATGGGCAGCGAGAACAGCGAGAAGTCGGCGATGGGTGACTGCCAGGCCTGCGCGCGGCGTTGGGCCACCAGCATTGGATCTGCAACGTTGGCCTGAACGGACAGGCGGACCTCGGCACCACGACCGCCGTCGAGCTCGTACAGCGGGTCGTCACCACGCCACCAGACCAGGAAATCACGCGGCAGGCCGACCGCCCCCGTGGCAGGATCGAGGTACAGCCAGCGCTCACCATCGTGCACCTCGAGCCAGGGAACGAGGTCCGCCCGCCGTCCGCGCTCCTGCAGGTAGATGCCATGCATGATGCGGGCCGGGATTCGCTGGACCGCCAGCAGCGTGCGCGCAGTGCGGGCGCGCTGCAGGGCATCCGGTGAAGGCCCCAGCAGCAGATCGATGTTCTGGTCACCGGCAGGGGACGCGAGGCGGCGCAGGAGCTCGCTGGCGAAGCTTGCCGGGTCCGCCGATTGCGCAGCGACCTGCTCGACCAGCATCTCGCTTGCAGTCCGGAACGGCTCGGGCAGCTCGGGCATCGGCGGGAACGGGGGCGTGGTGTCGCTCTCGGGGCGGCCCGGATCGCGGTAGACCACCGCCCGGTAGAACAGGGTCTGCGTCCCGCGGGCCCTGCGGATCGTCCACTGGACCTGCCGGCCGCCGGCCACGAAGCGCGTGCTGAAGCCGAAACCACGGGAGACGAAGTTCTCGTCAAGGATCGCGAAGCCGGGCGTCAACCCGGGGATGAAGAGGTTCATCCGTATCGGTCCCGGACCTGCCTCGAAGGTCGCCATCACCTCCACAGTCCAGGTCTGGGTCTCTTCCTCGGGCAGCAGCGGAAAACCCAGCGTCTGCCACTTGTAAAGGAAAAGCGCCCCACCCGCGAGTGTAAGCAGGAGTGCGAGCAGCAGCAGACGCAATTGCGGCATGAGGCCTCAGCTCATCACGATCGTTGATCGCTCACTGCACGCGCAGCCCGGGGCAGGTCATGACCTTCGCCGAGGGCGACGCGGGCAAGCGCATGTTTCACAGGACGCAGCTGATCGACGAGCCCGAGCCCCGCTGCACCGGCCAGGCGCAATGGACCGGCCGGGGCAGCGAACAGCTGGTGCAGGCCATCCAGCGCCACCAGCGTAGCCAGGTTGGGGCCGCGCCGTTCGCGCTCGTATCGCCTCAGCGCGCGCCAGTCCCCCGGGTCACTGAAGGGATCGGCAAGCGCATCCGCCAGCGACTCGGCCAGGGCTCCCGCATCGAGCAGACCCAGGTTGACGCCCTGGCCTGCCAGCGGGTGCACCCGGTGGGCCGCATCGCCCAGCAGCGCGAAACGCGCGCCAGTGTAGTGATCCGCGTGCGCCCTTGAAAGCGGGAACCCGGCGCGCGGACCTTCCGGCGAGAGCGCCCCGAGGCAGTGGCCGCTGGCCTCGGTCAATTCCGCGGCGAAAGCCTGGTCGTCCAGCGCGAGCAGCCGCCGTGCCTCCTCCTGTGGACGGCTCCAGACGATCGAGCAGGCCTGCGCGTCCTGCGGTAACAGGGCCAGCGGGCCTCCCGGCGCAAAACGCTGCCAGGCGGTGGATCGGTGCGGCTGCTCGCAGCGCACCCGGCCCACAATCGCAAGCTGGTCGTAGGGACTCGCACCGCTGGGGACACCCAGGCGCTCACGGACCCAGGACGAGGCGCCGTCAGCACCCACCAGAAGGCGGGTCCGGATCTCGTGACCATTGGCCAGGGTGACACTGATCGCTTCCGGACCAGCTTCCAGCGCTGACGGTTCTCCCAGCACGACGGACAGGCCCGAATTCATCGGCAGCACTGACCACAGCGCATGGCGCAGGGCGTCGGCCCCGGCAATCCAGCCCAGAGCAGGTACGCCGAGCTCGGCAGCAGAGAAACATATCGAATGCCGCGCACCCGGCTGGCCGGTGGACGCCCAGACCTGCATATCCTCGTAAGGGTAGAGCCGCCCGGCAGCCAGCGAGTCCCAGGCCCCGCAAGCCTCCAGCAGCCTGCGCGAGGCCGGCGAGAGTGCCAGCACGCGCAGCTCGGGCCCGTCAGGCGGGGACGGGGCAGCCCTGCGGTCGAGCAGCGCCAGGCGCAGGCGCTGCGACCGCAGGGCCGGGCACTGCTGCTCGAGCAGCAATGCGAACGCCAGGCCAACCGGTCCGGCACCCGCGACAAGCACGTCGACCTCGACGGCGCTCACAGCGGAACACCCCGCACCAGCCTGCTCATGCGGCCGGCGAGTCCCAGCGTGTGGCGTGCGAGCAGCCGCTTCGCCGGCGGCACCAGGTCGAAACCCAGCAGGGCAGCCCCACGTGCCCGGGAAAGGCCCGGCCACCCCGCACCGAACATGCGGATCAGTCCGTCGGTAAAGGCGACGACCTTGCGCTGGTCGGGCTCGCGCCAGCGTGCATACGAAACCAGCAACGCAGGTGAACCCGGGTCCTGTCCCTGGTCGTCGACCAGCAGCTCGGCAAGCGCGGCTATATCACGCAGGCTCAGGTTGTAGCCCTGGCCAGCCACCGGGTGCAGCGCATGGGCGGCGTTGCCGACCAGCACGGCGCGCGGCGCCGTGAGCCGGTTCGCTACGACCAGCTCCAGCGGGAACACCGAGCGCTGGCCGAGCTGCTCGAGCACGCCCAGACGATAGCCGAACTGTGCCTGCAGAGCGGCCAGGAACGCAGCGTCGTCCTGCGCCAGTGCCGCCTCGGGGTCGGAGCGCGTGAGCACGAACGCATGACGCGAGCCGCCTGCGGGCAGGATCGCCAGTGGCCCCGAGGGCGTAAAGCGCTCGAACGCGGTCTCCCCCGCTCCCGGCTCGCTGACGGCCAGGTTGCCGACGATGGCCGAGTGCGGATAGCGCCTGCTCACGGCATCGATGCCAAGCGACGTGCGCAGTCCGGAGCGGGCACCGTCGGCCACCACGAGCAGCCGCGCGTCGATCCGGCCAGGCACTCCATCTCCGGCGAGCTGCAGCGCCCTTGCACCGTCCTCCTCGCTGCTGCCGACCACGCTCGCCGGGGCCAGCACGGTACAGTTGTCCTGCGTGGCCAGACGTTCCCAGAGCAGCGTGGCGACGGCCCGGCTTTCCAGCACGTGACCGAGCGCGGGGACGCCCTGCTGGGTCGCGCTGATCACGGCTGTGCCAAAGCGACCCTGCTCCGAGACGTGAATCCTCCGGATCGTCGCGGCGACATCGGCCAGGCCGGACCAGATGCCGAGTGTCTCGAGGATGCGGAAACTGCTGCGCGAGAGTGCCAGCGTGCGTGAATCGAAGCCTGGCCGGGTCACCATGCCCGGTGCGAGCGCCTCGACCAGCGCGATGCGCAACGGACTGCCGGCGAGCGCAACGGCGAGGCTGGCTCCGACCAGGCCACCGCCGGCAATCACGACGTCGTAGCTGGGGGCAGCGGTCATGCGGCAGACCCGACCAGCGCCTCGATGCTGTCCGGATCGCGCGGCAGGGCAGCCGTCAGGACCTCGTGCCCCTCGCGCGTGACCAGCACGTCGTCTTCTATCCGAACGCCGATACCCCACCAGCGACGCGGGACCTTGCTTCCGGGCCTGATGTACACCCCGGGTTCGACCGTCAGGGCCATCCCCGGTTCAAGCATCCGCCACTGGTCACCCACCCGGTAGTCCCCTACGTCATGCACGTCCATGCCCAGCCAGTGCCCGGTCCTGTGCATGAAGAACTGGCGATAGGTCCCGGAGCGCATCAGCGCAGGCACGCTGCCCTTCAGCAGCCCCAATGCCCGCAGCCCCCGCACAACAGCATGCACTGCCGCTTCATGGGGCTCATGCCAGCCGGCGCCCGGCTGCACCTGCATGAGCGCGGCCTCCCACGCGGCCAGCACGACCTCGTAAACAGCGCGTTGCTCGCTGCTGAAACGACCGTTGACCGGCCAGGTGCGCGTCACGTCAGAAGCGTAGTAGTCGTACTCGCACCCGGCATCGACCAGCAGCAGGTCGCCGTCCGCCACCTGCCTGCTGTTGGCGTGATAGTGAAGTATGCAGGCATTCGGACCGGAGCCGACGATGGGCAGGTAGGAGGGACGGGCACCATGACTCCGGAACTCGTGCAGGTACTCCGCCTCCACCTGGTATTCCCAGAGCCCGGGCTGACAGTGGCGCATCGCGCGCTTGTGGGCGCCGACCGCGATCTGCGCGGCACGGCGCATGGCGCTGACCTCCGGCCGGCTCTTGTACAGGCGCAGGTCGTGCAGCAGGTGGTCCAGCGCGACGAACTCATCCGGTGTGTGGGCTCCGCTGCCTCGTGTACGCAGCGCCTGCACCCAGCCCATCAGGCGGTGATCGAACTCCGGGTAGGCGCCCATCGTGTAGTAGACCCGCTCGCACTGCTCGATGATCCCGGGCAGCAGGTCATCCAGTGCATCAACCGGAAAAGCCTGATCGGCGCCATGGTGCTCGACCGCCTGCTCGGGGCCGCTGCGCACCCCGTTCCACAGCTCCTCGTGCGCATCGCGCGGTCGGCAGAACAGCAGGTACTCGCCTTCCTGCCGGCCGGGGGCAACGACCGCGACGGATTCGGGCTCCGGAAACCCGGTCAGGTAGTAGAAGTCGCTGTCCTGCCGGTACGGATACTGCACATCGCGATTGCGTATACGGACCGGTGCGGCGGGCAGGATGGCGACACTGCCGCGCCCGATCATGCGCATCAGCTGGCGGCGCCGGCGCGCGAACTCGCTGGCACGCATCGCCTCAGTGGGTCCCTTGTCCCGCGACCAGCCCACGCAACGCGTGAAGCTCCTCGAAAACGAGCTGCACGCTGACGCGCACGTACTCCAGCAGCTCGGCATAGGCCGCCTCGGCCTCGGCCTCGGTATCCTCGCCGGTAAATGCCATCCTGGACAGCTCGCCGAAGTCACGGATGATCTCGCCAGTCAGGCCATCGTCCAGCGCGGCACGCGTCGGGCCCTGCTGCCCGCTGGACGCCAGGCCATGAATGAAGCCCTGGCACCAGTGGGCCAGCGCGTCGGCGCGCTGCCCCAGTTCGGCCTCGTCTCCTGGCACCAGCAGCCGGACGCTCATGTCGCCCTCCAGCAGCGACCGGCAGGTCGCCTCACCCAGTGCACCGAGCACCTCCATGGCCTCTGCACGCCCGGTGGCATCCTCGGCAGCCCCCTCGAGCACCTCGGCAAACCAGGCGGTGGCGTAGGCTTCTCCGAGCAGGCATATCCGGCCGCACAGGCTCCCATGGATCTCCGCCGGATGGGACAGTGAACCTGCCCCATGCAGTGCGGCAGCGACGGTATGGAACCCGGGACCGGCGGCGGCGCTCATTTGCCGACTATCGTAACACCCGCAAGGAGCGCGGCACATTGACCCTGCGCCCGGGCGCAGCCTATATTCGCGGACATGAACGAGTCACTCGACAAGACCTTCAGCCGCGAGCTCGAGCGCCTGGAACGGCGCATCGACGAGCTCGTCATCGTCTGCGGGCAGCTCAAGGAAGAGAATCGTTCACTGCGCCAGCGCCAGGATGCGCTGATCGCCGAACGTGCCAACCTGCTGCAGAAGAACGAGCAGGTGAGGGCACGAGTCGAGGCCATGGTCGGGCGCCTGAAGTCGATGGAGCACAGCTCGTGAACGATGTTGCCCACGTCAACGTGCGGATTCTCGAGAAGGAATACCAGATCGCCTGCCCCGCCGGCGAGCGCAGCGCGCTGCTCGACTCTGTAGAGCTGCTCAACCGGGAGATGCGCCGGATCCGTGACAGCGGGAAAGTAATCGGCCTGGACCGCATAGCCGTCATGGCGGCCCTCAACATGGCCAATGAGCTGCTGAAGTCCCGCAGCCGCGACGAGATCCTCGAAAGCGAGGCTGTCGGACGTGTGCAGGCGATCCGCGAGCGCGTGGAGCGTGCCTTGCACAGCGGCCGGCAAATGGACCTTTAATCAGACCTGGGTCAGGCACGCGCCCCGAGGGCGCCGTATAATGGAACCGGGTGCCTCCTGCAGTGTTCGATACGAGACGGGTAGTCCCTCGTCCCTTAATCACGATACTGGGGTCGTGCACTGTCGGCAGCTTTGTGCATGACCGCTGCGGCGGAAAGCCTGCGCTGCCACGGCTGACCCCACCTGATGCTCTTGGTTCGAGAGCAACGGCTCGACCGGCACAGGCGGGAGGCACCCCCTCCCCGATCCCGTCCACGGAAATCCCGGCATGAGTAGCGCGCCAGTGCCTGCTTCACCCGCGCCTCCGCTCCGGGCAGAGCTGCGCCGCCGCCGGCTGGAAGCCCCCGCCGACAGCCGGGAACTGGCCAGCCGCCAGATTGCTCGCCGCTGCTGGCAGCTTCCTGCGCTGGCCCGCCCCGCAGCCCTGGCCGCCTATCTGCCGATGCCTGGCGAAGTCGACTGCCTCTGGCTCATCCGGGCCGCCTGGTTCCGCGGTCGGGAGGTGCTGGTACCGGTACTTGCGGGGAAGCGCCTGCGTTTTGCGCCACTGAGTCCGGACACCAGGCTTCAACCCAATCGCTTCGGCATCCCGGAACCCTGCGTGTCGTCCTCGGAACTGCGCAATCCGCGCGACCTGCCTGTGGTGATCACGCCGCTGCTGGGCTTCGATGCGGACTGCAACCGCCTGGGGATGGGCGGCGGCTTCTACGACCGCAGCTTCTCCTTTCGCTTGCGGCACAGGGAATGGAACCGGCCACAGCTGATCGGTATCGCATTCGACCTCCAGCAGGTCGAGCAACTTCCAACGCAGGCGCATGATGTTCGCCTTGATGCCGTCGTGACTGAATCGAGGACATTGCTGCGCCACTCTTCAAGGCAGTGACGCTCGTCACTGTCGGAAGAGTCGCTCGGATGTGCCTCTTGCGAGTTGCCAGCAAAGTGGTAACAGATTCACCCTAATTGCTGGAATTTTTACAACTCTTGTATATACTCGGCGACGTCTACCCCGACACGGAGACTTTGAAGATGGCTACGAAGACTGCTTCCAAGAAGAAGGTTTCGAAGAAGAAGGTGGCTAAGAAGAAGGTAGCGCGCAAGGTTGCGAAGAAGGTGACGCGGAAGGTCGCCAAGAAGGCAACAAGGAAGAAGGTAGCGCGCAAGAAGGTTGCCAAGAAGGTCGCGAAGAAGAAAGTAGCAAAGAAGAAAGTGGCGAAGAAGAAAGTCGCCAAGAAGAAAGTAGCGAAGAAGGCAGCCAAGAAGGTCGCGAAGAAGGCAACGAAGAAGGTTGCGCGCAAGAAGGCGGCGCGCAAGAAGGCAACTCGCAAGGCCACTACCAAGAAGTGACAGATGAATACCGGTGAGGCGGCGTGAAGCCCCTCACCGGTTTCCCGAAGGGACGCACGATCTGGAGCCCGCCATTGGCGGGCTTCTTTTTTTTCAGCACCCCCACAGCCCCCGGCGGCGGCATATAATTGATTTCCATGGGCTTTGGGAATGGAAGCCTGCTTGACCGGAAGTTCACCGACCGGTTCACCCGGATGCTCCCCGGCGATACGCTGGGCGATATCCGTCCTCGCCAGGTCATGGGTTCCGCCTGGGCGGCGGTTGCACCGGCACCTGTCCGGGAACCACGACTGCTGCTGTGGTCAGACCGCCTTGCCGCCGAGCTGGGCATCGCGGATACGCCGCAGGATGATCCACGCGTGGCCGCCGTGCTCGCCGGCAACGAGCAGCTGCCCGGCATGCGCACCTGGTCGGCCGCGTATGCCGGACACCAGTTCGGCCACTGGGCAGGACAGCTCGGTGATGGCCGGGCGATCACGCTCGGTGAGCTGGTCGATCACACCGGGCAGCACCAGGAACTCCAGCTCAAGGGTGCAGGCCGGACACCCTTCTCCCGTGGAGCGGATGGCCGCGCGGTACTGCGATCGTCACTGCGCGAATTCCTGTGCAGCGAGGCCATGCACGGCCTGGGCATCCCGACCACGCGCGTACTAAGCCTCGTCCTGACCGGCGAGCAGGTGATCCGCGACATGTTCTATGACGGAAACCTGGCCGCCGAGCCCGGCGCCATCGTCTGCCGGGTAGCCCCGAGCTTCCTTCGCTTCGGGAACTTCCAGCTTGCGGCGGCACGCGGTGACCTCCCGTTGCTCGAGCAACTCCTGGACTTCTGCATAGAGCATTACTTCCCGGATATCGACGCCGCAGATGAGATCGAACGCTGCGCCAGCTGGTTCAACGACGTCTGTCGCCGGACAGCCTTGCTGCTCACCCACTGGATGCACGTCGGGTTTGTCCACGGCGTCATGAACACCGACAACATGTCCGTTCTCGGGCTGACAATCGACTACGGTCCCTATGGCTGGCTGGAACCCTTCGAGCCCGGCTGGACACCCAACACGACAGACAGCGAAGGCCGGCGATACTGCTATGGCCGCCAGCCGCAGATTGCGCAGTGGAACCTGGCCCGCCTGGCTGAAACCCTGCTTGCCCTCGATGTAGCGGAAAACCTCCTGCAGGATGGCCTGTCTCTCTACGCCGGCACGTTCAGCGCAAGGTACCGCAGCCTCCAGGCCCGCCGGCTCGGGCTGCCGGAGGACGAGGCCACGATCGCGCTCGCCAGCAAGCTGCCGGCCATGCTGGAACAGGGCGAGGTGGACTACGTACTGTTCCACCGCCTGCTGTCGCGCCTGCCAGCAGGCAGCAGCTCAGCCGAAGAGCTGCTGGCACCGCTGGCGCCGGCGTTCCACCGGCCGGAACCGCCGGCGGCGCTGGTCCATTGGCTCCTCGCATGGTCAAGCCTCGCCGCCCGTTCCGGCGAAGATGACGAGGAGCGGCGCACGAACATGGATGCACTGAACCCGAAGTACGTCCCGCGCAACTGGCTGGTGCAGGTTGCCATCGAGGCCGCTGAAACCGGCGACCTGGAACCGGCGAGACGCCTGCTGCGCGTGCTGCAGCGTCCCTTCGACGAGCAGCCGGGCGAGGACGGCCTGGCGGCTCGTCGACCGGACTGGGCACGCAACCGTCCCGGCTGCTCCGCCCTGTCCTGCAGCTCCTGACACGGTGCAGTTGCCGGGCTGCGCCCGCAGCGCTATCGTGCCGACGCCACTTACCGGGGGTTACTGATGGATCAGTCAGACAAGAAACGCCGCGCTGCCGAGGCAGCCATCCGCTACATCGAGCCGGGCACCGCGCTCGGCGTCGGGACCGGCTCCACGGTCAACCACTTCATCGACCTGCTGCCGCCACTGCGCCGCAGCCTGAAGGCGCTGGTCGCGAGCTCGGAAGCCACGGCCGAGCGGCTCCGTGCCCATGGCCTGACCGTCTCGCCGCTCGACCAGGTGGGTGACCTCGACCTCTATGTCGACGGCGCAGACGAGGCGAACCCGGCCTTCCAGCTGATCAAGGGTGGCGGCGGCGCGCTGACGCGCGAGAAGGTGCTGGCGGCCTCGGCCCGCAGGTTCGTCTGCATCATCGATGACAGCAAGTGGGTCGGGACGCTGGGCGCCTTCCCGCTGCCGATCGAGGTGCTGCCGATGGCGCGTTCCTTCGTCGCGCGCAAGCTGGTCGCGCTGGGCGGGCAGCCGGAGTGGCGCAAGGACTTCGTCACGGACAATGGCAACCAGGTGCTGGACATCCACAACCTGAAGATCGACAACCCGGTCGAGCTGGAATCACGGCTGAACCATATCCCGGGCATCGTCACGGTGGGGCTCTTCGCCCTGCGCCCTGCCGACGAGATCCTGCTCGCCGACGACCGCGAAGTCCGCCAGATGCCGAAGCCTGCCTGAACGCGCTTGCCCGGAGACGGTGGCGGTTGAGCCGTCCGGGGGCACTGTCCCGGACACGCCGTGAACCCATCCCTGGGGGCTCGGGCGCGGCATCCCTGCCGCGCACGGGTCGGTAAACCCGCTGCG
>JAFIFS010000036.1 GCA_020831895.1 Chromatiales bacterium
GGGGGGGGGGCCTCGGTGCGGTTGGGGCGGGGGGGGGGGGGCTCGCAGGGGAGGGCTGCGGCGTGCGGGTAGCAAAAAAAGCGCCGGGGGCGCGTTTGCCCCCGCGCCCCCGTTTCTTTCAGCTTGCGGCGAGGGCAGTCAGAAGCCTGCCGTCGCTACCCTGGCTTCTCAGGCTGCCGCGAGGCTGCGCTTACGGAACCAGCCCAGCAGGACCAGGCCCGAGCCGAACAGCCATACTGCGGCCGGCACCGGGATGAAGGTTACGTCCATCGTATAGAGTGCAGTGAAGGCCGAGGCGTTGTTGCCACCCAGGGCCGAGGATGTCACGCGCGCACGGACGATTCCGCCAACGCCCTCGACGAAGTCGGTCAGGTCCCACTCCACGGCGGACTGGGGTCCGACGAGCAGTGAGCCGCCGGTGCCCTGGTGATACGGTGCGTTCTGTGTGTCGAACACCGTGTACCCGGCGTTGATGCCGGTCCAGTTGACCCAGGAGTTGCCGCCAGCGCTGTTGACAGCGTTACGCAGCAGACCGCACTGCCCGCTCACCTGCACTCCGCTGGCACCACCAAGGTTTGCAGCAGCTGGAACACATGCCGCGTTGCCCGGGTCAGCCCCATGCGTCAGGGTTCCGGCCAAGGGGTCGTAGGTCCAGGTCAGCCCGTTGACCTGCATGTCGGAAATTACGCCGACATTGTTATCGAAGTCGAAGGACTGGAAAGTGCCAAGGCTCAGTTGGCCAAGCTGCTGGATCGAGGCCTCGGTCACGGAGCCGCCGACGACGTTCAGCGTGCCACCGACGCTGATGATCTGCGGAACGATGGGCGGCAGCGCGGTCGGGTTGGCCGGGTTCCACAGGCCGAGCGTCGCGCTGAGCAGCGGCCAGGTCTTCGGGTCCTGCGGGTCAAGCAGGAAAGGGTTCGTGTTGCTATAGGAGCCGATCTCCGGAATCAGCGCGCCGCCGATGCGGCGGACCTCAGACAGCGTCGAGCTTGCGCTGTCGATCCGGTAGAAAGTTTCAGGCGCGCTCGCAGCCGTCGCGGCCAGCGGGGCGGCTGCTGCAACTACCGCCAGTAATCCAAGCTTCTTCATCTCTGTTCCCCCTTCAGCGGGATGCTTTCTGGTGAAGTTCGAGACTGAGCAAGCACGGTCCCTCCGGACGAAGAGTCGCCCATTCCATGGAGGTTATCTGCCCTGTCCCTCATTTTTTTTCGTCTTCCGGACCGTCGAACGGCCTCTTGCTGACGCTTCTGGTTCTCTATTCTTCGGTGCCTTTGATATCACAGCCGGGCGTAGCTTGCAAATGCTTTTCTGTCTTTTTTTTCAGGGCTTTACATAAGCACTCGGCCGCCGTGGGTGCCGGGCCGCGCCGTGCGCCCGCCAGCAGGGCATCCGGTCGCCTGTATTCGTGCGAAACTGTCCTGTGATGGAAGCGGAAAGCAACTTGCTGGAGCGCAGCGCTGCGCGCATCCAGGCGACGAGGGCGCTTTACGCCGGGCTGATGTTCAGCGCGGTTTTCACCGGCCTCATCTGGCTGACCGGCTGGCTCTGGCTGGACCCGGGTCCGCTGACGCCGGACCGACACCCGTTCTGGTACCAGTGGCAGCTGCAGCAGCCCACTTTCCTGAGTCACGCCAGCGCCTGGGGACTTTACGCGCTGCATCAGGCCACGCTCTGGGGCGTGATCTGGTATGCGCAGCAGCAACGTCCTGCCTACAGCGACCGTCTCCATGCGTTCAACCTGTTTGCGCTGCTGGCCAATGCGCTGTTCATCAGCCTGCACCTCCTGCAGACCCACCTCTGGTACGACGGCCTTGCGCAGACCGTGCCGGAGTGGACCTCGCAGTGGTCCGTGATCATGGTGCTGGTCGCGATCCTGCTGATGGAGAACCAGCGCCGGGGGCTGTTCTTCGGGCGCAAGCTCGACTTCGTCACCCGCTCGGCGGGGCCCCTGCGCAAGTATCACGGCTACTACTTCTCCTGGGCCATCGTCTACACGTTCTGGTATCACCCGATGGAGTTCAGCAGCGGTCACCTGCTGGGCTTTGCCTATATGTTCCTGCTCTTGCTGCAAAGCAGCCTGTTTTTCACCCGGGCGCACGTGAACCGGTACTGGACCGTCTGCCTGGAGGCAGGCGTCATCATCCACGCGCTGCTCGTGGCCGTCATGAACGGCGACAGCTGGCCGATGTTCGTCTGCGGCTTCCTCGGCATTTTCGTGATCACCCAGATGCACGGTCTGGGCTGGTCCCGGCGGCTGCGTGCCGGCCTCGGAGCGGCCTACGTGGCGACAGTCGCGGCGATCTACAGCTTTGAGGGCTTTCATCTCGTGTTCCAGGTCGGGCTGATCCCGCTCACCGAGTATGCGACCGTGATCCTGCTGTCGCTGCTGATCCTGGCCGGGCTGCGACTGCGGCGCTGGTGGCTTGCGCGGGGCGTCGCGCCAGTCCTGAATGGCTGAAGGGTGAGCGCTGTGTCATTGAATAACGCCGCCCATCGGCTAGACTACCGCGCCCCTGAAAGCACTTGTCCAGTCGCGACCCCGGCGACCCGCGCCGGCTGCGGCCGAGGTCACTGATCCGATGAGCCAGTCACTGCAGCAGCGCTACGCCGGTACCCCGCTTTACGGCAGCAACGCAGACTACGTCGAGGCGCTTTACTCAGCCTTCCTTCGTGATCCTGCGGCGGTGCCCGAGGCCTGGCGCGACTGGTTCCGCCAGCTGCCACCCGAGCCTGCCGCCGGCCTGTCGGTCATGAGTCCTGCGCAAGCCGCGCGCCCTGCGGGCGTCAGGGCGCGCAGCACCGCGGCGGTGCCCGGCCTGGCAGCCCAGAAGCAGGCGGCGGTTGCACGCCTGATCCAGGTCTACAGCCTGCGCGCCCACGAGGTCGCGGATCTGGACCCGCTTGGCCTGATGGAGCGCCGCCATCCCGCTGTGCTCCGGCTCGACTACCTGGGGCTCGACGAGTCCGACATGGATACCGAGTTCTACGTCGGCAACTTTGCCGGCCAGGCCGACGCCCGCATGAGCCTGCGCGAGCTGCTCGCCAGGCTCAGGCACATCTATGGCGGCAAGGTGGGTGCCGACTTTGCGCACCTGTCGCGCGGACGTGAACGTATCTGGATCCGCGACCGCATGGAGCGCGGGATGCTGGGAGACGCTCTCTCGGTCGAGGAGAAGCGCAACATCCTGACGCAGCTGACGGCGGCCGAGGGGATAGAGCGCTACCTGCATACGCGCTTCGTCGGCCAGAAACGGTTTTCGCTGGAGGGTGGCGAGGGCCTGATCGTGCTGCTGGACGACCTGATCCAGCAGAGCGGTGTCGCTGGCATCCAGGAGATGGTGATCGGCATGGCCCACCGTGGGCGGATCAACGTGCTGGTCAACGTGCTTGGCAAGTCGCCTGCGGAGCTCTTCTCGGAGTTCGAGGGCATCTACGACCCGGAGACGGTCACGGGTTCGGGTGACGTCAAGTACCACATGGGCTTCTCGTCCGACATCCGGACCGCGGCCGGCGACCTGCACGTCGTGCTGGCCTTCAATCCTTCCCACCTCGAGATCGTGAATCCGGTCGTCGAGGGCTCCGTCCGCGCCCGGCAGGAGCGGCGTGGCGACAGCAAGGGTGCCGAGATCCTGCCGGTGCTGGTGCACGGGGATGCGTCTTTCGCTGGCCAGGGGGTCGTGGCCGAGACCTTCCAGCTCTCCCAGGCACGGGGCTTCAGCACCGGTGGCACCGTTCACATCGTCTGCAACAACCAGATCGGCTTCACGACCAGCGATCCGCGCGACGCCCGCTCGACCGCGTACTGCACCGACATCGCCCGGATGATCGAGGCGCCGGTGTTCCACGTGAACGGGGATGACCCGGAGGCCGTGGTCTTCGTCACCCGTCTGGCCCTGGAGTACCGGCAGACCTTCCACAAGGACGTCGTCATCGACCTGGTCTGTTACCGGCGTCATGGCCATAACGAGGCGGACGAGCCTTCAGCCACCCAGCCACGCATGTACCAGCAGATCCGGCGACAGCCCACCGTCCGGCAGAAATACATCGGCCGACTGGTCGAGGAAGGCCTGGTCGACGCCACCGAGGCCGAGCGGATGAACGAGGACTACCGCAGCCGCCTGGAAGCGGGTGAGCCGCTGCCCAAGGCCGTCCTCGGCATGGTGGGCAATGAATACACCGTGGACTGGAGCCGGTACGCGCTGGCGGACTGGACCGAAAAGGTCGTCACCTCGATCGATCCCGGGGAGGTGGCCTGGGTTGCCCGGGAGATGAACCGCGTGCCCGCGGGCTTCAAGCTGCATCCGCGGGTGTCCAAGGTGGTCGCCGACCGCGAGAAAATGGCGGCCGGAGAAATCCCGATGGACTGGGGTTTTGCCGAGCTTATGGCCTACGGGAGCCTGCTGCGTCAGGGCTACAAGGTGCGCCTGACCGGCCAGGACAGCCGCCGCGGCACCTTCTTCCACCGGCATGCGGCCCTGCATGACCAGGAGACCGGCCGGACCTGCCTGCCGCTGGAAGACATCGGCGGGCCGCGTGGTGCGTTCACGGTGACCGACTCGCTGCTCTCCGAGGAGGCCGTGCTGGGTTTCGAGTACGGCTACGCGACGACGGACCCCGATACCCTGGTGCTGTGGGAAGGCCAGTTCGGGGATTTCGTCAACGGCGCACAGGTGGTCATCGACCAGTTCATCAGTTCCGGTGAGGCGAAGTGGGGCCGGCTCTGCGGGCTCGTGCTTCTGCTGCCCCATGGTCAGGAAGGGCAGGGCCCGGAGCATTCCTCGGCGAGGCTGGAGCGATTCCTGCAGCTGTGTGCCGAGAACAACATGCAGGTCTGCGTGCCCTCGACCCCAGCGCAGATGTTCCACATGTTGCGCCGGCAGATGCTGCGCAGCTTCCGCAAGCCGCTGGTCGTGATGATGCCGAAGAGCCTGCTGCGCCACCGGCTTTCAAGTTCGCCCATCGCCGAGCTTTCCTCGGGCGGGTTCCGTCCGGTGCTGCCGGAGACCGCTGAACTCGATTCCGCGCCGGTGCGGCGCGTGGTCTTCTGCAGCGGCAAGGTATACTTCGACCTGCTCGAGGCACGACGCTCCGCCGGCATCGACGACGTTGCGCTGGTGCGGATCGAGCAGCTCTATCCGTTCCCGGCCGCCGAGTTTGCCCGCGAGATTGCGCGCTACCCGGACGCGGCCGAGATCATCTGGTGTCAGGAGGAGCCCCAGAACCAGGGCGCCTGGTACCAGATCCGGCACCACCTGCAGCGGCCCCTGGCCGCGCCCCGGGAGGTGCTGTACGCCGGGCGGCCGCATGCGGCCGCCCCGGCGCCCGGCATCTACCAGCTGCATGTTCAACAGCAGCAGGCGCTGGTCGCTGCGGCCCTGGGCCTGGCTGACCGGGCCCAGCAACCCGCCTGATACACCAAGGACGACGGACGAACACGATGAGCATCGAGGTAAAGGTTCCCCGGCTGCCGGAGTCGGTTGCGGACGCAACGCTCGTGACCTGGCACAAGAACCCGGGAGACCGGGTCGCCCGAGACGAGAATCTGGCGGACCTTGAAACCGACAAGGTGGTCCTGGAGGTGCCGGCGCCTGCAGCCGGCGTGCTGGGGGAACTCAAGGTCAAGGGGGGTACGACGGTGACCAGCGGGCAGCTGCTCGCAGTCATCCAGGAGAGCGGGGCCGGGGCAGAGGCGAAGCCTTCGCCGGCCAGCGAGCCGGAGGCCGCTCCGGCCGGCGGAGCGGTGGCGGCGGGGCGCGAGGGCGGAAATGGTGAGGCCTCATCCTCGGGCCGCCTGAGCCCGGCGGTCCGGCGCCTGGTCCAGGAGCACGAGCTCGACCCGGCCAGCATCAGCGGCAGCGGGCGCGGCGGGCGCATCCTCAAGTCCGACGTGCTGGCGGCGCTGGAGGAGGATGGCCGGGAGCAGGCTGGCGGTGCAGGGCTGAACGGTGACGAGCACGCCCGGGCCGCCGACGACGACGCGGACGACAGCACGGCCATCGCGCTGGCCCCGGTGATGCCGGCGCAGGAAGCGGCGCGGCAGGATCGTCGCGAGCGTATGTCCAGACTGCGTGCACGCATTGCCGAGCGCATGGTGGAGGCCCAGCAGAACGCGGCCATGCTCAGCACTTTCAACGAGGTCGATCTCAGCGAAGTCATGGCGCTGCGCCGTTCCTATGGGGAGTCGTTCGAGAAGAAGCACGGGGTCCGCCTGGGGTTCATGGGTTTCTTCGTCCAGGCTGTGGTCGAGGGCCTGCGCCGCTTCCCGGTTCTCAATGCCTCGGTCGAGGGTGACGAGATCGTCTACCACGAGTATCACGACATCGGTATCGCGGTATCGACCGAGCGGGGACTCATCGTGCCGGTGCTGCGCGATGCTGATCAGCTCGGCCTCGCCGAGGTGGAGCAGACCATCACCGAGTTCGGGCAGAAGGCCCGTGCCGGCTCTATCTCGATGGATGAGCTGACCGGCGGCACTTTCACGATCACCAATGGCGGCATCTTCGGTTCGATGCTCTCGACACCGATACTCAACCCGCCCCAGAGCGGCATCCTCGGGATGCACAGGATCCAGGAACGGCCTGTCGTCGTCGACAGCCAGATCGTGATCCGTCCGATGATGTACCTGGCGCTGACTTACGATCACCGGATCGTGGACGGGCGCGAGGCGGTCCAGTTCCTGGTCGCGGTGCGGGAGGTCCTTGAGGATCCGCGCCGCCTGCTGCTGCAGGTTTGATCCGATGAGCAGAAAGTACGATGTTGTTGTCATTGGTGGCGGGCCATCAGGCTACGTCGCGGCGATCCGTGCGGCGCAGAATGGCCTGCGGACGGCCTGCATCGATGCGTGGCAGAACCGCGACGGCAGCTCCAGTTTCGGTGGCACCTGCCTGAATGCGGGCTGCATCCCGTCAAAGGCGCTGCTCGAGTCCTCCGAGCTCTACCACCGCGCGCGCCACGAGTTCGCCAGCCACGGCATCGTGCTTGAGCCCGCCCGGCTCGACCTTGCAAAGATGCAGGAGCGCAAGGCTCGTATCGTCGCCCAGCTGTCAGGCGGCATTCATGCCTTGTTCAAGTCGAACGAGGTGGACGGGCGCTTTGGCCGCGGCCGTCTTCTGCCGGACAACCGGGTGCTGGTGACAGCCCGCGACGGCAGCGAGGAGACGCTCGTGGCGGATCACGTGATCCTTGCGACCGGCTCGACTCCGGTCGAGCTTGCCTCGGCCCCGTTCGACGGCAAGTTCATCGTCGACTCCTGGGGCGCGCTGGATTTCGACGAGGTGCCCGGGCGGATAGGCGTGATTGGCGCGGGTGTCATCGGGCTGGAGCTGGGCAGTGTCTGGGCGCGCCTGGGCAGCGAGGTGACCATCCTCGAGGCGATGGACCAGTTCCTGTTCATGGCGGATGGCGCTATCGCCCGCGAGGCGCAGCGCCAGTTCAAGCGCCAGGGGCTCGATATCCGGCTCGGAGCCCGGGTCAGTGCGGCCCGCGTCGAGGACGGCGTCGTGCGCCTGGCCTACGATGACGGCCAGGGTGCCCACGAGATCGAGGTCGACAGGGTGATCGTCGCCGTCGGGCGGCGGCCTTTCACCGATGGTCTGCTCGATCCGCTTGCCGGCGTCAACCTGGACGAGCGTGGTTTCATCGAAGTCGACGATGAATGCCGCACGAGCGCGCCGAACATCTGGGCGGTGGGCGACGTGGTTCGCGGACCAATGCTGGCCCACAAGGGCTCCGAGGAGGGCGTGATGGTGGCCGACCTGATCGCCGGCAGGCACGCCGAGGTCAACTATTCGGTGATCCCGAGCATAATCTACACGGCTCCCGAGATCGCCTGGGTGGGCCAGACCGAGGAAGAGCTCAAGGAATCAGGGCGCAAGTACAAGGTTGGCACCTTCAATTTCGCGGCCAGCGGGCGCGCGCGCGCGATGGAACAGGCTGCAGGGCTGGTGAAGGTGCTCGCCGACACGGATACCGACCGGCTGCTGGGTGTACACATTGTCGGGCCGATGGCAGGCGAGCTGCTGGCTGAGGCCGTCGTTGCCATGGAGTTCGAGGCCAGCGCCGAGGACCTCCAGCGGGTGATCCACGGGCACCCGACCCTGACCGAGGCGGTTCACGAGGCAGCGCTCTCGGTAGATCGCCGCGCCATTCACGCGATCAACCAGTAGTCGAAAGGCGGCGCCGGCAGCGGGCACGCCGCGGGCAGCGTTTCGGTTATCATGGCCGCTGTGCTGTCCTGCGGAGTTTTCCGGATGAGGAGTCTGCTTCTTGCGCTGCTCGGCGTCAGTGCGCTGGCGGCTGCGCCCAGCGCCCAGTCCCACGAGCTCGACCTGAGTTTCAATTCCGACGCGTTCCGGTTGCTGTACGCCTACACACTTCCGCAGCGCTCGCTGCGGGCTGATGGGGCGTGGCTGCACAACTCGGACAGCGGCGCGGCCCTTCATGGTGGTCTGCAGCTCGTCAGTGCGGCAACCTCCGGCCCGGATCCTGTACTCGTCGGGCTGGGTGGCCGCGTGGTGTACCTGAATGGAAGGCGCGGCAACCAGGACGGGCTGGGCATCGCGGTCGGCGGGTCCCTGCGCTACACCATCCCCCAGTACAACCGCTTTGCGGTGACCGGCGAGGCCTGGTATGCGCCGAATGTGCTGATCGGCCTGGATACCCGCCAGTACCGCGAGCTGGCCGTGCGCGGCAGCTACAATGTCACCCGCCAGGCGGAAGTCTATGTCGGGGCACGTCATGCGCGGGCGAAGTACCGCCGCGCGGAGCCTTTCCGTTTCGATACTGGCATGCACCTGGGCATCAACCTCAGGTTCTGAGCAGACGGGGCAAGGCATGGCAGGTCACAGCAAGTGGGCCAACATCCAGCACCGCAAGGGGGCCCAGGACAAGAAGCGCGGCAAACTGTTCACGAAGCTGATCCGCGAGATCACGGTTGCGGCCCGCGCGGGCGGCGGTGATCCGGCCTCAAATCCCCGCCTGCGGCTCGCGGTGGACAAGGCCAAGGGCCAGAGCATGCCGAAGGACAACATCGAGCGTGCGATCAAGCGCGGTTCGGGTGAGCTCGACGGCGCGAATTTCGAGGAAGTGACCTACGAGGGTTACGGTCCGGGGGGCGTAGCCGTGATGGTTCGCTGCCTGACCGACAACCGCAACAGGACTGTTGCCGAGGTCAGGCATGCTTTCAGCCGTTTCGGTGGCAACCTGGGCGCGGATGGCTCCGTGGCCTACCTGTTCAACCATGTCGGCCTGATCGGGTTCGACAACGGCATCGACGAGGACAGCGTGATGGCGGCGGCGATCGAGGCGGGGGCCGAGGACGTGGTCAGTAATGAGGATGGCTCGATGGAAGTGCTGACCGAACCGGCGGAGTTCGAGCGGGTCCGGGGCACGCTGGAGGGTGCCGGTCTGGAGCCAGCGTTTGCAGAGGTGACAATGCGTTCCGCGGTGAGCACGCGGCTCGAGGGCGACGAAGCCGCGACCATGGTCCGGCTGATGGAATACCTGGAGGATCTTGACGACGTCCAGAGCGTCTACTCGAATGCCGACATTGCTGAAGAAACCCTGGCTGCGCTCTGAGCGGCCGCCCACCCCGGCCTGATCGGGGCCATTCCGAAGATGGCTGATACCGTGCGCATCCTCGGCATCGATCCCGGTTCCCGGGTGACAGGCTGGGGCGTCGTCGACTCGGACGGGCGGCGTTCCTGCCATGTCGCCAGCGGCCATATCCGGACGGCCGGGGGCGATCTCGCCTCGCGCCTGGCGGAGATCTTCCATGGCGTATCCACCCTCGTGGGTGAGTACAGGCCCGTGGAGCTTGCCATCGAGCGCGTCTTCGTCAACCGCAATGCCGACTCCGCGCTCAAGCTGGGCCACGCGCGGGCAGCTGCAATCTGCGCGACATTCGATGCCGGTATCGACGTGTTCGAGTATGCGGCGCGGGCGGTCAAGCTTGCCGTCGTAGGTACGGGCGCGGCCGACAAGGCACAGGTGGCGCACATGGTGGGCATGCTGCTGGGATGCCGCGAACGCCTGCAGCCCGACGAGGCCGATGCGCTGGCCGTAGCCATCTGCCATGCGCACAGCCGGGGCGTGGCCGGGCTCGTCCGGTTCCCGCGGCAGGCCAGCGCTTCGTGATCGGCTTTATCCGCGGAACTCTTGTACGGCACCAGCCACCTCTGTTGCTGGTGGATGTCAATGGCGTGGGCTATGAGGTAGAGGCGCCCATGTCGACCTGCTTCAACCTGCCGGCGACCGGAACCCTGGTTGCGCTGCACACCCACCTCGTGATCCGGGAAGACCAGCACATACTGTTTGGCTTCCTGACCGAACCGGAGCGGCGCCTGTTCCGCGAACTGCTGCGGATCAACGGGGTCGGTCCTCGTCTGGCGCTGGGCGTGCTCTCGGGCATAGGCGTCGACGACTTCATTCGCTGTGTCGAGCTGGGCGATGCCGCAGCGCTGACGCGACTGCCCGGGATCGGGCGCAAGACCGCGGAACGCATCATCATAGACCTGCGGGACCGGCTCGGCGGTGCCGCGATGGGCCCGGGGCAGGCCGACGGCCCGATGGCATCACCGGGTGATGCGCGCAGCGAGGCACTGGATGCGCTGCTTGCGCTGGGCTACAAGGCTCCGGAGGCGCGGCGCATGCTGGACCGTGCGCCGGAGGAGGCCCGTTCGACCGAGGACCTGCTGCGTGCGGTGTTGCGCCAGGCGGTGCCGCGTGGCTGAGGGCGGCCGGGTCGAGGGCCGGCATCGGGACCTGCGCCCGTCTCTGGGCGAGGGCGACGATGCCCGGATCGAGCAGCGTATCCGCCCCCAGCGCCTGGCAGATTACGTGGGCCAGGCCGCTGTGCGCCGGCAGATGGAGATCTTCATCTCGGCGGCGCGCGGCCGGGGCGAGGCGCTGGATCATGTGCTGATCTTCGGCCCGCCCGGGCTGGGCAAGACCACACTGGCCAGCATCATCGCAAACGAACTCGGGGCGGGCATGCGCCAGACCTCGGGCCCGGTGCTGGAGAAGCCGGGGGACCTCGCTGCGCTGCTGACCAACCTTGAGCCTCACGACGTCCTGTTCGTCGACGAGATCCATCGGCTGAGCCCGGTGGTCGAGGAGGTGCTTTATCCCGCGATGGAGGACTTCCAGCTCGATATCATGATCGGCGAGGGCCCGGCTGCCCGATCGATCAAACTGGAACTTCCGCCGTTCACTCTGGTCGGAGCGACGACACGGGCCGGCCTGCTGACATCCCCACTGCGCGACCGGTTCGGCATCGTCCAGCGGCTGGAGTTCTACTCACCGGAGGAACTGCATGAAATCGTGTTGCGCTCGGCGGTCATCCTGGGTGCAGTCACCGACGAGGCAGGTGCCCGCCAGATTGCCCACCGGGCACGAGGGACTCCGCGGATTGCCAACCGCCTGTTGCGCCGTGTCCGCGACTATGCCGAGGTCGAGGGCCGCGGCGTCATCGACGAACACACTGCGCGGGAGGCGATGAACCTGCTCGACGTGGATCCGTCCGGCTTCGACGTGATGGACCGCCGCCTGCTGCTGCTGATCATCCAGCGCTTCGGCGGCGGCCCCGTCGGCGTGGAGTCGCTGGCCGCGGCCTTGGGGGAAGAGCGTGGCACGATCGAGGATGTGCTCGAGCCTTATCTGATCCAGCAAGGCTTCATCAGCCGCACGGCGCGCGGCCGGATAGCCACCCCACTTGCCTACCGGCATTTCGGGCTGCCGGCACCGGATACCGCGCAGAGCGCCGGCGGCTCGCTGTTCCCGGAATCATGAACTTAGAGGTCGGCACGAGTCCGGCCACGGAAGGAATCCAATGACAGGAAATCTCTCGCTGGCAGAACTGGTACTGGAAGCAAGTCTGGTCGTCCAGCTGGTCATGCTTGTGCTGATCGCCGCCTCCATTGCCTCCTGGGCCATCATCGTCCAGAAGCGGCGGTTGCTGAACGAGGCCATCGCGGGATCCGACCGTTTCGAGGCCAGCTTCTGGTCCGGTGGTGACCTGACCGCCATGTATCGTGAGGTCACCAAGGGGGATGCGCCGCCATCCGAGATGGCCGGGCTTTTCGCGGCCGGGTTTCGTGAGTTCAGGAGGTTGAACGAGCAGCCCGGGCTGACACCCGGACAGATCGTGGAGGGTGCCCAGCGGGCAATGCGCGTGGCGCAGATGCGGGAGATGGACCGCATCGAACACAATCTTGCGGTGCTTGCCACGATCGGCTCGACCAGCCCGTATGTCGGCCTGTTCGGCACGGTATGGGGCATCATGAATGCCTTCATAGGCCTCGGCAACGTCCAGTCCGCCACGCTGGCCGTCGTCGCGCCGGCCATCGCAGAGGCGCTGATCGCGACCGCGCTGGGCCTCTTTGCCGCGATCCCGGCGGTCATCGCCTACAACCGCTATGCCGACCAGGCCAGCCGGCTCGAGGTCCGCTATGACGGCTTCGCCGAGGAGTTCGCCGCGATCCTGCAGCGGCATGCGCGTGGAAACCGGGGCGGCTGAATATGGCCAGAGTCCGCAAACGGCGGCTGATGGGCGAGATCAACGTCGTTCCCTATATCGACGTGATGCTGGTGCTGCTGGTCATCTTCATGGTGACGGCCCCGCTGCTGACCCAGGGTATCGAGGTCGACCTGCCGAAGGCAGCGTCGGCGCCACTGGACCAGCCCGATGAGCTTGAGCCGCTGATTGTCTCGGTCGATGCCGATGGCAGGCTTTACCTCAACGCGGGAGATGACCAGGACCTCCCGGTCGAGGCCGAGGTGCTGCGCGACCGGGTGGCGATCGTCCTGGGCCGGGTGCCGGAGACGCCGGTGCTGATCAAGGCCGACCAGAGTGTCGCCTATGGCGCCGTGGTCGCGGCGATGGTATTGCTGCAGGATGCCGGTGCGGCCCGCGTCGGATTCCTCACCGACCCGCCGCCCCCGACCGGGCGGCGCTGAGCGGGCGCCCGATGGGTGGCGAGCTGCGCAAGCCCCTGGCGCTGTCGGCGGCGGTCCACCTGCTGCTGCTGGCCGTATTCGTGGCCGCCTCGGATTTCAGCTTCACCCGACCCGCCCCGGCACCCCTGACGATCCAGGCAGAGATAGTCTACGACATGCGCGAGATCGAGCGGCAGCGCGAGGCCGAACGCGAGGCTGCCGAGCAGCGCCGGCGGGAGGCTGACCGACGCGCCGCCGAGGAGCGGCGTCGCCAGGAGGAGGAGCGCCGCATGGCCGAGGAGCGGCGTCGCCAGGAGGAGGAGCGCCGCGCCGCCGAGGAGCGCCGACGCCAGGAGGAGGAGCGCCGCGTGGCCGAGGAGCGGCGTCGACAGGAGGAGGAGCGCCGGGCGGCAGAGGAGCGGCGTCGCCAGGAGGAGGAGCGCCGGGCGGCGGAGGAGCGGCGTCGCCAGGAGGAGGAGCGCCGGGCGGCAGAGGAACGGCGTCGCCAGGAGGAGGAGCGGCGCGTGCGGGAGGCCCAGGAGCGTCGCGAGCTTGAGCTTGCTGCGGCGTTGCGTGAGGAGGAGGAGCTGCGCGCTGCGCGCAGCTCGGCCGAAATGGCGGTCTATGTGGCCCAGATCACCAACCGCATCGAGCGCAACTGGATCCGACCGGCCAGCGCCCGCAGTGGGCTGCGTTGTGATGTGCTGGTCACGCAGATTCCGGGTGGCGAGGTGGTCAACGTGAGGATCGGTACCTGCAACGGCGACGATGCGGTGCGCCGCTCGATCGAGGCTGCGGTGCGACGAGCATCGCCGCTGCCAGTGCCGGATAATCCGCGGCTGTTTTCGCGCGAACTGCGTATCGTGTTTGAACCCAGGGACTGACAGGAAACTTGCCGATGCTGCGCCGACTGAGTCTTGTCACCGCTGCCATGCTGCTCTGCCTGGCCGGGCCCGCGAAGGGCCAGCTCGAGATCGTGATCAGCCGGGGTGTCGACAAGCCGGTGCCGGTTGCGATCGTTCCGTTCGGCTGGGACGGCCCCGGCGAGGCGCCGATTGACGTGGCCGCGATCGTTGCCGCGAACCTGGAGCGCTCCGGCCGGTTTGCTGCTCTTGACCGCGCGGACATGCTGCAAAGGCCCACAACCGGGGCCGAGATCGACTTCCGCAGCTGGCGCATGGTGGCCGTGGACGCGCTGGTCGTGGGTCAGCTGCAGCAGTCGCCGAACGGCGACTATGCGATCCAGTTCCAGCTCTTCGATGCACTGCGCGGGGAGCAGCTGCTCGGCTACCGTCTGCCGGTCAGCGCCGCGGCCCTGCGCAGTGGCACTCACAGGGTGTCTGACCTGATCTACGAGCGCCTGACAGGTGTGCCCGGCGTTTTCAGCACGCGCATCGCCTGGGTCAGCGTGAGCCGGGCGGGGCGGGCGGATGCACGCTACCGTCTCGTCGTCGCCGACGCCGACGGGGAGAACGAGCAGGTGATGTTCGAGTCGCCCCAGCCGATCATGTCGCCGTCCTGGTCGCCGGACGGAAGGCGCATAGCATACGTGTCGTTCGAGAACGGGGTCGCCGAGATCTACATCCAGACCTTGCGCACCGGTGACAGGATTCGCGCTTCGGCCAGGCCCGGTGTCAACAGTGCACCGTCGTTCTCGCCGGATGGCAGGCGCCTTGCGCTGACCCTGTCGCGTGACGGCAACCTCGATATCTACACGCTGGACGTGGCAGGCCAGGTGCTGACCCGGATCACGGACTGGCCCTCGATCGAGACCGAGCCGGTCTGGTCGGCCGACGGACGCACGCTGTACTTCACGTCGGACCGAAGCGGCAACCCGCAGATCTACCGGGTTGGGTCCGATGGCGGGCGCCCGGAGCGCATCACGTTCGAGGGACGCTACAACGCCCGGCCGCGACTGTCCCCCGACGGGCGGCAGCTGGCCGTCGTGCATAACGACCGGGGCAACTATAGAATCGCCGTTCTGGATCTGGCCCGCGGTAGTATCCAGGTGCTGTCCGATGGACGTGACGACGAGTCGCCTAGCTTCGCACCCAATGGCGAGATGATCATCTACGCAACCCGCGAGGGCGGCCGGGGAGTGCTGGCGACGGTGTCGGCCGACGGGCGTGTGCGCCAGCGGCTCTCGTCGGGCGGCGAGGATGTCCGGGAGCCGGCCTGGTCGCCGTTTCTTCTGGCCAACTGATCGATCTGCCGGGATTGCCTGTGTTCTCACTTCTGGTGTTCTCACTTCTCAGGAGCCTTGCATAAATGATGCCCAAGCGTACTGTTCTGCTGCTGGTATTCAGCCTGTTCCTCGCCGCCTGTGCCGGCCGGTCAGGCACTGCGGTGGACGACCCCGTCTTTGACGACGCAGTAACGGGCCCCGGCACTGCCACGCGGGGAGTCGGTGACCGTGATTTCGGCCGCGGCGATGCGTTCGGTGATGACGTGGCCCGCCCCGGGCCGCAGGGTGGTGTGCTGGACAGCCGCGTGATCTACTTCGATTTCGACCGCAGTGACGTGCGCCCGGAGTACACCGAGATGCTGCAGGCGCACGGGCGCTGGCTGGCCGCCAACCCGCAGGCGCGGCTGCGTTTGGAGGGCCACACGGACGAGCGCGGTACTCGTGAGTACAATATCGGCTTGGGCGAGCGCCGGGCGCAGGCAGTGCGCCGTGTGCTGTTGCTGCAGGGCGTTGACAGCAGCCAGCTGGTGACAGTCAGCTTCGGCGAGGAGCGCCCGGCCGTCATCGGCAGCGACGAGGAGGCCTATGCGCTGAATCGCCGCGTTGAGCTGATCTACGTTCAGTAAGGTATCCCGATGAGACGAATCAAGGTTTCCGGCCTCGGCCTGTCTCTGCTGCTGGCAGCCGGCGGCTGCACGATGATGCCGCCTGAGGATGACCCGGTGTTCCTGAAGCTGTCGGAGATCGACTCGCGCGTGGTTCGCGTCGAGCGCGTGATCGACAACCAGGGGCTGATGACGCTCGTCAACCAGCTGGAACTGCTGCAGGAGGAGACCCGTGCGCTGCGTAATCAGGTGGAAACCCTGGAGCACGAGCTGGAGCAGGCTTCCGGCCGCCAGCGCAGCCAGTACCTCGACATCGACGGCCGTCTCGAGCAGCTGGAGCAGCGCCTGGCCGACGGGTCAGTCACTGTGACGGCGGATCTGGGCGTACTGGACGGCGGCACCCTGCCGCCGGGCCAGTTGCCTCTGCCAGGCAGCAGCGACCGGGCCAACTACCAGGCCGCCTTCGAGCTGCTGAAGCAGGGACGCTTCCAGGAGGCCAACCGCGCCTTGACCCAGTTCCTGGTCAGTTTTCCGGACAGCGCGCTGGCAGACAATGCCCAGTACTGGCTGGCCGAGACCTACTATGTCGCGCAGCAGTACGAACGGGCCCTGGCCCAGTTCCAGCTGGTCATCGAGAATTTTCCCCAGTCGGGCAAGACTGCCGATGCGCTGCTCAAGATCGGCTACAGCAATTATGAACTGCGGCGCTGGGAACCGGCCCGCCGCGCCCTGACCACCGTGGTCAGCAACTACCCGGAAACCACGGCAGCACGCCTTGCCGCCCAGCGTCTGGAACAGATGGTGGCGGTGGGCAACTGACGCTGGACGGCGTGGAGACGACCGTGGATGCTGTTGCGCAGACCGAGCGGGGCCTGCGCATCACCGAGATATTCCACTCGCTGCAGGGGGAGTCGCGTCCGACCGGGTGGCCGACCGTCTTCGTACGTCTGACCGGCTGTCCGCTTCGCTGCGGCTACTGTGACACGGCCTATGCATTCACCGGGGGCATGCGCCGTTCGCAGGACGAGGTCCTCGACGAGGTCGCGGCTTTCGGCACACGCCATGTCTGCGTGACCGGTGGGGAGCCACTGGCACAGCCCGCCTGCCTGCCGCTGCTCGCAGCGCTCTGTGACCAGGGCTACCTGGTCTCGCTGGAGACCAGTGGCGCACTGGACATCGGCAGAGTGGACCCGCGCGTCCAGGTTGTCCTCGACCTCAAGACACCCGGTTCTGGCGAGGTGGCGCGCAACCTCTGGGAGAACCTTGAGCGGCTCAAGCCCCAGGACCAGGTCAAGTTCGTCATCTGTGACCGGGCTGACTATGACTGGGCCGTGCAGGAGGTCAGGGCCCGTGCGATCGATGCGCGCTGCGAGGTGCTGTTCTCGCCCGCATGGCAGCGCCAGCCCGCCGCCGAGCTGGCGGACTGGATCCTGGCCGACCGCTTGCCGGTGCGTTTCCAGATGCAGCTTCACAAGCTCCTCTGGGGCGATACCCCAGGTCGCTGAGTGATGCCGGCACGGGCGGTGGTCCTGCTCTCCGGCGGGATGGATTCTGCGACCTGCCTGGCGCTGGCACGCGACCAGGGCTGGTCCTGCCACACGCTGTCCTTCGACTATGGCCAGCGGCACCGGGCGGAGCTGGCAGCAGCCGAAGGCCTGGCGGCGAGTCTTGGCGCGGCTGATCATCGAGTCCTGCGGCTTGATCTTGCGGCGATCGGGGGCTCGGCCCTGACGGATCCGCTGATCGAGGTGCCTGAGGCCGGGGGATCCGGCATACCGGTCACTTACGTCCCGGCACGCAACACGCTGTTCCTCTCCTGTGCGCTTGGCCTGGCGGAAGTCCTTGATGCCGACGTGATCTACGCCGGCATGAACGCGGTCGACTACTCGGGCTACCCGGACTGCCGGCCCGAGTACCTCGCCGCCTTCCAGGCCATGGCGGACCTGGCCACCCGGCGCGCGGTCGAGGGACGGCCGGTGCGGATCGAGGCGCCGCTGATCGATCTGAGCAAGGCCGAGATCATACTGGCCGGTAACGCGCTGGGTCTCGACTTCGGCCTGACCGTTTCCTGCTACCAGGCGGACGACGAGGGGCGCGCCTGCGGCCGGTGCGACGCCTGCAGCCTGCGCCGTGCCGGTTTTGCCGCCGCGGGCCTCGAGGACCCGACGCGCTACCAGTGAAGCCCGGCAGCTTGCGGGTGGTTCCGACCCTGCCTGTCGGCTATCATGCGCGCCGACCGAGGTCCGGTGCCGCGCGCGCCGGCCGTCCGCTATACGGGCCGTTAGCTCAGTTGGTAGAGCAGCTGGCTTTTAACCAGTAGGTCGATGGTTCGAGTCCATCACGGCCCACCAGTCATGGTCACGCCCTGGTGACTGTCCACAAACGTGCACGGGTACTCTGCCCGCTGTCTGCCAGGCTGCCACAATCGCGGTCCGGGCACCTTGCCCAAACAGGATGAACACAACATGACCGGTCAGCGCTTTCCCCTGCATGTCCTGCCGGAGCTACCGGCACGAATCGACCGGCTGAGTGATCTCGCCGGCAATCTCTGGTTCAGCTGGCACCGGCCGACACGCAAGCTGTTCGACATGCTGGACCGCCAGCTCTGGTGGAAGACAGGCCGCAACCCGCGCGTGTTCCTGCGCTGCGTGGACCAGGGCATCCTCGAGATGGCTGCGCAGAACGATACCTTTCTCGCTGCCTACCGCCGGGTTCTGGCCGAGTACGATGCCTACATGGAGCAGGGGGCCGAGGCGTACGCACCCGCCGGCCTCGAACGCGATGATCTCGTGGCCTATTTCTGTGCCGAGTTCGGCTACCATGAAAGCTTCCCCATCTACTCGGGCGGGCTCGGCATCCTGGCCGGCGACCACTGCAAGACGGCCAGTGACCTCAGGCTGCCCTTCGTGGCCGTGGGCCTGCTGTACCGCCAGGGGTACTTCAACCAGAAGATCGACGAGCATGGTCAGCAGCATGCCGAACCGGCTCTCATCGATGCCAATGGAGCCCCGGTGCGCCCGGTGCACACGGAGCAGGGCGAGGAGCTTCTTGTGGAGCTGCAGTTTCCTGGCCGTGTCCTGCGGCTCAGGGTATGGCAGGCGGACGTAGGGCGTATCCCGGTGCTGCTGCTCGACAGCGATGTTCCCGGCAACGACTCGGCGGACCGCGAGATCACGCGCCAGCTCTACGGAGGTGACCGTGAACTCCGGCTGCAGCAGGAGCTGGTGCTGGGCGTGGGCGGCGTGCGCGCCCTGCGCGCCGCAGGATTCGCCCCCCGCGTCTGGCACATCAACGAAGGCCACGCCGCATTCATGATCATCGAGCGGGTGCGTGAGCATCTCGCGTCGGGCAAGGAATTCCCGGCGGCACTCGAGGCGGTGGCCGCCAACACCGTGTTCACCACCCACACGCCGGTCGCGGCCGGCCACGATGTTTTTGACGAGCAGATGACCACGGGCTACCTGCAGCCGCTCCTGGGCAACCAGGCGTTACCGGTGGAGCTGTTGCTGCGCCTCGGGCCCGATACCGGGGGGCACGGCGGCTTCAACATGACGCGCCTGGGGCTGTCAGGGTCACGGCACGTCAATGGCGTCAGCCGTGTCCATCGCCATGTCACTGCCAGGCTCTGCGGCCCGGCCTGGCCCGAGGTGCCTCCTGACGAGAACCCGGTAGGTTACGTGACCAATGGCGTGCATGTGCCGACCTTCATGCGCACGGAGTGGGCTGACCTGCTGGACCAGCAGCTCGGGCCATCATGGCGCTGGCAGATGATGGATCGCGGCCTGATCGAGCAGGTGATGGACATACCGGACGGCCGCTTCTGGTACGTCCGCCAGCAGATCAAGTCGCGGATGCTGGCCGGCTTGCGGGCGCGCCTGGAGCACCAGTATTCGCGCAACCAGCTGAGCGAGGCCCATGCACACCGGCTCCTGCGCTACCTCGACCCGGGCCAGCCTGATGCGCTGGTCGTCGGTTTCGCCCGGCGCTTTGCGACCTACAAGCGCGCCAACCTGCTGCTGAACGACCTGGGCTGGCTGCGCGACATCGTCGGCAACGGCCAACGGCCTGTCGTCTTCGTGTTCGCTGGCAAGGCCCACCCGCAGGACATTCCGGCCCAGAAGGTACTGCAGGAAGTCCAGCGCGTGGCATCGATGCCGGAGTTCTCCGGGCGGCTGCTTCTCGTCGAGGGTTATGACATGGGTCTTGGGCGCCTGCTCACGGCCGGTGTCGATGTGTGGCTCAACACGCCGGTATACCCGCTGGAGGCCAGTGGAACCTCCGGCATGAAGGCTGCGATCAATGGCACGCTGAACCTGAGCGTGCTCGATGGCTGGTGGGCCGAGGCCTATGACGGCAGCAATGGCTGGGCGATCCCGCCGTCGCCGCACAACCAGGCAGCCGAGGAGCGCGACATCCACGATTCGCGCACGCTTTACGAGATCCTGCAGGACGAGGTGATCCCCCTCTACTACGAGAGGGACGAGCGGCTCGGATACTCGCCGGACTGGGTGAGCCTCTGCAAACGCTCCATGGCCAGCGTGCTGCCTTACTTCAACATGCAGCGGGTTGTCCATGATTACGCCTGTCGCTTCTATGGCCCGGCAGCCAGGCGGGGTGCACTGCTGGAGGCCGAGGGCCTGGCGGCGGCATCCCGGCTCGCGGACTGGAAGGCGCGTGTCGCCGCTCACTGGGCCGGAGTCACGCTTCGTACGGCGTCCACATCTCCCGGCAGCCCGGGCTCGGGCAGTCCGGTCACTCTCGAGGTGGAAGCCTGCCTTGGTGAGCTCTCCCCGGCCGATGTCCGGGTCGAGTGCATCGTCGCGCGGGAGCTCTGCTCGGAGCTTTCGGTGCCGGTTCGCCAGTTCGCTGACCGCGGCAGCAGCGAGTACGGCGTGCGCTGGCTCGACGGAGTGCCGTGTTTCGTGGCGGCCTTCACCCCGGTGGAGGGTGGTTCCGGCGGCTTCAGCCGGTTCCGTCTGTCGCTGGAGCCGCCGTGGTCAGGCATGCTCAGTTACCGGGTCCGAATCGTCCCTCACCACGAACTGCTGGCCCATCCTTACGAGATGGGCCTCATGTGCTGGCTCTAGGGGCTCTTGACCAGCACGATCGCACCCAGCGGCGGTACCGTCACACGCACGGACCAGGTCTGCCCCATCCAGGGCAGCTCCTCGCTTTCGACTGCCAGCGGATTGCCGAGGTCCCCGCCTCCGTAGAAGCGTGAGTCGCTGTTGAAGCACTCTTTCCATGGCCCTCGCGAGGGCACGCCGACCCGGTAGTCCATTCTTGGTACCGGTGTGAAGTTCAGAAGCACGACGACGGCCTGGCTGCCATCCCGGCGCAGGAATGCCAAGGTGGACTGCTCAGCATCGTCCCATCTCAGCCACGCGAAACCCCCGGAGTCGAACTCGTGCCGGTGCAGTTCCGGGCGCTCACGGTAAAGCCGGTTCAGGTCCGAGACCAGCTGGCGCATGCCTGCATGACCAGCGTATTCGAGCAGTTGCCACGGCAGCTGGTCACGGTGATCCCATTCCCCGGGCTGCGCCAGCTCACCCCCCATGAACAGCAGTTTCTTGCCCGGGAACAGCCACTGGTAGCTGAGTGCCAGGCGCAGGTTGGCGAACCGCTGCCACTCGTCGCCGGGCATCCTGCCCAGCAGCGAGCGCTTTCCGTGCACGACCTCGTCATGCGAGAGCGGCAGCACGAAGTTCTCGCTGAACGCGTATACGGCGCTGAAGCTCAGGCGGTCATGGTGATACCGGCGGTGCACCGGGTCGTGGGCCAGGTAGGCGAGCGTGTCGTGCATCCAGCCCATGTTCCATTTCATGCTGAAGCCCAGGCCGCCGGCATCCACGGGCCGGCTGACCCCTGGCCAGGCGGTCGACTCCTCCGCGATCATCAGGGTCCCGGGAAACTCCTGGTGCGTGATGCTGTTCAGCCGGCGGAGAAAGTCGATCGCATCGAGGTTCTCGTTGCCTCCGTGGACATTGGGCTGCCAGGCGCCAGCCTCTCGCGAGTAGTCCAGATAGAGCATCGAGGCTACGGCATCGACCCGCAGCCCGTCGATGTGGAATTCCTCAAGCCAGTAGCAGGCGCTGGCAAGCAGGAAGCTGCGTACCTCATTGCGGCCGTAGTTGAAGACCAGGGTCCCCCAGTCCGGGTGATGGCCGCGTGCCGGGTCCGGATATTCGAACAGCGCGCTGCCGTCGAAGCGCGCGAGCGCATGCTCGTCGCGGGGGAAATGGCCGGGCACCCAGTCAAGCAGCACGCCGATGCCGTGACGATGGGCGAGATCCACGAGGTAGCGCAGGCCGTCAGGGTCGCCGTGACGCCGGGTGGACGCGAAATAACCGGTCACCTGGTAGCCCCAGGACTCGTCCAGCGGGTACTCCGTCACCGGCATCAGCTCGATGTGGGTGAATCCGAGCTCCTTCACCCAGGGGACCAGCGCCTCTGCCAGCTCTGACCAGTCCATGAGTGAACCGTCCCCACGGCGGCGCCATGACCCGGGGTGCAGCTCGTAGATCGACATCGGCTCATGGAGCCAGTCGCGGGACTGGCGCGCCGCCATCCATCCGTCGTCCTGCCACTGGTACCGGCTGGGCAGCGGCAGTACCGAGGCGGTGTCTGGCCTGAGCTCGTACTGATGCGCCCAGGGGTCGGCGCGCAGCAGCAGCTCGCCCGTGTGACGGTTGCGCATCTCGAACTTGTAACGGGCCCCGGGCTCGAGGTCGGGAACGAAGATTTCCCACAGCCCCGACCAGCCGCGGCTGCGCAGCATGTGACGGCGGCCATCCCAGTCGTTGAAATCACCGACGACGCTGACGCGCTCGGCTTCCGGGGCCCAGACCGCGAACAGCAGGCCTGCGATTCCTGCCACTTCGCGCGGCTGCGCACCGAGCGAGCGCCAGGCCTGCCAGCCCTCGCCAGAGGCAAAATGCGTGATTTCCGCGTCCGTGAGCAGCGGAGCGAACGTGTAGGGATCGACCCAGGTATGGGTGCCCCCGCCGGGCCAGCGGGCCTCGAGCTGGTAGGGGCCAGAACCGAAGGGCTCACCGACCTCGCCGTGGAACAGGTCGGAGTCCCGGTAACGGCGCAGCGCCGGTCCGCCGATTACTGCGACGCGTTGGGCGCCTGGTACGAGTGCAGAAATAGTCCAGCCCCCGGCCGGGTGCGGATGGCGGCCCAGGACCCGGAAAGGGTCGTGGTGTCGCCACTCGAGCAGGCGCCTGATCTCATCGGTCTCGACCGATGTGGGCAGGGCATCCTGCAGTTCATCATTCGCAGGTGACATCGATGCACGCAGGTCCGTAGAATCCGGCGGGACTGCCAGTGGTTCCCATGATAGATTCACCGGCAACCCCGATTCAAAATTTTGCTTAAAAATTTTCAAGGACCTGCCTTGTGATCCTGCCGCAATCCACCAGCGTCTCCCGGCCGCGGCGCTCTGGCCGCTTCGTCAGCCAGCTGACCAAGAACACGATGGCGATCGTACTTGCGGGTGGGCGTGGCCAGCGCCTGCAGCAGCTTACGACGAACCGCGCCAAGCCGGCGACACCCTTCGGTGGCAAGTACCGGATCATCGATTTCTCGCTCTCGAACTGTGTCAACTCGGGTATCCGCCAGATCCTGGTGCTGACGCAGTACAAGGCGCACTCGCTGATCCAGCACATCCAGCGCGGCTGGGGGTATCTGCGCGGCGAGCTTGGCGAGTTTGTCCAGCTGGTGCCGGCCCAGCAGAAACGCGGCGAGGCCTGGTACCAGGGCACGGCGGATGCGGTCTACCAGAATCTGGACATCATCCAGGCCCATGGTCCCGAGCTGGTGCTCGTGCTTGCCGGCGACCATGTGTACAAGATGGACTACGGGCCAATGATCGCCTTCCACGTCGAGCACCAGGCCGACATCACGGTGGGCATGGTGCAGGTGCCACTGGCCCTGGCCAGTGAATTCGGTATCGCGAGCGTGGACCAGGACCAGCGCATCGTCGGCTTCAGCGAGAAGCCGCAGCACGCCGACCCGATGCCTGGGAGCACCGATCATGCGCTGGCCTCGATGGGCATCTACCTGTTCTCTCCCGAATACCTCGAGGAACGCCTGAGTCGCGATGCGCGTGATGACACTTCAGCGCATGATTTCGGCCGCAACATCATCCCGGCCGCGCTGTCCGGTGGCGACCGTGTCTATGCCTACCCGTTCCAGACGGTGGAGACCCAGGCGCAGTCCTACTGGCGCGATGTCGGCACTGTCGACGCGTTCTATCAGGCCAACATGGAGCTGATCTTTGTCAGCCCGGAGCTCAATCTTTACGACTCGAACTGGCCGATCTGGACCTACCAGGAACAGGTGCCCTGCGCCAAGTTCGTGCTCGACGAGGAGGGCCGGCGCGGGACGGCGATCAACTCGATGGTTGCCGGTGGCTGCATCGTGTCCGGTGCCACCGTCCGCGAGTCCCTGCTGTTCGTCAACGTGACGGTGGATGAGCAGTCCGACATCTTCCGCTCGGTGCTGCTCCCCGATGTGCAGGTCGGCAGGGCCTGCCGGATCCGCAATGCCGTCGTCGACGATGGCTGCGTAATACCACCCGGCACCGTGATCGGCGAGGATCCAGTTGCCGACGCCAGGCGCTTTCACGTCACGGATAACGGCGTCGTGCTGGTCACGGTGGACATGCTGAAGGGCCTGCGTCACGGCAACGGTGCCTGAGACGCCTATGCCGCTGCCCGACCCGATGGCCACCCGGCGTGCCGGGTTGCTGCTTCACCCGACATCGCTGCCCGGCGCGCCGGACTCGGGCCTGCTGGGCACCCCGGCGCACGACTGCCTGGACTGGCTTGCGCGGGCAGGGTTTTCCGTCTGGCAGATGCTGCCGGTCGGGCCGGCCGGTGCCGGTGGCTCGCCATACCAGAGCAGCTCGGCCTTCGCCGGCAATCCGCGGCTGATTGACCCGTCAAGCGTTCCCGGACGGCGGGTTGAAGCGACGGCAGACTGGTCCGCGCGGGAGGCTGCGCTGGCCGAGTCATGGGCTTATGCGCAGCGGGAGGCCTCGCCAGAGGAACGCGCCGCCTTTGCCGGCTTCGTGCGGCGTGAGCGCGACTGGCTTGTGCCCTGGGCGCTCTACAGCCTGTGCCGTGAGATCTACGGTGATTCCGGCTGGTGGCACTGGCCTTCGGCGGCGCGTCGCAGGGATCCCGGGGCGCTGGATGACCTGCTGCGCAGCCAGCGGGATCGGCTGGGCGCTATTGCCTGGGTGCAGTTCCTGTTCGACCAGCAGTGGCGAGCGTTGCGCCATCGTGCCGAGGGCCTGGGCATCGCGCTCTTTGGTGACCTGCCGCTGTACGTGGACCTCGACAGCGCCGACGTCTGGTGGAACCAGGGGTATTTTCTGCTCGACAATGACGGCCGGCCGACCGCTGTGGCCGGGGTGCCGCCTGATTACTTCAGCGACACAGGCCAGCGCTGGGGCAACCCGCTTTACGACTGGGCCGCGATGGCGGCCGATGGCTTCTCCTGGTGGCGGGCCCGCTTCCGCCAGGCGTTGACGCGTTTCGACCTGCTGCGGATCGATCACTTCCGCGGACTCGAGAGCTGCTGGAGCATTCCCGTCGATGCCCCGGATGCCCGGGCCGGCCACTGGGTCGAGGTGCCCGGCGAGGCGATGTTGCTCAGCGTCCGGGCGGGCCTCGGCCGGCTCCCGCTGGTTGCCGAAGACCTCGGCGTGATCACGGACGAGGTGCGTGCGCTGCGCCAGCGCCTCGGTCTTCCGGGGATGCTGGTGCTGCAGTTCGCGTTCGACGGACAGCTCGACAATCCCTACCTGCCGGCCCATCATCACCCGGACTCGGTAGTCTATGTCGGCACCCATGACAATGACACGCTGGCTGGCTGGCTGGCAGATGCCGATTCCGGAACGGTGGACCGGGCAGCTGCCCTGCTGTCCTGTGCGCCTGGCGAGCTGGCCGAAGCCATGCTGCAGGCGGCCTGTGACTCACCGGCACGGCTCGCCGTGTTCACGATGCAGGACCTGCTAGGCCTGAAGAGCGAGGCGCGGATGAATACCCCGGGTACGGTGACCGGCAACTGGGTCTGGCGGCTGGAGCCGGGCGCTCCCGACGCCCGGCTTGCACAGCGCTGGAGGGAACGGCTGCAGGCCTCGGGCCGCTGCCCGCCCCAATCCGGGGCGTCACCAGGATCAGGCTGAACGGCTCACTCCGGGAGCAGCCGAAGGTAGGTCTCTACGTACCCCGGACCCTGGCGGTCCCACGAGAAATCGGCCTGCATCGCGTTGCTCCGCAGGCGGCTGGCCAGCTCGGGGTTTGCCAGCCAGCCCAGCGCGGTCTCGATGGCCCAGCTGAGTCCGGCAGCATCGGCGTGCTCGAAGACGCTGCCGGTACCCTGGCCGCTGGACGGGTCGAAATGGTGGACGCTGTCGCGCAGCCCGCCGGTTGCCCGGACCACCGGGATCGCCCCGTAACGCATCGCGTACATCTGGGTCAGGCCGCAAGGCTCGTACAGTGAGGGAACGGCGAACAGGTCGGCAGCGGCGAATACCCGGTGGGCCAGCGCCTCGTCGTGGCCTTTGATGAAGCGCAGGCGTCCTCCGGACTGCTGCGAGAGCGCCAGCAGCGCGCCCTCGAGCCCCGGCTCACCGCTGCCCAGAATCACGGCGCCGAGCCTGCCCTGAGCCAGGAGTGGGGGCAAGGCTTCGAGCACTAGATCAATGCCCTTGTGGCTCGCGAGGCGGGTCACCATGCCAAGCAGCGGTACGCCGGGGTCGAGGTCCAGCTGCACCTGCTCCAGAAAGGCCTGCCGGCACTCCTGCTTGCCCCCGGGCCGATCGAGGCTGTAGCGCGCGGGTATCAGGGGATCATGCCCGGGATCCCAGCAGCGATAGTCCACCCCGTTCAGTATGCCGTGCAGGCTGCGCTGGCGTTCACGCAGCACTGCCTCAAGGCCCATGCCGCCCATAGGGCCCAGGATCTCCCCGGCATGCGAGGGGCTGACCGTGGTCAGCGCATCCGCGTGAATGATCCCGGTACGAAGGAAGTTGAGTCGCCGGGGGTCTGGTTGCGGCCCGTCGTCCAGTCTGTCTTCCAAGGCCCCGAAACCGCAGTCCGCTGACAGCCCGCGATCGAAGTCCCCCTGGTAGCCAATGTTGTGGATAGTCAGCAGCCTGCCCGGACGCTGGTGAGGTGCCGGGTTACGCCAGGCCTCCAGCAGGAGCCCGGCCGGTGCCGCATGCCAGTCATGCATGTGCACGATATCGGGCTGCCAGCCTGTCTGCTCGATCAGCCGGGGTACCGCATGGCAGAGCAGTGCGAAGCGGCGCGCGTCGTCATCTCCGTGACCGTAAAGCGGCCCGTCGCCCAGCAGCCCCGGTGCGTCGACCAGGTAAAGCGGGGGCTGGTCCCCGGGCTGTTCGACAGCCAGCAGCTGCCAGCCTGGGTAGGTGCCGCCGGTGCGCACCGGACCTTCCAGCAGGCCGCCAACCGGCATGCCGCCGGGCGCTGCTGGCAGAAACCGGTAGCCGGGCAGCAGCAGCCGGACGTCGTGTCCCTGGCCGTGCAGCCACTGGGCCAGGCCGGCCACCATGTCGGCGAGGCCCCCGGTCTTGGCCCAGGGCGCGAGCTCCGCGCTTACCATCAGGATGCGAAGAGGGCGCATCTGTGTCACTCCGTTGTCCCGGCCGCTCCAAAGAAGAAGCCCCGCCGGGGCGGGGCTTCAGCTGCGGGCCGGTGGGCCCGAAAGTTCAGAAACCGAACACAATCGATACGGTCGCCGCCCAGGTGGTATCGGAGCCCTTGATATCGAACCACTCGAACTCGCTGCGCAGCGCGACCCGCTCCGAGGCCTTGATCTGCAGGCCGAAGCCTAGTGCGAGGTCGGTGCCGCTGTCCGAGCGGCTGGGCAGCAGGCTGTTGCACTCGGGAGCGATCGGACGTACACCGCCGCCGCCTTCCGTCGTGTTGGCGGGGAAGCAGGCAAACAGGTTCTGGTCCGGCCCGCCGCGGATGAAGTCCGTGGCGGGCGTGCCGTCCGGGTTCCGGCCGCCGGTATAGAGCTGGATATCCGGCAGGAAGGGCTGGTCGACGGGCTCCTCCGCCAGGCGCTGGTCGAAGATCACGGTCGAGCGGTCCCAGAACAGCAGGCCGATCTTGCCAAACAGCTCGATCTGGTCGTTGAGCGGAAGGAAGCCCACGCCGTAGAGCTGGAAGCCTTCGATCTTGGTCTTCACGTCGACCTGGCGGTCCTGCTGCGGCCGCCAGTCCTGGTTGGTTGTTCCGAGCGTGCGCGTCATGGCCGGTACGATGTACTCGACGGCGTACTCAGCTTCGCCGAGGTTGATGTAGCCGGCCTCCACGCCCAGGTTGGGCCCGAAACGGGCGCCGGCGAACAGCTTCCACGCGAAGTCGGTGCCGTTGAAGTTGTCGACCCGGATGAAGGGGTCTGCGTCGAAGGGGCCGTCGCCTGTAGTGAACGGCGGATCCACAAAGACCGGGGCGTTGTCCGTGACGACCTTGAAATCAAGGTTGATGTCGTCACGCTCGATGCGTGATCCGCCGCCACCGATCCCGGCGTAAAAGCTGATCTCGGCCAGCGCAGCTGAGGGCAGGGCAGCCGCGAGCGCAAGCCCGATGATCCTCGACTTGGTCCTGGACATGAATATCTCCCTTAAAGTCGCCGGCGGCCTTGCTGCCGGCACCTGCTTGTTCTAGATCCCCGGTCGGGCCATCCGCTCAGAAGAGCTGGGTCAGGCCGTCACCAAAGTACAGCCTGATCCCCAGCTCCAGGCTGGTGTCATTGTCGAAGACCACGCCGCGCAGTCTCACCGCGACCTCGTTGGTCACGTTGTAGACAAGCCCCAGTGACAGGTCCCGGTTCTGGATGTCGGCGTCGCGAAGATCGGTGTAGCTGTAGCCGACCTGCACCTCGATGTTGTCACTGATCATGGCGCGGACCAGGCCCTCGACCATGAACCCGTCGTCGTCGATCCGGCCAAGCGGCGTATCGAGTTCAGCGCTGACGTAGGCGGCTCGGCCCACGATGTCGATCATGCTGGTCAGCGGGTAGCTGACGCCTAGCCCGACGTGATAGCCGCTGAAGTCGAAATCGACCTTGGCCGGCGGGAGGCCCAGCTCAGCGGCGAATTCCTCGTCGAGCTGCAGCCCGAAGTCACCGTCGTAGTAGCCGCCGAACAGGTGCAGCCAGCTGCTCAGCGAGACCGAGCCTTCTATGTTGATGCCGTCATGCGAGCTGCCGGGTGCACGTACCGCGTACTTGACATCGGTCCATTCATAGCTCGCGCCGAGATAGGTGTAGCGCGGGCCTCCTTCCGCGGCCGCAGCCAGAGGCAGCAGCGCAGAAGCGGCAACGGCGACCGCGGCCACGCGCACGGACCGAAGGTCGGGTGCGTTCATTCTGTTTTTCCCCCATTACCAGAAAACGATCGTCGAGCCTGCAGGCCGACAGTCGGGCGGACTATAGCGAATCAGTTTGCGCGTTGCCATAGGGCTGCAGGGCTGCAGAAGGCTGCTGTGCGCGACCCGGCTGTGCGATTGACCGACCAGTGGCCAGCGTGGAGCAGAGTTTGTGTAGCGTGCCGTACGCGGTGCTAAAAATCCGCCCGCGAAGTTGCCGCTATCCAGTGCTGCAGCCGTGCCGGTGACCAGCCTGCCCGCACGCGCCGGTGCTGTAGCAAAGTGCCAGCTGTGTGGTTATGATCGTGCCCGGCAGCCGGCCGGATACAGGCCTGTCCATGGGGGATGACGTGCCGGCTTGGTTAGTGCTGGCGTCGTCCAAAAATCAGCCAGGGGGTTTAGCTCAATGTCCATCTATCGTCGCCTGACCGGCGTGGCTGGTGCAGTCGCTGCGGCTGTGCCGGTGTATCTGTCGCTGCCCGCGACGGGCTACGCGCAGATCGAGGAAATCACCGTTACCGCGCGTCGCCGGGAAGAAAGCCTGCAGGACGTCCCGCTGGCCGTGACTGCCCTTTCGGCCCAGCAGATCCAGCGCCAGGGTATCTCGGGCCTTGCTGACATCGCGAATCTCGATCCCAGCCTGCAGTTCGACACCGCGTTCGGCCCCGCGGATACGCGCATCACGATCCGCGGCCTGTCCAACACCCGTGGCCGCAGCAATGCCGCATTCCTGGTCGATGGTATCGATGTCACCACCGAGAACCTGAACGCCGCAGGCTCCGGTCTGCTTGCCAACCGGCGCCTGCTCGCAGACGTCGAGCGCATCGAGGTGGTCAAGGGTCCCCAGAGCGCGCTGTACGGCCGGGCGGCCTTCGCAGGCGCCTTGAGCTACGTGACGCGAAGCCCGGGCGACGAGTTCGAGGGCAGGGTCGGCTGGGAGCTGGGCAACTACGGCATCAAGCAGTTCGACTTCGCGGTCGGCGGACCGCTGATCGACAACGTGCTGGGCATGCGCGTCTCCGGTGTCTGGTACGAGGGCGACGGCTTTTACAAGAACTCCATCTCCGGACAGCCTGTGGGTGACTACGAGGGCTACGGCTACGCGGTCACCACCGAGTTCACGCCCACCGATGAGCTGCGCTTCAAGCTGCGCGGCGAGTTCAGCAAGGAGAACATCGGCCCCTTGCCGAACATCCGGATAGGCGGCGGCCGCCAGGGTTACAACCTGCGGCTTTTCGAGTACCCGGAAGGCATGCTGACACCCGTGCCTGGCGTGGCGGCGCTTATCGGTCAGCCGAACCCGAATCCAGGTGCGACCTCGACGGGCATCCTGAGCTTCGGCCAGTGGTGTCCGCCCGAACTGCAGGATCCGACCAAGGGTCCGGGCTGGTGTATTCCGCAGAACTTCGGCTCGGGCCGCGGCAAGCAGGTGGCCCAGAATGAGGATCCGCTGACCGGGCAGGACTTCAAGGGTACCGAGCTGCAGACCTTCCGGCTGGCGCTCGAGACCAATCTGGATGTCGGCTTCGGCACGTTCACGGCCTACACGGGCTGGACCGACTTTGAGGGTCGCGATGCCTACGACCAGGACTGGCAGGCCGAAGGCCGGCCGGACCGCCTCGGCCTCCCGCTGAACTCGCCTTTCCTCGTGCCTCAACTCTACGGTCTCACGCCGCCCCCCGGGTTCACGGTGCCGGAGAACGCAGGGTGGAGCACGCAGATCTCCCGCAGCGTCACCGACACCAAGCAGTTCAGCCAGGAGCTCCGCTTTGCCACCGACCTCCAGGGTCCGCTGAACTTCACGGCCGGTGCGCTCTACTGGTCGGAGCGCCGCCGGCTCGAGGACAGCGCGGTCATTACCTTCTGTACGCTGACGCGCCGTTCTCCGGACGGCCTGCAGCTTGGGCCCGGCCAGGAGCCGCTGGAGATCGCCGCCGGCAACTTCTGTAATGGCCTGGAAGGCACCTTCGACAGCTGGCAGGACTACCTGCTGGCGCTGCAGCCCCAGGTCCCTGGCATCTGGCGAGCCGACACCCGGCACTGGTCCTTCTACGGCCTGGTCGAGTGGGACATCACCGATCGCTGGACCGCCGGCTTCGAGACCCGCTTCGTTTCGGAGACTTTCAACTTCACGAAGCCGAACCAGTCTTCCTGCACGCAGTTCTTCGGCCCGAACCCGGGCGGTACCCAGGCTCTGCCTGCCGGGGCCATCTGTTCGACCAACTTCGTTCTTGGCCCGGAGTTCTCCCTCGGCAGTCTGCCGCCCGCGCAGGGGACCCAGGGGACGCGTGGCTACCGCAAGAACCGCGGTCAGGAGGTCTCACGATTCAGCACGCCCAAGGCCTTCGTCCAGTGGCAGGCCACTGATGACATGCAGCTCTATTTCAGCTGGGCGAAAGGGCAGAAGCCCGGCGGCATCACGGCCACTCCTGGCGGCGGTTCACCGACGGCCTTCGAGGGCGACCGCTTCGACCCGGAGAAAGTCACGGCCTGGGAGCTCGGCATGAAGAGCGACTGGTTCCTGGGCGGGTTCTGGCGCATCAACTCCGCGATCTTCTTCCAGGACTTCACCGACAAGCAGGTCAGCACCCAGGTGGAGCAGGACGGCTTCCTCAAGCCGGTCGTGCTGAACGCCTCCTCCGCTGAGGTCTGGGGTCTTGAGCTGGAGGCACTGTGGCAGCCCGAGTGGATCGACGGCCTGACGCTGAACGCGGCCTGGACCTACCTCGACGCGACCTACGGCGAGTTCTTCGACGAGACCCGGGCGCCGGCCCGTATCGCGCTGATACAGCAGTGTGATCCGGTCGTCCGCGGCGAGGGCGCGGGCGCGCAGGTCTTCTGCCGCACGAACCTGACCGGCAAGCGTCTGGAGCGCACGCCGCGCAACGCGTTCAACCTCGGTGCCAACCTGACGCGGCCTTTCGCCGATACCCAGTTCGACTGGTTCATCGAGGGTAACGCCAGCTACCAGGGGCGGCGCTTCCTGGAGGCAGAGAACGAGATCTTCCTGAAGGCCTACTGGCTGGTCAATGCGCGCCTCGGCCTGCTGGGCGATCGCTGGGAATTCCTGCTCTACGTCGACAACGTGTTTGACGACCGGACGATCAAGACGGGTGGCGCGGGTCCGGACTTCGGAAACCAGGTGGTCGAGCTCGGATTTGCGGCCGGCCTGGGGGCGAACCACTGGTTCGGCACCTTGCCTGACCCGCGGGTGTTCGGCCTGCGGGCAAGCTATCGGTTCGGCGCGGGGTTCTGAGCGGCTGACTTCGGGACCTCAGGTCCATCTTCACGGCCCCGTGGGAGTAGCGCTTCCCGGGGCCGTTTTATATGGTAGCCAGCCTTTCTGGATGACACGGCCCGTTTCCGGGTTTGACACATGGAAACTGTTCCCCTGATCCGCGAGAACCCCGAGACGCTGGATACGCAGCCAGCCACCGCGATCTCCGCGGCCCTCGGCTGGCTGCGGACAGCGCAGGATCCTGCCGGCTACTGGGTCGGCATGCTCGAGTCGAACTGCTGCATGGAGGCAGAGTGGCTGCTGGCCTTCCATGTGCTCGGCTACCGGCATCCGGAGCAGCCGGCCATCATGCAGGGCCTGCTCGACCGGCAGCGTGCGGACGGCTCTTGGGAGACCTACCACGGCGCGCCGGCGGGAGATATCAATGCGACGGTCGAGTGTTATGCGGCCCTGCGCTGTGTCGGGCTGGCTGCGGATCATCCGGCGCTTTCGCGGGCGCGCGCCTGGATCTTCCGGCACGGTGGCCTGCGCGGCGTGCGGGTCTTCACCCGGTACTGGCTGGCCCTGATCGGCGAATGGCCCTGGGCACGCACGCCCAACCTGCCGCCGGAGATCATCCGGTTTCCGCTCTGGTTTCCGTTCTCGATCTACAACTTTGCCTCCTGGGCGCGGGCGACGATGGTGCCCCTGTGCATCCTGTCGGCCAGGCGCCACGTGCGTCCACTGCCGCCGGAGCGGCGGCTGGACGAGCTGTTTCCGGAGGGCCGCGAGGCTTTCGATTACCGGCTGCCCCGCCGTGGCGGGCTGTTTTCCTGGGATACGTTCTTCCGGCTGGCGGACAGCGCGCTTCATCGGCTGCAGTCGCTGGGCCTCACGCCTGGCCGCCGCGCGGCCGAAGCGCGCTGCCTGGAATGGGTGATTCGTCACCAGGACGCCGACGGGGCCTGGGGCGGCATACAGCCACCGTGGATCTACGGACTGATGGCGCTGCATGCCGCAGGTTATCCTCTCTCGCATCCGGTGCTCGCGGCTGGCCTTTCGGCGCTCGACCAACACTGGTCGTACTGGCGGGACGGCTCGCTGCGCATCCAGGCCAGCGAGTCACCAGTGTGGGATACCGCGCTCACCCTGCTGGCGATGCTCGACTGCGGCTGTACCCCGGAGTCCCATCCTGAAATGGGCCGGGCACTGGACTGGCTGCTGGACAGGGAGGTGCGCCATCCGGGTGACTGGTCGGTACGCCAGCCGGGCGTCGAGCCGGGCGGCTGGGCGTTCGAGCGGGCCAACCTGCATTATCCGGATGTCGACGATACCGCGGTGGTGCTGATCATACTCGCGCGGCTGCGCCGCCTGGGCGTGCCTGCCGAGCGGCTGGAGGGTCCAATACGGCGCGCGCGTGACTGGCTGCTTGCGATGGAGTGCAGCGGCGGAGGATGGGCTGCCTTCGACCGGGACAACAACCGCGAGATACTGACCCGGATCCCGTTCTGCGACTTTGGTGAGGCGCTTGACCCGCCCAGTGCCGACGTGACGGCGCATGTACTCGAGGCCTTCGGCGAGCTGGGCATGGATGCGCATCACCCGGCGATCGTGCGCGGTCTGGACTTCCTGCGTCGGGAGCAGGAGAGCTGGGGCAGCTGGTTCGGGCGATGGGGCGTCAACCACATCTACGGGACCGCTGCGGTGCTTCCGGCGCTGCGTCATGTCGGCGAGGACATGGATTCAGGTTACGTGCGCCGGGCCGCGGACTGGCTGGCCAGCGTGCAGAATCCGGATGGGGGCTGGGGCGAGTCCTGCGCGTCCTACATGGATGCCGACCTGATCGGGCGTGGGCCGAGCACGGCCTCGCAGACGGCATGGGCGCTGTTCGGCCTGCTCGCTGTCGACCGCGAGGCCTACGCCAGCTCAATCGAGCGCGGGGTCAGGTATCTAGTCGCGACACAGCGGGAGGGGACCTGGGAAGAGCCCTGGTTCACCGGAACGGGCTTTCCGGGCTACGGTGTCGGCGCCCGGACACGTCTTGGCGAGCCCGGCCTTTCGGCCCGGCTGGCTCAGGGCAAGGAGCTGCAGCGCGGGTTCATGATCAACTACAACCTGTACCGCCACTACTTCCCGCTGGCGGCGCTGGGCCGGGCCGCACGCGGCTAGTTGACCAGATCTGATCTTGACCTGAGGAAACTGGCCAGGTCATCAAAGCTGCCGCGTGCAAGGATCCGCTGGTAGTCGGCTCGCTGAAGCGAGAGCTCGCTGACGCCATCGGCCAGCACGTTGATGATCTGCCAGCCCTTGCTCTCATGCTGGTGCAGGATGTAGATGAAATCGACCGAGCTGCCGCCTGGCGAGACCAGGCTGGCCCGGACCTCCCGGCGGTCGCCCCGCAGTTCACGCTCTCCACGCAGCTCGAAACGTTCGCCGTCCAGGTCCCTGAAGCGCTCGGCATAGGTCGCGATGCTGAGCTGGCTGAACAGGTCGATGAATTCCCCCTGCTGGGCTTCGTTCAGGTTGGCCCATCGCCGCGCCAGCGTGAGCCGGGCCATGTGCGGCAGGTCGTGCGTCTTGCGGATCAGCACCTCCAGCAGCTGGAATCGTTCGGCGTCACTCGCGCCCCGGTGCTCCCGGTCTACCTGGAGCAGTCCCTGCTGCAGGGCCTCGATCTGTGCAATCGGGGTGTCCTCGCCAGCGCGGGCGCCTGTAGCCAGGGTCATGCCCAGTAGCATCAGGGACAGTATGCGCGTGGCGTGCATCACGAGGAGTCTCCAGCCGTGTAGTGTCTGTCTTTCCATATCGTCCGGGTTCCGCGCCAGCCGCGCAGCGCCGAGTGCCAGGTCATCAGCAGGTAGCCCAATGCCACAAGTGGCAGGGTCAGCGCGCGCCAGGCACCTAGCCCATAGTACTGCAGGACCGGCACGTAGCTCGCCAGCATGGCGAGCAGCCCGCAAAGCCCGGCCAGGCGCAGCGCTGGATGCTCTGCACCCAGCAGCAGCAGTGGACCGGCGAACAGCGCCAGCATACCGACAGTGCAGAGCAGCAGCCACAGGGTGGAGCCGCCCAGCTGGGCCCAGGCCGAGCGCACGACCATCTGCCAGAAGCTGGCCGGTCCGTAGGGTCGCAGGCTGTGTGCTGCCCGCGTGAGACCCAGCCACGTCCCGAAGCCCGCTGCCTTGACCTTCGCAGCGAGGCTGCAGTCATCGATCACCGCGTCACGCAGGGCAGCAAAGCCGCCTGCGGCCTCCAGTGCATCCACCCTGAGCAGGATGCAGCCACCCGCGGCGGCGGCGAAGCGCCGGTCGGGTCCATTGACCAGCGCAAACGGGTAGAGCAACCGGAAAAAATAGACGAAGGCGGGTGCCAGGAGCCGCTCCCAGACGTTCTCCATGCGCAGCTGGACCATGACTGACACCAGCGCCGAGTTCCCTGCCTGGGCACGCTGCCAGAGCGCGGAAAGCACCCCCGGCTCCAGGCGGATGTCGGCATCGACCAGGAGCACCCAGGGTGTGTTGACGGCGGAAAGCCCCTGCTCGAGCGCCCAGAGCTTGCCCATCCAGCCTGCGGGTGGGGCGCTGCCGCTGATGACCGTGACGTTCGGGCAGGCGCTGCGGGCAGTGGCCGCGGTACCATCCCCGGACTGGTCATCGATGACGACGATAGGCAGCGCCGGGTGCTGGGCCCGGAGGCCCGCGAGGTTCTCGCCAATCAGACCGGCCTCGTCGCGCGCAGGCACGAGCGCAGTGACCTGCGCGCCGGGCAGCGCCGCCAAGCAGGCCGGCTCCAGTCGCTCACGGACCAGGAAAGGGCGGAAGGGGAGAAGCCAGGCCACGAGCCAGGCAGAGGCTCCCGCCAGCGCGAGGGCCATCAGCAGCGAGTGAGGCAGGGCCCGGCCTCCAGCCCGGCCGGTCAGCGATCCTCGGTGATGCCGCGGCGGCTGATCTGGCCCGCGGGGATCTCGATTTCCCGCGCGGCGGGCTCTGCGCCCTCAATCAGGGGAAGCTCGGGAGCCATCTCGCCGTCGAGCCGGGAACCACGCATCAGCACGCGCAGCGCATTGAGCGGACGGGCGAACATGTCGTTGACCGCCGTGCCCTCGTAGCCACAGTGCGCCATGCAGTCGTTGCACTTGGCATTCCGGCCCGTTCCGTAACGGTCCCACTCCGTGGTTTCCATCAGCTCGTTGAAGGAGCTGGCGTATCCCTCGTCGACGAGCAGGTAGCACGGCTTCTGCCAGCCGAAGATGTTGTAGGTCGGATTGCTCCAGGGGGTGCACTGATAGGCCTGGTTGCCGGCAAGGAAGTCCAGGTACATCCAGGAGTGGTTGAATGGCCAGTGAAGCTTTTTCTCGCGCGCAATACGGAAAATGCGCCGGAACAGGCGCTTGCTCTGACGGCGACCGAGAAATACATCCTGCCGCGGCGCATGCTGGTAGCTGTAGCCGGGCGACATCGTGATGCCCTCGACGCCGAGCTCGGTGACGAAGTCGAAGAAGCTGGCGACATCCTCCGGGTCCTCGTGGGCGAACAGCGTGCAGTTGATGTTGACCCGGAAGCCCCGGTCGAGCGCCTTCCTGATCACCGCGACGGCCTTGTCGAAAACACCCTCGCGGCAGACGGATTCATCGTGGCGCTCCCGGTTGCCGTCCAGGTGGATGGACAGCGTCAGGAACGGGGACGGCGTGTAGTCGTCCATCCGGGCATCCAGCAGCAGCGCGTTGGTGCACAGGTATACGTACTTCTTGCGCTGGATGATGCCCTCGACGATCTGCGGCAGCTCCTTGTGAATCAGCGGCTCGCCGCCGGCGATCGACACCACGGGCGCATTGGACTCATCAACTGCGCGCAGCGCGTCTGCGACCGGCATGCGCTTGCGCAGGGTGTCTTCCGGGTAGTCGATCTTGCCGCAGCCGGCGCAGGCCAGGTTGCACTGGAACAGCGGCTCCAGCATCAGCACCAGCGGATATCGCTCACGGCCACGCAGGCGCTGTTTCATGATGTACCAGGCGACGCGCAGCTGCTGCGACATGGGGATGGACATGGGTGCTGATCCTTGGGTGGTTTGGAACCGAAACCATTAGTCTAGCAGTTCATGAGGCCCCGGTCTGCATGCCCTTCCCGGGGAGAGCAGCGCCGGCGCAGCGGCCAGGGCAGCCTGACGCCAGCGGCGGGTGGCGCCATGAAAGGCGCGCGCCGTCCGGGCCAGTTCGACGAACCCGCGCGGCCGCGCCAGCAGCTGGGCGAGCAGCGCGCCATAAGCGGTGCGGCCATCCGGCTGCAGGGCCGAGGCTGACCAAGGGGGCAGGTCTTCCTTGACCGTATCGAGCACGACACGAAGCACCAGGAAAGGGACTCCGGCCTGCGCAGCCCACTCGCACAGCTGCGCGGACTCCATGTCGACCCCGGTCGCGCCGGTCTGCTGGCCCAGTGCCTGCTTGGCGGCCGCTGTCGCCAGCAGGGGCCCGTTACCGACCAGTGGCGCCGTCAGGACCGTCAGGTCGGGAGGCAGTGCCTCGAGTACGCGCGCATGCCAGAGCACATCGACCTCCCGCCGGCGCCCGCCGCTGCCGATAACGACCCGTGGCAGCAGCACGGTGCCGGTCCGGGCTTGGGGCACGAGTCCCCCTGCCACGCCGGCCGAGAGCAGCCCGCATGGCGTAGAAGGGCCTGTCGACCCTGGCCACTGCCGCGCGGCCAGGCCGGTGATCACCGGCCGGACAGGCGCACAGCCCAGCTTCGAGAGTCTGCCGAGCAGCTTACTTCCCGCACAGGCATTGCGTTCGGACACGCTGGCAAAGGCCAGCAGAAGCGGCTGTCCGGCGTCAGCTCCGCGGGCGGTCAGCACTCAGCTCAGCCGGTCGGATACCAGCCGGGCGCCCGGTGGCGGGCACTGCACCTCACCGGGTGCCGAAGGCAGGCCGCGTGCAGCGAAGCGGAATGCAGCCTCCATCGCGCGGTCACTGCGCAGCACCAGGTTGGAGACGAGGATCGTCGCGCGCACTGCACTGCGCGAGATCTTGACCTCCTGGCCGCTGGTATAGCCCGGGTTCGCATGGATCTTGCGCAGCGTAAGCAACGCCATGCCGATCGCCCAGAGGCAGAAGCGACGGATCCCGGTCTCCCGTGGGGGAATGCGCTGGGTATAGCGCAGCGCCGCGTGCAGGTGACCGTGCGCGATGGCGACGAGCCGGTTTATCCCGTCCCTCATGGCCGCGCCATCACGCTGGTTCAGGGCGTGGCCCAGCCCCTGATCAAGGTTGCCGAACACGCTGCGCGGGAGCCAGCAGGTATCGCTCCCGCGGTCTTCCCAGATGTCCTTCAGGATGTTGGTCATCTGCAGGCCCTGGCCGAAGCATACGGCCAGCGCCATCATCTCCTCGTGATGAGGGCGCAGCTCCGGACAGTGCTCGCAGAACAGGTCGGTCAGCATCTCGCCCACCACCCCGGCCACGAAGTAGCAGTACTGGTCGAGGTCCTCGAGCGTAGTCAGGCCCTCTATGGTCTTGCGCTGCTGGAAGGCGGGCATTCCCCGTCCCATGGTGGTCACGCAGCGGACCACCGCCTCGCGGTGGGCGGCCGGAAGACGGTGCGTGATGCGCAGCACCGGCGCCGTGCCTGCAACCAGCTCGCGCTCGGCCGGTGAGCTTGCTCCGGACAGCCGGGCGCCGAGGCGGCGCGCGAATTCGTCCGCGTCCCCGACGTCACCGGACACCAGCGCAAGAAACTCCTCCATGAACAGGGACGTCTCGCGCCCGTCCAGGGCGGGGTCGTCCTCGATCGTGTCCGCCAGCCGGCACAGCAGGTAGGCATTGGCGACCGAACCATGCAGCCCGAGGGGCAGCTGGGGGATGGTCAGTGCGAAGGTTCTCGAGACGCGCGGCAGGATCGCCTGCTGGAACGCGAGATCCTCGGTGCTTACGGCAGCGTTTTCAGGGCGGCTGTGGGGCAATGCGGCTTCTCTCATGGCGGGGTGCCGGCTCACCACGGGCCGACTCTCATCAGGTAGAGTGTGCCACCGAACAGGGGGGCACTGCCAAGTTCGCGGAGTGCCGGATCCACGCCGCAGCCGGGCTACCGGAGTACCAGCATGAGTTTTGCCCAGAGGGTCCCGGAATACCGGGCAAGAGCCGATCAATCACTGGCCCGTTGGCTGCCGGCCGCTGAGGTGGCGCCGACACGGCTGCACGAGGCGCTGCGCTACTCCGTGCTCGGCGCCGGCAAGCGGATCCGCCCGCTGCTGAGCTATGCGACCGGGGAAATCCTGGGGCTGGAGCCGTCACGCTGTGATGCGCCTGCGGTTGCCGTCGAGCTGATCCATGCCTACTCGCTGGTCCATGACGACCTGCCGGCGATGGATGACGACGATCTGCGCCGGGGCAGGCCAACCACGCATGTTGCCTACGACGAGGCCACGGCGCTGCTGGTCGGAGACGCGCTGCAGTCGCTGGCGTTCCAGATCCTGGCCGAGGACGAGGCGTGCCTTGCAGGCCCGGCGCTGCGCATGCGCATGCTGGCCGAGCTGGCCGTAGCCAGCGGATCGCGCGGGATGGTGGGCGGCCAGGCGCTGGACCTTCGGGCAGAGGGCCGCGCCCTGGACCAGGCGGAAATCGAGCGGATCTACCGGCTCAAGACCGGCCGCCTGATCGAGGCAGCCATCATGCTGCCTGTGATACTGGCCGGCGAGCTGCCGCTGTCCGGAGAAAGAGCGTTACGCGCATTTGCCACCCAGATCGGCCTGGCTTTCCAGATCCGGGACGACCTGCTTGACGTGGAGGGTGAAACCTCTGTCATCGGCAAGCCGGGCGGCTCCGACGAGCGGAACCGCAAGGCTACGCTGCCGGCAGTGGTCGGCCTCGAGGCCACGCGCCTGCGGGCCGATACGGTTTATGCCGATGCCATCTCGGCGCTGGACCCACTCGGCGACAGGGCCGAGCCGCTGCGCTGGCTGTCGGAGTTCATCATCCGCCGCGACCACTGAGCGCGGTCAGTCGTAGCGCAGCAGGCTGTGGGTGGCCCCGTCCGGCAGCCGGTCCCTGCCTGACAGGAAGCCGAGCTCCACGAGGAAGGCACAGCAGGTCAGCCGGCCACCATGCTCCTCCAGCAGGCCGGCCACGGCGGCGGCCGTGCCGCCAGTGGCTATCAGGTCATCGACAATGCCGTAGCGGGTTCCTGGCCGTATCGCGTCCTGGTGTATCTCGAGCCGGTCATGGCCGTATTCCAGCGCGTAATCAGCCCCCAGAGTCGCGCGTGGCAGCTTGCCGGGCTTGCGTACCAGGTACAGTGGCAGGCCCAGCCGGGCCGCAGCTGCTGTTCCGAAGATGAAGCCGCGCGACTCGATCGCGAGCACTTGTTCGACGCGCGCCTCCTCGAGACGCGCGGCAAGCCAGTCGCAGGCTGCGGCAAACGAGGGCGGATCGGCCAGGACAGGCGTAATGTCCTTGAAGACGATGCCTGCGCGTGGGAAATCAGGTACGTCGAGAATCAGCCGGCGCAGGCGCTCTACCAGCTCATCGTTCCGTCCGCTCATGGTGAACTCTGCCTGATCGCGCGCTTTCGGTGCAGCCACCACAGCTGAGCCGAGGCGAGGAGCAGGAACAGCGGCGCGCCGATCGCCGCCAGGACCAGCAGCGGCTCCAGCCAGCCGAGCCAGGCCACCGGGGTCACGAGGAAGAGCGCATCGTCCGGATCCACCGGACCCTCGCCTGCGGTGCTGCCCGGTGCCAGGGCCTCGATCCGGATCACGACAAGGAAAATGAGCGCCACCGAGGCACCTGCAACCAGGCCGAACATCAGGGCCTGGCTGCCGAGCGGCCCCTGCGCGAGTCCGATGCCGATGCCGACGAAGAGCAGCACGGTGACGAGCACATCGCTGGCGAGATCGAACTGGTGGCCGAACGGGCTGCTGCGACCGCTCATGCGCGCCAGCTCGCCATCGGCCCGGTCCAGCAGCGTGGACACCAGAAACCAGAAGCCTCCCCAGCCGGGCCGGCCCAGCGCGAACAGTGCGGCGGCGGCAATACCGGTCAGCAGGCGCAGCGCCGTCAGGTGATTGGGCGTGACCGGCGTGTCTACCAGCACCTGCACCAGCGGGTGGGTAGCCCGGTGGGCCCAGGTTGGCCCAGCCATGTTCAGGCTGCCCCGCGCCGGTGCCGGTCACCCAGCGTATGGCGGCCCATCCGCACGAGCACGTCCCAGGCTGGCCCGGGGAAGCGCTCGAGCTGGCCCAGCACCTGCTTGAACGCGTCGAGGAACCAGTCTGCGTCTTCCTGCGACAGGTTGAGCGGTGGCAGCAGCTTGATCACGTCCATATGATGCCCGGCGACCTGCGTGATCACGTGGTGCTCGTCGAGCAGGGGCATGATCAAGGCCTGCGGGAACAGGCTGGCATCCATCCGGTGAACCATCGACCATGCGGTGCGCAGCCGGAAGGAAACCGGCTCCCCGAGCTCGATCCCGATCATCATACCCCGGCCGCGCACGGACTTGAGGAACTGGAAGCGGCCGACCATGCCGTCCAGCCGCTGGCGCAGGTAGGCGCCCATGCGTGCCGCATGGGGGATCACGTCTTCCTCATCGTAGGCTGCCAGCGTCGCCAGACCCGCCACCATCGCGAGGCTGCCCTGCCCGAAGGTGGAAGAGTGAACGACGGCCCGCTCGAGCGAGGAGAACACGCGGTCGTAGACTGACCGTCGGGTCATGACCGCACCCACCGGCACGTAGCCGCCCGACAGCGCCTTGGACAGCACGAGAATGTCCGGCACCACGCCTGCCGTATCATGCTCACAGGCGAGGAAGCGGCCCGTGCGGCCCATACCGCTCTGTACCTCGTCCGCGACCAGCAGAGCGCCATGCCGCCGGCACAGCTCTGCAGCCTGGGACAGGTAGTCGTCGGCCGGGACATTGACGCCCTTGCCCTGCACCGGCTCGACGACGAAGGCCGCGACATCACCCGCAGCCAGGGCCTGCTCCAGCGCGGCCAGGTCGTTGAACGGGATCCGGCGCGTCTCCGGCAGGAACGGAGCAAAACCCTTGCGGAACGTGTCGTCCCCGTTCAGGGCCAGCGAGCCGTTGCTGAGTCCATGGAAAGCGCTCTTGCAGAACAGTATGGCCGGGCGCCCGGTGGCGCAGCGGGCGAACTTGATCGCGGTCTCCACGCCCTCCGTGCCGGAATTGGTGAAGTACACGGTATCCAGCTCGGTCGGCACGCGCTTCTTGAGTTCGCGTGCCAGGAGGCCGGAGAGCAGCGGCGCCTCCATCTGGACCAGACTGACGTACTCCAGATCCAGGAAGTCCTGGATGGCCTGACGCACGCCCGGATGGTTGCGGCCCAGCGCGAACATGCCATACCCGGAGATCATGTCGAGATAGCGTGTGCCCTCGAGGTCCCAGAGGTGGCTGCCAAGCGCCCGGCCGTAGCAGCGGTCGAAACCAATCGTCTTCAGCACACGCGCGAACCGCGGGTTCACGTGCTGGGCGTGCAGGCTGTAGTTGTTGCCGGATTCCTGCTCGATGAGCCGGCGGATATCGAGGGGCATCTTGTGCACCTGAGGGGCAGAGGAATGAATTCTAGCTAAACCCGGCCTGGCCCGGCCAGATCGGATGGGCGCAGCCAGATCCAGGCAAGCCCGGGCAGCCCGAGGAGAAGTTCGCGCAGCCGGCGCAGCAGCGCCAGCGCCAGCCCTGCTTCGGCCGGCAGGCCCAGCCATGGACCCGCCAGCATGAGTGCGGCCTCCTGGACGCCCAGTGCCCCCGGCACCATGAATGCGGCATTGCGCACCGCCTGGACCAGGCACTCGATCAGCAGCGCATCGAGCAGCGTGGGCTGGTAACCCAGAAAGTGCAGGGCCAGCCAGATCTCGCCGGCGCCGAGCAACCAGCCGAGCAGGGCCCAGCCAGCCGAACGCAGCAATGCCAGCTGCTGCGCCCAGAGGCGCGCAAGCGCCGCGTCGAAGGCGTCGGCTGCGTCCGCCACGCCGGCCCAGAAAGGCCCGCTCATCATGGCAGCGAGCTGGCGCAGGCCACGCGCCAGCATGCCGCTTCGTTGCAGCAAGAAGAAGCCCGAAAGCGCGCCCAGTGCAAGCGTACCGGCCGCGACGGCCGGGGTTGCCAGCGGACCGGCGCCGTGGACCAGTGTCGCGGCCAGTACGCCCGCGAGAATGAACAGGGCGAGCGTAGCGACGCTCAGCGTGAGGTCGACCACGATGGCCGCGGCTGACTGGGCGCCCGGGACTCCGGCAACCTGCACCAGCCTTGCACGCAGCAGGTCGCCTCCGACCTGGGCCACGGGCAGGATCGCGTTGACTGACTCACCCTGCCAGCGCATCAGCGCGAGCCGTGCAAGGCCCGGGCGGGATCCGGCGGGCAGCAGGCAGCGCCAGGCCATCGTGTCGGCCAGCAGCGGCAGCAGATGCCAGGCGCAGATCAGCAGCATGCCGGCACCCACACCTGCAAGCAGGGGGCCGAGCTGGTTCCAGTCCTGGATCAGCAGTAGCCAGGCGAGCAGCAGCGCGCCTGCGGCCCAGGCCAGCAGCAGCCATAGCCTGCCGGAGGTCACCGGTCTCGCCAGGCCCAGGGTGCCCGGATCAGCGCCGGCAGTACGACCAGCATGCAGGCCAGCATCAGCGCGGTGCCAAGGCTGAGCACCAGTCCCATCGAGGCTGTGCCCGGGTGCGAGGACCAGAGCAGATTGCCGAAGCTGCAGACCGTGGTCAGTCCCGAAAACAGCACCGCCCGTGCTGTGCTGCTGGCCAGGGGCTGGCGGCGCATCTGCGGGTCCCGCGCAGCGCGGGAAACCATGTGGATGCCGCTGTCTACCCCGATGCCCAGCAGCAGGGGCAGGGCGATCACGTTGGCGAAATTGAACGGAACTCCGCTGGCGGCCATCACGGCGCCGGTCAGCAATGCCGCGAGCAGCAGTGGCGCCAGAACCAGCACCGCGGGCCGCAGTTCGCGCAGGACCAGCAGCAGTATGGTGGCGATGACGACCAGCGCGAGCAGGAACGCCTGCACGAAGGCCGTTACCACGGCATCACCTGCGCGCAGGCTCAGCACCGGCTCGTCCGTCGCATCCGGCGCGATCGCCTGGACAGCCTCGACAAATCGGCGCAGCGCTGCATTGTCGTCGATGTCCTCTGCGGCATACACGGCCACCCGCTGAAGACCGTCCGCGTTCTCCCAGCGGGCGCGCAGCTCCGGTGGGGGAGGTCCGCCGCCGGCCCAGGGGGCTTCAAGCGCCCGGGACAGCCGCTCCAGGTTCATCGGCAGTAGGCCCAGCAGTCGCTGCTCCAGCCCGGCAAGCCGGACCGCCATGTCAGCTTGCCCCGATACTTCGTCGATCCAGCGTCCCAGCCGGTCGGCAACCCGGGCTGTGCGACCGTCTGCATCGGGCATGTCCGCGAGGCGTGCGCGCAGACGTTCCATGGTTTCCAGCGCCTCGCCGTCGGCGACCAGCGGCGGATCCCCGAACTCGAGCGAAGCGCCCATCAGGATGCCGAGCTCCTCGATCAGGTCGAGCTTGTCGTCCGTGATCTGGGGCAGCAGGTCGGCCAGCGTCAGCGCCTCGCGAACCTCGGGCAACGCGGCAAGCCGGGTGGAGATCGCTGCGGCTGCCTCGGCGTCCGGCGCAAGCACGGTGATGTTCATCGGTGGTGTCGGGCTCTCCGCCATCAGCGCGCGCAGGGTGGCCACTGACTCGCTGTCCGGGTCGCGCAGATTCAGCGGATTGCGGTCGAACTGCAGCAGCGGCGCGAGCAGCAGGGCGACCAAGGCCAGGGCGAGCGTTGAGCGCCGTATCGCGGTCGCATGGCGTGCCGGCAGGCTGCTCAGCCGGTCGGCCATGGACCCCGCGACGATGGGCTGCTGTGGCGGGGGCGCCGGCATCAGCATCAGCAGGCTGGGCAGCAGAAACACACTGAGCGCGAGGTTGATGAACATCCCGGTGCCGGAGATCAGTCCAAGTTCGGAGACGCCGGTGAAGGCGGTGGGCAGGAAGGCATAAAACCCCACTGCGGTAGACACCGCACACAGCACCAGTGAGCCGCCGATATCGTCCAGCGCCTGGCCCAGCGCGTGGCGCTGCGCCAGCCCCCAGCCCAGCAGCTCGCGGTAACGCAGGCACAGGTGGATGCTGTAGTCCACGGCCAGGCCAATGTAGAGCACAGCGAAGGCTATGGATATCAGGTTCAGCTGGCCGATCGCGAGGGTCGCGAACCCGGCGGTCATGGACAGCCCGCTGATGAGCGTGACCAGAGTGGCGAGCACGAGCCAGACCGAGCGCAGGGCCAGCCAGAGCATCACCGTGACCATCAGCAGCGCAAGTATTCCGGCACGTTCCGCTCCGCTGCTGGCAGATTCCAGTTCCTCAAAGCCCAGAGCCGCATCACCCGTGATGCGTACGGTGATCCCCTGTTCCGGCAGCAGCCCGAGGGCGGCGACCGCCTCGCGCAGGAAGCGTATCCCGGGCTCGGCCGGAAACAGCTCGCTGAAGTCCAGCTCCGGTTTCACGAACAGGTAGCGGCGGCGGTCTTCCGGCGAGCCGCCGCCGCCGATCAGCAGCTCCTGCCAGGAGAGCTGCAGCGGCTGGGCGGCCAGGTCTGCGGCCAGGACCTGGTCCAGGCCATCCAGCAGCAACGCAAGCTCGTCACGGTCGTCGAGCCCAAGCTCCTCGAGAGCCAGGTCAAGCGTCCCGGCGAAGGTGGACAGTGCGGGTTCACGCGTCAGCCTGCCCAGGAAGGGCTGGACTTCAATGAGTCTCTCCGAGAGCTCCAGCAGCTCGGACTCGCTGTTCCACAGCAGCGCGTTATTCTCGAACCATTCCCCTGCACCAGCGAGGAAGATCTCGCTGTACAGGTCCGGGCGGACGGCCAGCTTCGCCGCCAGCCGTGCCGCAGCGAGTTCTGCCGCCTCGGGCCCGGGGCCGTCGACCACGATGACCAGCATGTCGACATGGGCCGGGAACGCTTCGCGGTAACGCTCGTAGGCCGCGCGGAAGGGTAGCTCGGATGACAGCATCTGGGCCGTATCGGTGTTGATGCCGATGTTGCGTGCCGTGAACAGCAGGGCCGTGGCGGCAAGCAGCAGGAAGGCGGCGACCACGAGGGGCGCGAGCAGCCGGGGCACCAGTGGGACATGGACTCGCGGCAGGTGCATCGTGGACAGGCCGGCTCACTGAAGATGGGCGCCAACGATACCTTTGCGCCGTCCGAATGCAAGCCGCTCACTGCTATCCGTAGTTTCCCCTAGCCCTGCGCGGCAACAGCGTATTTCTGTGTGACGGGGCCGCCGCTACTGTTCCCGCGCCGATCCGCCCCGGGCCATGTTGCGGCCTGCCGCGAATGGCCGGCCCGCCTGACAGGACATATGCATGGAAAACCAGCCAAGTACCTATAACGACCAGGTCGTCCGGCAGTTTGCGCTGATGACCATCGTCTGGGGGGTCGTCGGCATGGCGGTGGGGGTGTTGATCGCCGCCCAGCTGCTGTGGCCGGCCCTGAACTTCGACCTGCCCTGGCTCAGCTACGGCCGGATCCGTCCGCTGCATACCAACGCGGTGATCTTCGCCTTCGGCGGCTCGGCCCTGTTCGCGACCTCGTACTACATCGTGCAGCGCACCTGCCATGTCCCGCTGTTCGCGCCGCGTTTGGCCTCGTTCACGTTCTGGGGCTGGCAGTCGATCATCCTTGCTGCCGCCATCACCCTGCCGCTGGGGATCACGCAGGGCAAGGAATACGCGGAACTGGAGTGGCCGATCGCGCTGTTCATCGCCGTGGTCTGGATCGCTTACGCCGTGGTGTTCTTCGGCACGATCATCAAGCGGCGCGTACAGCATATCTATGTGGCGAACTGGTTCTTCGCCGCCTACATCATCACCATCGCGGTGCTGCACATCGTCAACAACCTCGTGATTCCCGTGGGGCTCTGGAAGTCGTATCCCATCTACTCCGGCGTGGTCGATGCGATGGTGCAGTGGTGGTACGGGCATAATGCCGTCGGCTTCTTCCTGACGGCTGCCTTCCTAGGGATGATGTACTACTTCGTCCCGAAGCAGGCCCAGCGCCCTATCTACTCCTACCGGCTCTCGGTGGTGCACTTCTGGGCGCTGATCTCGATCTACATGTGGGCCGGCCCCCACCACCTGCACTACACCACGCTGCCCGACTGGGCGCAGTCGCTGGGCATGGTGTTCTCGCTGATGCTGCTGGCCCCGTCCTGGGGCGGGATGATCAATGGCATCATGACTCTGTCGGGGGCCTGGCACAAGCTGCGTACGGACCCGATCCTGAAGTTCCTAATTGTCTCGCTCTCCTTCTACGGCATGACCACGTTCGAGGGGCCGATGATGTCGATCAAGACGGTGAACGCGCTGTCTCACTACACCGACTGGACTGTGGGTCACGTCCATGCCGGTGCGCTGGGCTGGGTCGGTTTCATCAGTATCGGCTCGCTCTATGCGCTGATCCCGCGGCTCTGGGGACGCGAGCAGATGTACAGCATCAAGGCGATGGACCTGCATTTCTGGGTGGCGACGATCGGCGTCGTGCTTTACATCGCCTCGATGTGGATGGCCGGAGTGATGCAGGGCCTGATGTGGCGTGCTGTCAACGAGGACGGCACGCTGGCGTACACCTTCATCGAGAGCCTGAACGCCACCTACCCGTACTATGCCATCCGCCTGCTCGGTGGCGTGCTCTACCTCGGTGGCATGCTGATCATGGTCTGGAACGTCTGGAAGACGATTGCCGGCGCGGAGCGTCCGGTCGCCCAGCCCGTCGTGACCACTGTTTCGGCCTGAGGAGCCCGTCATGCGCCATGATGTCGTAGAGAAAAATATCGGCCTGATGGGCGTGCTGATCATCGTCGTGATCAGCCTCGGCGGCCTGGCCGAGATCGTTCCGCTGATGTTTTCGCCCAAGATCGTCGAGCCTGCCGAGGGCATTCGCCCCTACTCTGCGCTCGAGCTCGAGGGCAGGGATATCTACATCCGCGAGGGGTGCTACAACTGCCACTCGCAGATGATCCGCCCCTTCCGCGCCGAGACCGAGCGTTACGGTCACTACTCGCTGGCCGGCGAGAGCGTGTACGACCGTCCCTTCCAGTTCGGGTCCAAGCGCACGGGACCGGACCTGGCGCGTGTCGGCGGGCGGTACTCTGACGAGTGGCACCGGATTCACCTGATCAGACCCCGGGACCTGGTTCCGGAGTCGAACATGCCCGGCTATCCGTGGCTCGAGAACCGGCTGGTGAACCATGAGCGCACCCCGCGCAAGCTGCGCGCACTGCGCGCGCTCGGCCACCCGTATACGGACGAGGAGATTGCAGGTGCTGCGGCGGCGGTCGAGGGCAGGACGGAAATGGAGGCCCTGATCGCCTACCTGCAGGGCCTGGGCACCAACCTTCAGGGCCGGCGCTGAGTCATGGAGATGGGTGTGGTTCGCGGGCTGCTGACGCTGGTGATGATCATCGCCTTCGCGGGCGTGGTCTTCTGGGCCTGGAGCAGCCGGCGACGCAAGGATTTCGAGGCGGCAGCCCGGATGCCCCTCGAGGACGAGCCGTCCGACAAGGAACGGTCATGATGCGGCGGCGTCTGCGCGCCCCGAAATGGAGCAAGAGATGAGCGGGTTCTGGAGCTGGTTTGTCATCACGCTGGTCGTGGTCAACGTACTGGCGGCCTGGTGGCTGATCTGGTGGACCTCGCGCCCGATCCCGCGCGAGGAGAGTGAAACCACGCAACACATCTGGGACGAGGACCTGGAGGAGTACAACAATCCTCTTCCGCGATGGTTCCTGAACCTGTTCTACCTGACCATCGTGTTCTCGGTGATCTATCTCGTGCTGTATCCGGGCCTCGGCAACTTCTCGGGCCTGCTCGGCTGGTCGCAGCAGGGCCAGTACCAGGCCGAGGTCGAGCAGGCAGAGGCACGCTTTGCCGAGCGCTTTGCGCGCTTCGCCGAGCTGAGCCTCGAGGAGCTGGCGCGCGAACCCGAGGCGCTGGCAGCAGGCCATAACCTGTACATGAACCACTGTGCCGCCTGTCATGGCTCCGATGCGCGCGGTGCCGTGGGATTCCCCAACCTGCGCGACGGTGACTGGCTCTGGGGTGGCTCACCCCGCGCGATCCGGGCCAGCATCGCCCGCGGGCGCACTGGCGTGATGCCGGGCTGGGAGGCGGTGCTCGGTGACCAGGGTATCGTGGAGGTGACCGAATTCACGCTGGCGCTCTCCGGCCGGGAGCATGATGCCGAACTGGCGACTGCCGGGGCTCCGCGTTACCAGCAGTTCTGCTCGGCCTGTCACGGGGAGTCGGGCCAGGGCAACACGTCCCTGGGTGCCGCCAGCCTCCGCAATGACCGCTGGGTCCACGGCGGAAGCCGGGAGCAGATCGCCGACGTGATCCGCAGGGGACGGACCAACATCATGCCGGCCCAGCTCCCGATACTGGGTGAACAGCGTGTGGACTTGGTGACGGCCTATGTTCTGAGCCTGAACCTGGAGGACTAGGGCCATGGATCCGGGGCCAGAGGAGACGGGCAGCGAGATCGGCCCCTGGTCGCGGCGGCGGCAGGTGGTGGCTGCCATACTCTGGTCCTCGTTCCTGGCCGCCTGCGCCGGCAGCGTGCTGCTGTTCGGGCTGCTCGATCCGCTGGATGTCTTTGCGATCAGCACGCCCGCCCTTCCGGTCAGCCGGATGACCGGTTATGCGATCGGGTTTTTCTTCCTCTGGCTTGTAGCCGCGCTGGCAGCCTGGCTTGCCCGGACCCTGCTGGCCCGGCCCCGCCCATGACCAGCCCCACCACGATCGAGCCGATGTATGCGTCAGCGCCCAAGATCTATCCGCGGGAGGTCAGCGGCCGGTTTGCCCGGCTGCGTGTGGCCGCGGTCTGGCTGCTCCTCGGGCTGTTTTACGCCGTGCCCTGGCTGCGCTGGGAGGGTCGGCAGGCTGTCCTGTTCGACCTGCCGGCGCGTCAATTCCATATCTTCGGGCTGACCTTCTGGCCGCAGGAGTTCCTGTTCATGGCCTGGCTGCTGGTGCTGGCGGCACTGGCGCTCTTTTTCGTCACCGCCGTGGCAGGACGCCTCTGGTGCGGGTACGCCTGCCCCCAGACGGTCTGGACCGAGGCGTTCATCTGGATGGAGCGCCTGGCCGAGGGCCCGCGGCAGCGGCGGATCAAGCTGGATCGCGCGCCCTGGAACGCGGAAAAAGTGCTGCGCAAGTCGGCCAAGCACCTGATGTGGGTGCTGTTCGCGCTGTTCACCGGGTACACCTTTGTCGGCTACTTCACGCCGGTGGATGTGCTGGCAGGCCGGCTGCTGACTTTCGGCGCAGGCCCCTGGGAAACATTCTGGGTGGGGTTTTACGCCTTCGCGACCTGGGGCAATGCCGGATTCCTGCGCGAGCAGGTCTGTCTCTACATGTGTCCTTACGCCCGTTTCCAGAGTGCGATGTTCGATCGCGACACGCTGATCATCAGCTATGACCTGGAACGAGGTGAGCCGCGGGGCAAGCGCGCGCGGGCGGCCTCCCGGACGGGCCTCGGTGACTGCGTGGACTGCACGCTCTGTGTGCAGGCCTGCCCGACTGGTATCGACATCCGCGAAGGCCTGCAGTATGAGTGCATTGCCTGTGCGGCCTGCATCGATGCCTGCGACAGCGTGATGGACCGCATGGGTTACGACCGCGGCCTGATCCGTTACGCCACGCAGCGCTCGATGGATGGGGGCGAGTCCAGGGTGCTGCGCCCGCGCACCGTGATCTACGGCGTGCTGCTGCTGCTGCTCGCCGCTGCCTTCGTCGCTGCCATAGCCCTGCGTAGCCCGCTGGAACTCGAAGTGCTGCGTGATCGCAACATGCTTTACCAGGAGATCGCCGGCGGGCGGATCGAGAACAGCTATACCGTCAGGCTGGTGAACAAGCGTCAGCAGCCGGTGGAAATCGAGCTTCGGGCAACCGGCCTGCCAGGCATCGAGCTGTCCGGAGCTGGGCCCGTGATCGAGCTCGGGCCGGGAGAGCTGCGCGCGCTGGGCGTGCGTATCTCCGCACCGGCCGGGGCTGCGCCGGGTGGTGGGCATGAAGTGACCGTCGAGGCGGCCGTACCCGGTGAGTCCCAGGTGATCCTAGGGCGGCGTACCCGGTTCTTCCTGCCTGCCAACTGAATACCGGAGGCCAATGCAATGGAAATCATGCAGCAACAGGTAGCGGATCGCCCGGGGAGGCCCTGGTACCGCCATTACTGGGTCTGGCTGGTGATGCTGCCCCCGTTTGGCTCCATCGTGGCCGGCTTCACACTGCTGTTCCACGCGTTGGCCAGCCCCAATCCGCTGGTCGTCGACGATTACTCGCGCATTGTCCGTTACACGGAGCAGCGCCTGGAGCGGGATCGCGAAGCGGTTCGCCTGGGCGTCACTGCCGAGCTGGACATCAGGACCAGCGAGAGGGGCACCGAGGTGGCTGTGCTGGTTGCGCCCTTGTCTGTCCCGATGGATGGGCTCCAGCTGCGTTTCGTTCACCCGACACTGGATACCCTGGACCAGGCAGCGGCGCTGTTGCCGGACGGTGCCGGTGGCTGGATCGGGCAGCTCCCGATGCCTGTCGCCGGCCGCTACTACCTTCAGCTGGCGCCCGCGGGCGTGAGCTGGCGGCTGGCCGGCGAGTGGCAGGGCGAGCGCTCTGTCGTGCTGAGGCCCCCGGACCTGGTGGCCATCGATGTCCGCTGAGCACTGCGGCTGTTTTCACTGCGGGGAGCCGGTGACCATGCCCGGGCGCTTCCAGGCTGTCGTCGATGGAGCCGAGCGGGAGCTGTGTTGCGTAGGTTGTGCGGCGGCAGCGCGACTGATCGACCAGATGGGCCTGGCGAACTATTACCGCTTTCGTGACGAGGGCGGGGCGCCCCGGCCGCCGGATGCGGTTGACCGGGCACGCTATGCTGTCTGGGACCGGCCGCGCATGCTGGATGCCGTTGCTCGGTCATGTCCGGGTGCGGCCGGCGAGCGGGAAGTCGAAATCCTGCTCGAAGGCATTCGCTGCGCCGCCTGTGTCTGGCTGGTAGAGGGCTCCCTGGGCCAGCTTCCAGGCGTCAGCGAGGTGCAGGTGGCTCTCGCCACTGGGCGCATGCGCCTTCAGTGGCAGCCCGCTGAGCTCCCCCTGTCCGAGGTGCTGGGCCGGCTGGCAGCGCTGGGTTTCGCACCCCAGCCCGTCGAGGGCAACGTCGTCCTCGAGGCACAGGCCAGGGCGCGGCGCCAGGCGCTCAAGCGGCTGTTCGTTGCGGGTATCGGCATGATGCAGGTCATGACCTTCGCTGCCGCGGTCTACATTGGCCTGCCAGCGGGGATGGAGGACCAGTTCCACGAGTTCTTCCGAATCATCAGCATGATCGTCGCGACGCCCGTGGTGCTGTACTCCGCCGCGCCGTTCTTCCGGCGAGCCTGGCTCGACATCCGCCTGCGGACCGTCAGCATGGACGTGCCTGTCTCCATCGCCATCGGCGGCGGCTGGGCCGCAAGCATCTGGTTCACCTGGCTCGGTCACGGCGAGGTCTACTTCGACTCGATCACGATGTTCACCTTCTACCTGCTGCTCGGCCGCTATCTCGAGATGCAGGCGCGTCACCGCGCCGGGGATGTCGCCGATGCGCTGGCAAGGTTGACTCCGCAGAGCGCCATGCGGCTGGATGCCGACGGCCAGGCCACGGTGATTGGCGTGGCGGAGCTGGAGGTGGGTGACCGGGTCCGCGTGCTGCCGGGGGAGCACTTCCCTGCCGATGGCCGGATCGTCGCCGGCCGCACGCATGCGGATGAGTCCCTGCTGACCGGCGAATCGGTTCCGCAGTCCCGGCAGGCGGGCGACGCAGTGATCGGCGGCAGCCTGAACCTTGGCGCAGCGGTGGATGTATCGATCGAGCGGGTGGGCGGCGATACGCTGCTGTCCGGGATCGCGCGCATGCTGCACCGTGCGCAGGCCGAGCGGCCGCCCATGGCCCGGGCGGCTGACCGTATCGCGAGGTGGTTCGTCGGCGGCACGCTGCTCGTGGCCTGCACGGTCTTCTGGATCTGGTCGCAGCTGGATCCGTCCCGCGCGTTCGAGATCACGCTGGCCGTGCTGATCGTCACCTGCCCCTGTGCGCTTTCGCTTGCGATGCCGACTGCACTGACGACGGGCACCGGGCGGCTCGCGCGGGGTGGCCTGCTGGTGACGCGCCAGGGCAGCCTGGAACGGCTGGCCCGCGCCGACACGGTGATACTCGACAAGACTGGCACCTTGACCCAGGGCCGCATACGGCTGCGGGCGGTCGAGGTGACGGGTCGCGAGCCTGCGGCACGCGCGCTGGCGCTGGCCCTGGCGCTCGAGTCCCACAGCGAGCACCCGCTGGCGGGTGCCTTCGTCGCGGATGCGTCTGCGCTGGTGCCGGACGGCGCTCCGCTGGAATCCCTGGTGGCCACCGAGGTCGTCAACCATCCCGGCCAGGGGCTGTCCGGGATCATCGCGGGGGGGGAGTACAGGATCGGCAACCGCGCCTTCATCACAGGCTGGCCCCTGTCACTTCCGGACGCATCCGCGGAGCCGGGCACCGAGGTCCTGCTGGCTGACCGCTCCGGCCTGCTCGCCGTGTTCCGGGTCGAGGACCAGCTGCGGCCCGGGGCCGCGCGTGCGGTTACCGATCTCAGAGCGATGGGGCTGGAGCCCTGGCTTGCCAGCGGCGACCAGCCGGCAGCCGTGGCCGAGGTCGCACGCCGGCTGGGCATCGACAGCTGGCGGGGTGGCCAGCTGCCCGAGGACAAGCTCTCGCTGATCCGCGAACTGCAGGCGGCCGGGCGCCGGGTGGTGATGGTCGGTGACGGGATCAATGACGCACCGGTACTGGCGGGGGCCGATGTCTCGGTGGCGCTGGTCAGGGGCACTCCGCTGGCCCAGAATGCGGCAGGCATGGTCCTCACGGGTGAATCCCTCGCACCGCTGCCGGCGGGCATTGGTGTTTCCCGGCAGACCTTGCGCGTGATCCGCCAGAATCTCGGGCTCTCGCTGGCCTACAACCTGTCGGCGCTGCCTCTGGCTGCGGCCGGTCTGGTTCCGCCCTGGCTGGCCGCGATCGGAATGTCCGCGAGCTCACTGATCGTCGTGCTGAACGCGCTGCGCCTCGGACGGCTGCCGATGGGGGAAACTGTCACGCCAGATAGGCCGCAAGTGACGCGCACTCAGGCGGCCGGGGGCTGACGATGGAGATCATCTTTGTCCTGATACCGCTGGGCTTGATCCTTCTGCTGTTCGCCGTCTGGGCCTTCTTCTGGGCTGTGCGCAATCGTCAATTCGACAACCTGGATGCCGAGGCGTGGCGCATCCTGATGGATGGAGACCAGGCGCCGCCGCCGAGGGAGCCGGCGGACCGTGACCGATGATCGCGGCGGCGGGCGCCGCCTTTCTTGCCGGCCTGGCGGGCAGCGTTCACTGCCTTGGCATGTGTGGCGGTATCTCGGGCGCGCTCGCGCTGGCCAGCGCGGCTCGCCAGCGCTGGCTGGCTCCCGTGCTCAACAGCGGCGGGCGGATCACGAGCTATACGCTGGCGGGAGGGCTGGCCGGTGCCATCGGCGCTGGCATGACGCGTGCCGGGCCAGGAGTGGTCGGGCCCGTGCTGACCGCGGTCACGGCCCTGCTGTTTCTGTCCATTGGCATCGGGATGCTGGTCCAGCGCCCGGGCCTTGCCTGGATCGAGGGGCTAGGCGCGAGAGCCTGGGGCCGGGTCGCGCCACTCGCCCGCCGAAGCCTGAGCTTGCGGGGGCCACTCGGCGCCTGGGTCGGGGGCATGCTGTGGGGCTTCCTGCCCTGTGGGCTGGTCTACACGATGCTGGCCGCAGCGGCAGCCAGCGGGTCTGCGCTCCAGGGCATGGTGATGATGGCGGCCTTCGGAGCCGGCACCGCGACGGCCGTCGTTGCTGCCGGGATCAGCGCTGGCCCGGGCGCAGGCTGGCTGCGGGCTCGCAGCCAGCTGCGCAAGCCGGCTGCGCTGTTGCTGATCGCATTCGCCGCCTGGACGGCGTGGCCGCTGCTGGCGCCCGGTGGTGGTCACGACCATGGGCATGGGCACCACACGGGTGCCCTGCCCGCTGCCTCTGTTCTCAGAGAATCTTGGTCACGCCAATGAATGCGATGAAGGCGATCATCAGGTAGGTTGACCAGATCGTGACGATCGAGCGGTTCATGACGGCCTTGATTGTCTGCTCGATCTCCGGCTTCGAACCCTCGACAGCGAGCCGCCCGAAGGCTTCACCCATGGGCTCGAACACGAGCAGCATGACGAGGATCATCAGGTTTACCAGGCCGAACAGGCCGACCTTCCACAGCAGCCAGGTGGCGCTGGGCTCGAAAGGCCCGGTGCCGCCGGCATTGACCAGTGCGAAGACGATCAGGGACACGCCCACGATGCCGATCAGCACATTGTTGATCCTGCCCAGCTTCGGCCCGAGTGGCTGCTCGCCGTAGACGACGCTTCCGACGCTGATCGCCCACCAGGCGATGCTGAACAGCCAGAGCAGCGTGATCTGCAGGACGCTGAGCTGCAGCAGGCCAAGCTCCATCGACAGCATTGCGCCGAGAGGCAGGGCCGCCTTCCACATGGTCCGGGGCAGCAGCTCGATCCAGAGCGCCGTCGTCAGCAGCGTGATCCGGGTCTCGAACGAGTAGCGGGGGTCGGTGGATTTCTTGGCGCAGATGAACACGCCCATGTCTGTGCCCAGCCAGAACACGAACATCAGCAAGTGGAGGTATTTCCAGAGTTCGTACTCGCCCATTTCTCGCTCCTGTTTCAGCTGCAGCACGGCGTGGGGCAGCATTTTAGGGCTGTCGGCCGCCCCCTGCGCAACTATCGCAGGGATGGCCACTCCCCGGACCTCTCCAGGGTACGGTGACTGCGCAAAGGCCCGGTTCGACGGAACGCCCCGTTGCCTCGCCGGCAGCCGCGAACAGTAGCCGGGTCTGGCCGGCACCAGTGAGTGGGCACGCTGCACTGGAATGGTCGCACTGCAAAGCCCCCCTAGCGTAACCTAGCGTGGTTCGGCGGACATGGCATGCCGGGGAGCGCGTTGCTGACGCACTGCCCCGTGGTTTTGGCCAGCCCCCGTTGGTAAAAGAGACGTTCAGTCGTATCAGTGACTTCCAGTCTGTTGCGCCGGACCAGCATGGACCCTGGATGGCAGCAGGCTGCGGGCAGGAGCAGAGATGGCCACGATGACTACGAGCAGGCGGACCTTCCTCGCCGGAAGCACGGCAGCAGCCGCCACCCTCGCGCTGAAATATTCGCCGCATGTCACCGCTGACGAGGAAAGCGGTGCCAGCTACGCTGCCTCCGAGGACCTGATGCGGGCCAAGTGGCAATGGGACCGTGTGGTGAAAGGGACCCACGGCACCAACTGCACCGGGACCTGCGCGTTCAATGTCTACGTCAAGAACGGCATCGTCTGGCGCGAGGAGCAGCAGGGCGAGTATGGAGCAGTCGGTGACACGCCGGATTTCGGGCCCCGTGGCTGCCAGAAGGGGCTGCGCCATGCCAAGTACATGTACGGGAAGCAGCGCATCCTCTACCCGATGAAGCGGGTCGGCGAGCGGGGCGAGGGCAAGTGGGAGCGCATCACCTGGGAGCAGGGCATGGCCGAGGTGGCTGACCGCTTCATCGATTACGCGCTCGAGCACGGTCCCCGCTCCATCAGCATAGACCTGGGGACGCAGATGGTACTGAAGCGCGCATCCTTCGCTGCGCTGGGCCGTTTCGCGACCATGAGCGGCGTGGAGCTGCCCGAGGCCTATGCGGGTGTCGGCGACCTGCCGACGGGCGTATACATGACCGTGGGTGAACCCCTGCTCGGCGACATGATGTCCGCCGTTTACAAGTCCCGCTGCTGCCTCATCTGGTACTGCAACCCGGCCGTCACCCGGATACCGGATGCGCATTTCTTCTGGGAGGCGCGCTACAACGGCACCGAGGTCATCTCCATCTCCCCTGAGTTCACGCCGACCGCAATGCATTCGAGCAAGTGGCTGAACCCGAAGCCTGGCACCGACACGGCGCTGGCGATGGGGATGATCAACGTGATCCTCCAGGATCGCACTCACGACGTCGCCTATATCCGCGAGCAGACCGATCTCCCGTTCCTGGTGCGCAAGGACAACGGCCGCTTCCTGCGTGAAACGGACCTCGTGCCAGGCGAGCAGGCGAGGGACAACCTGTTCTTCGTATTCGACGAGGCCAGTGGTCGCGTGCGTCCCGCTCCGGCGACGGGGAATCCGCCACCGCCTCCCGGCAGTCCCATGCCGGTGATACCGGCTGGAAGCCTTGAGCTGGGCGATCTGAGACCTGCGGTCGAGGGCAGTTGGGAGGTACCGACACCCCAGGGTCCGGTAGAGGTCACCACCGTATTCGAGCTGGTCCGCAAGCGTGCGGCCGAGTACAGCCCGGAGCGCGTGAGCGACATCACGGGCCTGCATCCGGACCTGATCGTCGAGACGGCAAGGACCTTTGCACGGGCCAAGCCCGCGATGATTTTCACCGGCTACCGGGCCTGCAAGTGGCTCCATGGGGACCTGCTGCAGCGTTCGTTCATGCTGCTGCTCTCGCTTACCGGCAACCTGGGCCGGGAGGGCGGCGGGCTGCAGCTTGCCAATCTCGGCCGCACGGACAGCCAGCTGGCCTTCATGTTCGAGGGGCAGGCGCCGACGCTGAGGGTGGCGACACTCTCGCGCTGGGACTATACGCACAACGATGGCAAGGAGCTCAACCGCCGCATATACGGCGATGAGCTGGCCGACAAGTTCGATGCCGCCTACCGGCAGTCGATCGAGAATGGCTGGTTCCCGGACTATGGCAAGGTGCCCTGGAAGATGGGCTTCTTCGCCGGTTCGAACACGGCGAACTGGCGTGCGAACAGCACCAACTGGCGAAAGAATGCGCTGGAGGGCCTCGAGGTCGTGGTCACGCTGGCGCCGGACATGGGCATCACCGCGATGTACTCGGACTACGTGTTCCCCATCGCGCACCATTACGAGCGCCAGGACTACATGCTGGAGTCCCGGACGCCGTACCTGCAGGTGCTGGATGCGGCCGTCCCTCCACTGGGAGAGTCCGTCGACGACTGGCGGGCGCTGGAGCGCCTGGCCAGGGCCATCAGCGAACGTGCAAAGGCCAGAGGTGTCGGGCCGGTCATGGACGAGTTCTTCGGCACGCCGCTGCCACGCGACCTGACGCGTTTCCACGACGTCTTCACCATGGGCGGCAAGATCTCGGATACCCGCGATGTCATCCAGTTCCTGATCGATCGCGACCCGGGCGTGCCCAAGAAGCCGTTCGAGGAACTGGCCGAAGCCGGCATCACCCGCAACGGGGGCGCTGAAAGCGTCATCTATGCCCCGGACTCGCCGTATTACTCGTCGATCATACGTGGAGTCGCCTTCAAGGAGCCCTACGCCACTCTGACTGGCAGACAGCAGTACTATATGGACCACGAGTGGTTCCTTGCCGATGACGAGGCCCTGCCGGCGCATCGTGACCCCATACGGCTGGAGAAGTACCCGCTGCAGATGCTGATGGGCCACGTGCGCCACGGCATTCACAGCATGTGGGTCGATGACCCCCTGCTGGTCAGCCTGCGTCGTGGCGAGCCGGATATCTACATGAATCCCGATGACGCGCGCGAACGTGATGTCGCTGACGGCGACCTGGTGCGCGTGTACAACTCCCTGGGCTCTTTCATTGCGCTGGCACACGTGAGCTCCGCGATGCAGCCGGGGATGCTCTACATGTACCACGGCTGGGATCCGATGATGTTCCGCGGCCGGGCCAACTTCAGCAGCGTGATCTCCACCGCGGCGCTGATCAAGCCGACGTCGATCGTCGGCGGCTATGGCCATGTGACCCATGTCCCGCTGGCCTATGAACCCAACATGACCTACCAGGACTTCACCTGCGACTTCGAGAAGTACGAAGAGCGGAAGACGGCCTGAGTGGTTTGGCGAGATTGAGGTGACGCAGAGATGACGCAGAAGCAGATAGCGATGGTGATCGACCTGAACAAGTGCATCGGTTGCCAGGCGTGC
>JAFIFS010000041.1:2500-21422 GCA_020831895.1 Chromatiales bacterium
CTGGAACTGGCGCATTTTATTAATGAGCACCGTGTGCCCGAGATGCAGGTCTGGCGCAGTGGGGTCGAATCCCGCCTTGACCACCAGCGGCCGGCCAGCTGCAAGCCGGTCCTTGAGCTCATCCTCGCGCAGGACCTCGGCGGCTCCACGCAGGAGCTCCACCAACTGAGATCCGCCGTCCTTGCTGCTTGCCACACCCATGCCCCGGCCCATGCCCTCGAATGCGCGCCGAGGATAAATCAATTCGACGACTCCGGTCACTGAATTGAACCGGACAGATCAGGTGGCTAACGTGCCGGCATTGCGAACGATCCGGTTGACCTGCCCGAGCCGCTGTGCAGATAATGCCGCGGGGATAGCGGATCACGGGAACACGGGCGCGCGCGACACCAGCCTTATGGGCGGCTGGAGTCGATCCATCAAGTCCCCACCGGGCGCCGCTCACCGGCACCTTGCCGTCGTATTGCATTGGGGACAGCATCTTGGCTCAGCAGACTATCCGCCATGACTACCGTCCGGGCCAGCGTCAGGCTCGCGGCCTCAGGCCTCATGCGGGCTGGTTCATCGCCGGCATTGGCGTCCCGCTGATGGCGCTTGGGTTCGTGCTGCCGGAGAGGGGCGGCCCGCCGCCCTCACCACTGGAGCTGACGGCTCCGATCACACCGCCGGCGATAGCCTTGCTCGAGCTGCCCGAAGGCTTCGCCGAAGCTGGCGAGACCATCATCCTCGAGGTACGGCCGGGAGACTCCCTCGACCGGCTGTTCCGGCAGAACGGGCTCAGCACACGCGACCTTGCCGCGCTCATGCAGCTTGAGCCCGCACGCCGCAACCTGCGCATCCTGCGCCCGGGCGACCGCATCACGGTGCGGCATGATGAGGGGGCGCTGCTTGAGCTGTCGCGGGAAATCGGCCTGGACAGCGCACTCAGCGTCACGCGCGGTGACGAGGGTTTCAGCGCCGAGCTGGTCTCGCTCGAACTCGAGCGGCGTGTCGCCGACGCTGCGGGCCAGATCCGAAGCAGCCTGTTCGGCGCGGCGAGCGAGGCGGGCATCTCGGACCGCACGATCATGAACCTGGCCAGCATCTTTGCCTGGGACATCGACTTCGTGCTCGACATCCGCGAGGGCGACCAGTTCACCGTCGTCTACGAGGAGCTGTGGCGTGATGGCGAGAAGGTGAGCGAGGGCGCGGTGCTTGCAGCCGAGTTCATCAACCAGGGCCGACGCTACCGGGCCGTGCGTCACGAGGACCCGAACGGACAGGTTGCCTACTTCACCCCTGAAGGGCAGGCGATGCGCAAGGCATTCCTGCGCGCGCCGCTATCGTTCACCCGGATCAGCTCGAACTTCAATCCCAACCGGCGTCATCCCATCCTGAACACGATCCGTGCGCACCGGGGTGTCGACTATGCGGCGCCGACCGGGACACCAGTCATGGCATCCGGCAATGGCCGCATCATCTTCCGGGGCTGGCAGAACGGGTACGGCAACACCGTCATCATCCAGCACAGCGACAACATCACCACGCTCTATGCCCACCTGTCGCGGTTCAACCCCCAGTTTCCCCACGGCGCGCGCGTGCGCCAGGGTGACGTGATCGCCTATGTGGGAGCTACCGGCCTTGCGACGGCGCCACACCTGCACTACGAGTTCCGACGAAATGGCGTCCACCTTGACCCGCTACGCGTGACGCTGCCGGATGCAGATCCGATCCCACCGTCGATGATGGCCTCGTTCCGGGAGGCCACCTCGCCCCTGCTCGAGCGCCTCGACAGCAGCGCCAGTCGCCAGACCCTGCTCGCGAGCACCGCATCCGGCAACTGAAGCCGGCCAGCGGCCCGGCATGCACGACGAAAGCTGGTTCATCGGCCTCATCTCCGGGACCAGCATGGACGGCATCGATGCCGCCTTGCTGCGCTTTGGTGAACGGCCGTCTATCGAGATCGCCGCGACGCTGACCTGCCCCTATACAGACGCGCTGGCCGGCCGCCTGCGCCGGCTGGCACGGGGCGAGGGCGGCGTGGCCGAGATGGGCGCCGCGCATGTGGAGGTTGCGGAGGAGTTCGCAAGCGCAGCTGGCCGGCTACTCGCTGCATCCGGCATTCCCCGGCGCAGCGTGACGGCGATCGGCAGCCATGGCCAGACCATCTGGCACAATCCGGAGGGCCCCCGTCGCTTCTCGATCCAGCTGGGGGACCCCGGCACGCTGGCTGCAAGGACCGGAATCCCGGTGGTTGCCGACTTCCGCAACGCGGACCTCGCACTGGGCGGCCAGGGCGCGCCGCTGGTGCCTCCCCTGCACCGCTTCGCCTTCAACCGCGAGGACCGGGACCGGGCTGTGCTGAACCTTGGCGGGATAGCCAACCTGACGCTGCTGCCGGCACGAGGCCAGGTCACGGCCTGGGATACTGGCCCCGGCAACACGCTGCTGGACGCCTGGTGCCGCCGCCAGCTCGGGCAGCCCTTCGATGAAGGAGGACGCTGGGCAGCTGGTGCAAGCGTGCATCCCAAGCTGCTGGCTGAGCTGCGGGCCGACGCCTACTTCGGCCGGCGCCCCCCAAAAAGCACTGGCCCCGAACATTTCAGTATCGACTGGCTCGAAAAAGCACTCCGTCGCGTGGGCGAGCCTGTCGATGTCCAGCGCGTCCAGGCGACGCTGGCGGAGCTCACTGCAGTCAGCATAGCCCAGGCGCTGCGTGACGCGGATGCAGCGGCCCTGGAAGTGGGCGTCTGCGGCGGCGGCGTCTGGAACACGGATCTGCTGGAGCGCCTGCGCCGCCACCTGCCGGGATGCCGTATCGAGAGCACCTCGGACTGGGGCCTGCCTCCCAGCCACGTCGAAGCTGTCGCTTTTGCCTTCCTCGCCCGTGAGCGGCTCCATGGCCGGCCGGGCAACCTGCCGACCGTGACGGGCGCCTCCGCAGCTGTGCCGCTGGGCGGGCTCTACCTGCCGCCTCCCGACTTATGGCAAATGTGAACTGCTTAACATTGGCGTGAAACGTGGCTGATATAGTCCACTGCTGATGCAGGGACCTGCCGTGGACACCGTCAACCTCAAGCTACCCGAGTACTTCATCAATCGCGAGTTGAGCGCGCTGGAGTTCAATCGCCGCGTGCTGCGCCAGGCTCAGCTGCCGGGCACGCCGCTGCTCGAGCGGCTGAAGTTTCTCTGCATCGTCTCGACCAACCTCGACGAGTTCTTCGAGATCCGCGTCAGCGGGCTGCAGCAGCGCCGCGAGCTGGGCGCACCGCCCCAGGGGCCGGACATGCTGACCGCGCGTCAGGTACTCTCGGAGATCAGCGCGCAGGCACACGCACTGGTAGGCGAGCAGTACCGGCTGCTGAATGACGAGCTGATCCCGGCACTGGAGGCCGAGGGGATCCGCTTCATCCGCAGGCTGCGCTGGACCAGGGCGCAGCGTGAATGGCTGAACGACCACTTCCGGCGCGAGATCGAGCCCGTGCTGAGCCCGGTCACGCTGGACCCTGCCCGGCCGTTTCCAAAGCTCCTGAACAAGAGCCTCAACTTCATTGTCGGGCTGCGCGGCGTACACGCGTTCGGACGCCCCTGCCAGCGTGCGATCGTGCAGGCGCCCCGAGCGCTCCCGCGCCTGATCCAGCTGGACCCTGCCCTGCCGGATACCGGACCCAACGACTTCGTCTTCCTCTCCTCCGTGATCCACGCGTTCATCGACGAGCTTTTCGTCGGCATGGACATCCGGGGCTGCCACCAGTTCCGTGTCACCCGCAACAGCGACCTTTACGTTGATGACGAGGAAGAAGACGACCTGATGCGCACCCTGGAGGGTGAACTGATCGCCAGCCGCTATGGCGCCGCAGTCCGTCTCGAGGTCGCCCATGACTGCCCGGCCGAGCACGTCGAGTACCTGCTGCAGACGCTCAGGCTCGGTGAGGAGGACCTGTACCGGGTCGAGGGACCGGTCAACCTGAACCGGCTGATCGCCGTCCACCAGCTTGCGGGTCGCGAAGACCTCAAGGACCCGCCGTTCACTCCGGGACTGCCGCGGTCACTGGTCACGGCAGACTCAGTGTTCGCTGCCATCCGCAAGCAGGACATCCTGCTTCACCATCCCTACGAGTCTTTCAGCCCCGTACTCGACCTGGTCAGCCGTGCCGCCCAGGACCCCGACGTGCTTGCCATCAAGCTGACCCTTTACCGTACCGGTCCACAGTCACCCATCGTCGACCTGCTGGTCCGTGCGGCACAGGCCGGCAAGGAAGTGACGGTCAGCATCGAACTGCGCGCCCGCTTTGACGAGGCGGCGAACATCGCGCTGGCCACGCGGCTGCAGGAAGCCGGGGCACACGTGGTCTATGGTGTGTTCGGCTACAAGACCCACTGCAAGATGATGCTGGTGGTCCGGCGCGAGAACGGCCGGCTGCGCCGCTACGTGCACCTGGGCACGGGCAATTACCATACGGGCACTGCGCGCATCTACACCGATTACAGCCTGCTGAGCGCCGACCCGTTGCTGGCCGAGGACGTCCACCACGTGTTCCTGCAGTTGACCAGCCTGATGCAGACACCCCCGCTGCTGCGGCTGCATCAGGCACCATTCACCCTCCATGAGCGCATCATCGAGCTGATCGAGGCAGAGATCGCCGCCGTGCAGTCCGGTGGCACCGGGCACATCATCGCGCGCATGAACTCGCTGGTGGAGCCGGAGGTGATCCGTGCGCTGTACCGGGCGTCGGCAGCAGGCGTGGTGATCGACCTCATCGTGCGGGGCATCTGCTGCCTGCGCCCCGGCATCCCCGGGGTCTCGGACAATATCCGCGTCCGCTCCATCGTCGGCCGGTTCCTGGAACACTCGCGGGTCTATTATTTCCATGCGGAGGGCGAGGAAAAGCTCTTCTGTTCCAGCGCGGACTGGATGGACCGCAACTTCTTCCGCCGCATCGAGCTGGCCTTCCCGATCACCGACAGCACCATCAAGGCCAGGCTGATAGCCGACCTCGATCTGTACCTGGGCGACAACGAGCTTGCCTGGGAACTGGCCGCCGACGGCAGCTGGCAGCGGGTCACGGCTGCTGCCGGCCAGCCCGAGCTCAGCGTGCAGGCGCGCCTGCTCAGGCAGCTGGCCGAGTCAGGCTGACGCGTCCGGTCCCGGCAGCCGGGTGAACTCGAGGCCGATTCCGGCCGCGCTCAGGTATTCGCGCTCCCGATCGAGGTCCGCCAGTGTCAGCGGGCTCGCGTCGAGCCAGCCCCCGGGAATGCCCAGCCTGATCGTCCTGCCGCGCGCCTGAAGGCTGATCGGGGGCAGCGAAACCGTTGTCCGGCTTCGATTGAACAGTACGGCCAGGCGCAGGATCAGTCCAAGGCGCATTGCGCGCCGCCCCCAGGCGCGCGGCAGCTTCTGGAAATGGTTCTTCTCGAACTTGCGCCGGTGCGCTAGCACGATGGCCGACAGCACGCGCTGTTCCTCGCGTGCGAACCCTGCCATGTCGGCGTGCTCGAGCAGGTAGGCGCCGTGGCGGTGGTAGTGCGCATGGGCGATGTCGAGCCCAACCTCATGCAGGCGTGCGGCCCAGCCCAGCAGCCTGGCGGCTTCTTCCGCGGACAGGTCCCAGCTGTCACGCACCTGCGCCAGCAGCTGCAGCGCAGTCGCCTCGACCCGGCGCGCCTGCGCTGCATCGACATGGTAGCGCGCGGCCATGGCACGCACCGTGCGCTCGCGTGCGTCCTCGTCGGTCAGGCGGCCGATCATGTCGTACAGAATGCCTTCGCGCAGTGCACCGTTGGCCACGCGCATGCGGTCCATGTCCAGTGCCTTCATGACCTCGACCAGGATCGCAAGGCCGCCGGGCAGCACCTCCGCACGCTCTGGCGAGATTCCCGGCAAGCTGAGCTGATCAATGCTGCCGGCGCTCATCATCAGGCCGATCAGGTGCTCGAGCCCCGTCACCGTGATGCCGCGACGGGCGCGATCCAGGCCGGACAGGGCCGCATATGCGGCCCGTATGGTGCCGGAGGTTCCTGCCACCTGCTCGGGCTGGATGCGGTCGAACTGGGCACGCACGGGTTCGAGCTCCAGCCGGACGGCCAGCCGGGCCTGCTCGAAATGCCGTGCCAGCAGCCGGCCACGTGAGAAATGGCGAGCACTCATGCTGACACAGCCCATGGAGAGGCTCTCCATCAGCATGGGCTCGAACCCCTGACCCACGATGATCTCCGTGCTGCCGCCGCCGATGTCGATGACGCTGCGCGGGCCGTGGACGCCGGGCAGGTGGTGACTGGCCCCCAGGTAGACCAGACGGGCCTCCTCGATACCCGAAATGATCTCCACTGGATGACCCAGTGCCGCCTCCGCCTGGCGCAGAAACGAGCTGCTGGCACGGGCCTTGCGCAGGGTGTTGGTGGCGACCACGCGCACCCGCTCGGCACGCATCGCCCGCAGGCGCTCGCCGAAACGCGCGAGGCAGGCCAGCGCCCTCTGCTGGCTCGCTGCATCGAGCCGCCCGCGCTCATCCAGACCGGCACCCAAGCGCACCATCTCCCGCAGCCGGTCAACGACGCCGAGCTGCCCGTGCGAGAAGCGCGCGACCAGCATGTGGAAACTGTTCGAACCCAGGTCCACCGCGGCGAGGATCTCGGGCTCGCCACTGCGTGCAGGGCCGGAGGTCGCGCGTGCCCCCATCAGCCTGTCCCGACCCGCCACTCGAAGCGCTGCTCGCGCGACTCGGCTCCACGGGCATCGGGGATGAGCCGGACGACGAGGCGGGCCGGGAGAAAGCCGTCCGGCAACCTGAGGTCGGCCTCCAGGTTCTGGAAATAACGGAAAGCGAAACCGAGCCGCTCCGGCCCCGACTCGTCGAGCGAGAGCTCTGCCAGGCCGAGGACGGCCAGTCTCTCCCCCAGCGTCCCCTCGACATCGAGCTCCAGGTGGCCGCTGACCCGCTGCTGCTGGCCCATGGGCTGGGAGAGAACGACCTGAACCGTGTAGCTGTCGGGTGCCAGCCCGACGGCGATGACAACGTTCTGGATACGAGGTCCTTCTCCGTCGCCCGGTTCGCTGACCAGCCCGCGGAAGAACGCGAGGTCCTCCTGCTGCGCTATGACTGTTGCCTGGAGCTCGGCGAGACGTGCCTCGACCTGACGATAAGCCTCTGACCGGATGCTGGCCTCGGTCTCCTGGCGTACGATCTGCTCTTCCAGCCGCGCGTTGCGCTCACGCGCCGCGGCAAGCTGATCGGCGAGGACACGGCGCTCGTCGAACGCGGCGCTGCGGTTGTAGCCGGCGCGCAGCTGGCCCAATTGGTAGGCCAGCCAGATGAGCGCGAGACACAAGACCAGGAAAGCGGCCAGCGACCGCCCCCCTAACGCGGTCCCGCGCAGCAGGGCCAGCCATGGCGGACGTTCAGTCAAGCCCGCGCTCCCAGCCGGGGGACCACCATGAAGGACGGGGCGGCAGGCCATCAGGAAACAGCAGGGGGCCAAGTTCGCGCAGCGCGCGCACGTATACACGCCGCTTGAAGTAGATCACCTCGCGCACCGGCTGCCAGAACTCGACCCAGCGCCAGCGGTCGAACTCGGGACGGGGCGAGGCATCCAGGCGCACATGCTCGGACGATGCCACCAGGCGGAGCAGGAACCAGCGCTGCTTCTGGCCGATGCATACGGGCCTCGCACGGCGCCGGATGAACTGCTCCGGCAGCCGGTAACGCAACCAGCGCCGGGTACAGCCGAGTATCCGGACATCCTCCGGTCCCAGACCGATCTCCTCGGCCAGTTCCCGGTACATCGCTGCCTCCGGCGACTCACCCGGGGCGATTCCGCCCTGGGGAAACTGCCATCCGCCCTGGCCAACGCGCCCGCAGAGCAGGAGCGCGCCGTCCGGTGCGCTCAGGATGATGCCGACGTTGGCGCGAAACCCTTGTGAATCAATGTTATCCAAGCTGATCCCGCCCCTCGCAGCGCTGGGATTCTTTCACACAGGCCGGGCGGCTGTCACGGATGCACAGGCCATCCGGTACACTCCCTCGGCCCGCCGCCGACCACCGGACAAGAGGATCCCGATGCGCACCCCCCCGAGGCCACTCCTCTGGCTGCTGCTCGGCCTCGCACTGCTGACACTCCTCCTGGCCATCGCTGTCGGCAGCGGTCCTGTCGGTCCTGCTGCCGCGCTCACGCTGATGAGCGGACAGCCCGACCCCGCGGCTCTGGAGGTCATCCTGTACCTGCGGCTGCCGCGTGCGCTGGCCGCGTTCGGTTGCGGCGCAGCGCTCGCGCTGGCCGGCGCGATGATGCAGGTGCTGCTGCGCAATCCGCTGGCCGATCCCTATGTCCTGGGCACTTCCGGCGGCGCGGCCGTCGGAGCGTTGCTCGCCATCATGGCCGGGCTTGCCCCGCTGCTGGTGGACTTCAGCGCCTTTGCGGGCGCCCTGCTGAGCACCCTGCTGGTCTTCTCGCTGGCTGGTGTGCACGGGCAGTGGAGCGCCGGGAAGCTGCTGCTTACGGGAGTCGTGGTCGCGGCCGGATGGAGCGCCGTGGTCAGCGTGATGGTCGTGCTGAGCCCCGATGCCAGCCTGCGCGGCATCCTGTTCTGGCTCATGGGTGATTTCTCATTCGTCCGCAATCCGCTGCCAACCCTCGCCGTGGCCGGAACCATCGGCCTGCTGGCCTGGCTGCTCGCGCGTTACCTGAACGTACTCAGTGCCGGGGAGCGGGAGGCCGCACTGCTGGGCATGGAAGTCCCGAGGATGAAGCTGGGCCTTTACGCCGCCAGCGCGCTGCTGACCAGCACGGCCGTGACCACGGCCGGTGTCGTCGGCTTCGTCGGGCTGGTGGTACCCCACATGATCCGGCTGCTGACGGGGAACAGCGACCACCGCGTGCTGGTGCCGGCCGCCCTCCTCGCCGGCGGGACGCTGCTGACACTGGCCGACCTGCTATCACGCACACTGATCGCACCCCGGCAGCTTCCGGTGGGCGCCATCACTGCCGCAGTCGGCGTGCCCCTGTTCCTGGTCCTGCTGCGGCGGCGCGCCGGCACCTGAATCAGCGCCGACGCGCGAGGTACTCCCGTCCCTTCTCCATGAGCGAGACGAAGGCAGCCTGGTCCCCACGGCGCACGATGTCGGCGATACGGGTGACTGCCGAGAGCAGCTCCTCGAGCGCAACCGGGCCATGCGGATTGAGTGACTGGATCTCGAAATAGAGCCCCGGGCTCTCGCCTGCGACCCGCGAGGCCACGTCGAGCTGGGCATCGAACGTCGTGCTGGAAAGCTCAGCCAGCTGGGGCAGGGTCGCGCCGCTGTCGGCCAGTGCGGTGAAGAACGCAATGTTGAGCGCGTGCGAAAGCCCGAGCACCCAGGCAATCAGCCGGTCGTGGTCCTCCAGTGACATCTCGATCTGCTCGGCCATCGTCGAGGCGAACAGCGCCCGCGCCTCGCGCGTGGCGTCGGGGCATCCGGCATCGAGAAACAGGACGTGGCGACCAGACAGCAGCTGCGTGTCGGGCCCGAACATGGGATGCAGCGAGGTCACGCGCACGCCACTCTGCGCCAGCCGGCGCAGGCTGTCGATCAGCGGGGACTTGAGTGAGCCTATGTCGAACACAAGCCCGTAACGGGTCTGGCCGGCCAGCTGGTCGAGGATCGACGCCGTCTGTCCGAGAGGGGCGGCGACCACGGTCAGCGCAAACTGACCACCTGCCACCCGCCAGTCCTGGACCCATGCGGCGCCGGCGACCTGGCCGGCCGGGTCAGCCACCGTCACCGAGTAGCCCTGGGATTCGAGAAAGCGCGTGAACCAGCGGCCCATCTTGCCCTGGCCGCCGATGACCAGCGCTGGCTGACCCTGGCCCTGGCCCTCGGCGCGCACACGCGCCTGCTCCTGGCTGGCCAGGGAAGACTGGATGAGCAGGCGCATCAACGCATCCGCGAGGCCCATCGCGACTCCGCGGGCCTCGGCGCGCGCACGCGCCTGCTCGATCACCTGCCGCTCGCGAGCAAAATCCCGCGTGGGCCTCTGCTCGCTGCGCTTGCATTCCCCGATCTCTCCGACCAGCGCGAGCCTGTCCGCCACAAGGTCGATGATCTTCTCGTCGATCGCGCTCAGCCGGGCGCGCAGTTCTGCCAGCCGGTCCGTCAATCCGGGTCCCTCCGCGAGTAAACGGCTGAAGCCTACCTCAGGCAGGCGCAGCGCGGCAGCTGGCGTCGGATTTTCTTACAGCCTGCGCCCGGGGGCGGGACTGCGGCCAGGCCAATCTGGCGTTAAGCGACTGTTTTGATTGCTCTCCTTCTTTCTGGCACAGCTCTTGCAATTTCTCTCCTGCGTACAGGGGCAACACGAAAGCCAGAGGCCGGGTTACTGGGGAAGACAAGAGCCAGAAGACACCAAAAAAAACGGAAAAGCACAGCACCAGAAGGGCGAAACAGAAGAGATACAAGCCCGCCCGGCCCAGGCGAATGGTTGACCTGAACGCGCCAAAAACGCCAAAAAGAACTAGAAAAACAAAAAGAACTAGAAAAAGAAGCATAGCCCCGCCACCGAGCGGGGTTCTTTTTGCCTGCATGCCAGCCGCTGGCGGTACACTCCGCCTGCCGAACCCTGACCTGAAGCACATGCTGGACTGCGAGCAACTCGACATCATCGCCGGCAGCCGCACGCTCGTTCGTGGGCTTTCCCTGGAACTGAACCCGGGAAACCTCGTAGCGCTGCTCGGGCCAAACGGGGTCGGGAAGAGCCTCACCCTGGCGACTCTTGCAGGACTGCGGGCACCGGCGCGGGGACAGGTCCGCCTCGCTGGCCGGCCACTCGCCGGGCAGCGCCGCCGCCGCATCGCGCGCCACCTCGGGCTGATGCTGCAGGTCCAGGAAGAGGTATTTCCGCAGCCAGTGCTCGATGCGGCCCTGCTGGGACGCCACGCCCACCTCGGGCTGTGGCAGCAGGAAGGTCCGACCGACCGCGAGCTGGGCCACGCCGCTCTGCGCCGGGTCGACCTGCAGGGCTTCGAGAACCGCGACGTGACCACGCTGTCCGGCGGCGAGGCCAGGCGGCTGGCCATGGCAAGGCTGCTCGTCCAGGACCCGAACGTGATGCTACTCGACGAGCCGACCAACCACCTTGACCCGCTGCACCAGATCGGCACGCTGCGGCTGCTCCGCGAACTTGCCGACGCTGGCAAGGCCATCATCGTCTGCCTGCACGACCCGGCGCTGGCTGCGCGGTTCGCCCGAAGCGTGCTGCTTCTCTACGGTGACGGGCGCTGGCACCAGGGCCCATCTGCGGAGCTGCTGACCCCGGCCAACCTGCAGTCGCTTTACGGGACACCGTGGATCGGGTTGCGTCATGGGCACGAAGACATCCTGGTGCCGGCCATCGGGCCGGTAGCCTGCCCGACACCGGAAGAACTTCGCGTCGCGGGCGACCCCAGATGAACCATTAAAGGAGCCTGAGTTGGCCAACAGACTGACAAAGATCTATACGCGAACCGGCGATGACGGCAGCACCGGCCTGGGCTCGGGCGAGCGAGTGCCCAAGGAGCACGCGCGCGTGGAGGCCTACGGAACGGTCGACGAGCTGAACAGCACGCTCGGGATTCTGCTTGCGACGCCGGGCGTCCCGCCGGGCATGCAGGAGCGGCTGTCAGAGGTACAGCACCGGCTGTTCGACCTGGGCGGCGAGTTCTCGATTCCGGGTTACACGGTGATCGATGCCGAGGCCGTGACCGAACTCGAACAGTGGCTGGACGAATACAACGCCGAATTGCCGCCGCTGAAGGACTTCATACTCCCGGGGGGCAGCGCGGCAGCCGCGGCCTGCCACCTGGCGCGTGCTGTCTGCCGCCGCGCCGAGCGGCGGGGCTGGACGCTGAGCCGATCGGAACCGGTCAACCCCGAATCCCTGCGCTACCTGAACCGCCTGTCCGACCTGCTGTTCGTGCTGGCGCGCACGCTGTGCCGGCTAGATGGTGGTCAGGAAGTGCTCTGGCGCGCCCGCTCGAGGTAAGCACAGAGCGCATCGATACCATCAAGCATCCGTGGTGTCGGACGGCTAAGCAGGTCGGCGTCGATCACGAACAGCTGGCGGTCGGCTACGGCCGGGATCACGGTCCAGCGCAGCCAGTCCTCCAGCGTATGCTCGACGCTGGCGTCGGCCTGGCCGGCCGCTGGATGCCACGTCGTGACGATCGCCTGGGGGCGCCGCGCGATTACGGACTCGCGCGAGACCGCAGGCGTCAGTGACGGCAGGTCGGCGAACACGTTGCGGCCGCCACAGACCGACAGAGCATCACTGATGATGTGCTGGCCGTTAACCGTGAGCAGCGGCCGGGCCGCGACCTGGTAGAACACGTCGACGGGTGATGCTCCGGCATGCCGGCTGCGCAGCGCCGTGAGCCGACGCTCGAACGCCGCTGCACTGGCGCCTGCGCTATCCGGCGTGCCGGCCAGTTCGCCGATCCTGAGGATCTGGGCCGGGATGCTGTCGAGTCCCTCGGGCTCCAGTGCAGCTACGCGGTAGCCCAGGTGGCGCAGGTGCGACACAAGCTCGGAAGAGTTGCCCGACGGCCAGGCCAGGACCAGGTCCGGAGAGAGCGCCGCGAGCGCCTCGAAGTCGATGCGGAACGCGTCCCCGACCCGCGGCAGTTCAGCCACCTCGGCGGGATAGTCGCTGAACTCGACCACGCCCACGACACGAGATCCGGCGCCGGCCGCGAACGCGAGCTCGGCCAGGTGCGGCGCCAACGTAACGATGCGCAAAGCCACTCCCTCGCTGGCCTCACGCCCCGCAGGGGCACAGCCAGCCAGGAGGAACAGCAGCGCAGTGGCCGCAATGCGGCTCAGGTCAGCCACTCGTACAGAGTCAGGACCGCAATGACCGGGCACCAGATGAACCAGAGTGCGCGCATGACCAGCGCCATCGCCGAACGGAGCCGCTCATAGGCCTCGGCTGGCCCCGACGGCTGGGCCAAGGTGCGCCCGGTCGCACCGATGCCGACCTGGAACAGGAGTTCCTCGCTGCGCCCCGAAAAACCCAGGCCCGGCTCGCCGACAGCGCGCCAACCACGAGCGGCATCCTCGAAGTTGCCGGCGAGCGTATAGCCGGCCGCAAGCAACCGGGCCGGAATCCAGGCCAGCACCGCATGGCCGAGCACGACCAGCGGCGCCACGATGACGAGCTCATGGGTCAGCTGCCCCCGGCCCTGCTGGAAGCGGGCACGTCGTCGCATGAGGTCCAGAACCCTGAAAAGCCAGGCCCCCGCCGGCCCGAGCATGAGGAACCAGAAAACGACACCGAAGATGCGGTTGTTCGCCTGGAGGAATACCGCGCGCTCGACGGCAGCGTTGCGGGCAGCGTCGTCATTAGGGGTGTCTTCCTCGGTGATCTCCCGCGACAGGCGGGCAAGCTCATCCGTGGCTCGGCGCGCGAGCGCCGAGCAGTAGTCCTCGACCTCCTGGTCCAGGTCCCTCGGGCCCAGCGAGAACAGCAGGACGAATACCGCAAAGAGGAAATACGGGATCTGCAGGAACTCGTCCCAGAGCAACCAGCCGACCACGACCACCGGGAGGATAGCAAGCACCATGCCTGCGAACAGCACCAACGATGCAAGCCAGCTCTGTCTGGTGCCCGCCTCGCGAAACAAGCGGTCAAACGCGGGGTCCAGCCAGCGGAACTCGCGCAGGTGGAACAGTGCCGTCAGCAGCCTTTCCAGCGCAAGCCCCAGAAGCAGTGCGAGAAAATTCATGCTCAACCCGTCAGTCCATCAGGCCGGCTCTCACGCCGAGCTCGCAACCGGAGAGTCCCGCGCGCAGCCTTGTCCAGTCGAAGGCGGGCCCCGGATCGGTCTTTCGACCCGGAGCGACATCACAGTGCCCGACGATGTTCGCTCTTCTTAATCCCGGCATCGTGAGGGCGAGGCCCGATATGGTCGCACACAAGCGATGGTATTGCGCATCACTGTATGGCTCATCATCGCAACCCTCGAGCTCGATCCCGATCGAGAAATCATTGCAGGCCTCTCGGCCACGATAACTGGACTGGCCCGCATGCCAGGCCCGCCGGTGCAGTGGCACATACTGGACGAGCTCGCCGTCCCGCCTGACCAGCAGGTGAGCCGAAACACGCAGGCTTGCGACCTCCCCGAAGAACGGATGGGCAGCCGGATCCAGCGTATTGGTGAAAAGACGGTCGATCCAGGGCCCGCCATATTCTCCCGGCGGCAGGCTGATACCGTGGATAACAATCAGCTCCGGCCAGCAGCCCGGTGGCCGTGCGTCATGATTGGGGGAAGGCACCTGACGTGCAGCGGACACCCGCCCATGGCGCAGCCTGAAAGCTGTTTCTCCCGTTTCGGTCATCACTGGCGCTGATCGGGGATAATCTGCCTATTATGCCACCCCGCATTTTTTCTCCTGCCGCCCCCGACCTGCAGGGACGCCTGGCCCTGGATGCGCAGGCGGCACGGCATGTCGTCCAGGTCCTGAGGCTGGGTCCGGGCGACGAGGTCATCGTGTTCGACGGCAGCGGCAGCGAATGGCCGGCGCAGATCGAGCAGGCCGGCAGGAGCGGGGCAAGCCTGCGCGCCGCAAGCCCGGTGCAGCCGCGCCGGGAAAGCCCGCTGGATCTCACGCTGCTGCAAGGGTTGGCGCGGGGCGCCCGGATGGACATGGTGATACAGAAGGCCACCGAACTCGGTGTGAGCGCCCTCACCGTGGTCAGCACCAGCCGCTCTGTGGTCAGGCTGGATGAGCAGCGCGGCACACGTCGGCTCGAGCACTGGCAGCGGGTCGCGATCGGCGCCTGCGAACAGTGTGGCCGCACGCGGCTGCCGCGCCTCGAAGGTCCGCTGCCTCTCGAGCAGGCCCTCGAAAGGCTGGCGCCCGGGACCCTGCGCCTGCTGCTTGACCCGGGCGGCAGTCCACCAGCCGGCACCCTGGGCAGCCACACCCTGGCAGCAGTCGTGCTGATCGGCCCGGAGGGCGGACTTACGTCAGAAGAGCGCTCGCTGGCGCTGGCACATGGTTTCACGCCACTGCGGCTGGGTCCGCGCATCCTGCGCACGGAGACCGCAGCATTGACCGCGCTAACCCTGCTGCAGTTTCTGGCCGGCGACCTTGGGCAAACCGACAGGGCCGGCCAGCAGGATTGATCCCGTCCAGCGCGGCAGGGGCCTCACTGCGGCCGTGGCAGCTGGCCGGCCATGCGCAGCTTCTCCTCGGCGAGCGTGAACCCGGGATTCTCGGCGAGGGACCGCGACCAGGCCTCGATGGCCAGCTCGCGGGCACCCGCCTGCTCATGCACGAGACCGATGTTGTACCAGACGCGGTGGGCTCGCCGGACCTCCAGGTTCAGCGCGCGCTGGTAGTCCGCCAGGGATTCCTGGGCTCTTCCGAGCAGGAAGAGGCTGTTGCCCCGGTTGACCCAAGCCTCGCCGGAGCGAGGATCGAGCCCCAGCGCCTGGTCAAGGCTTGCGAGCGCGTCCGCCGGACGCCCGGCCCGGTTCAGGATCACCGCATAGTTGACCCGCGTGGCCAGGTGGTCGCGAAGCGCGGCGGGCGGACTGCGCAATGCCCGCTCGCAGGCTGAAAGATCCAGCGTGAGCGGATCACTAGCAGCCAGGTAGCAGGCCCGCGCCCCGCCGTCGCCCTCGCCAAAGGTCGTGACCGAAATCTGCCCTGCCGCTGTGAACGGCAGCAGTAAGAGAATCAGCAGTAGGCAATTGCGACCCGCGGCCATGGAGGCCTCCGGCGGCACCAGGATTCCATCCTACTGCGCCTCCCTGGCCATCGCCAGCTGCGCGATCCGGCTGATGAAGTGTTCCATGCTCGCTGCCAGCCTCTCCCGGGCGGTGACCAGTGGCGGGAGGTTGCGCCCCGCAGCGAGCCGGTTCTCGGCAAGCTCGAGCAGTGGTCCCGGTGCGAGCCCGGCGATCGGCAGGCCCCAGGCACTGGCGCCGATGTCGCGCAGGAACGCCTCGTTCTTGTCGTCGTAGGCGATGTTGACGGCCGGCACCCCGGCAGCTGCAGCCAGTATCGATGAATGCAGCATCATCGAGACCACGAGGTCCAGCTCACCATAAGCCCAGCGCAGCTCGGCCGGCCGGTAACGCCGCACATGCAGATCCGGCATCAGGCGTCTCAGCAGCGGCAGCAGGCGCCTCTCGGCATCGGCATGGACCAGGTAGCAGAGCGAAGCCTCGTGCTTTCGGGCCAGCTCGCCCAGTGCAGCGGACGTGGCTTCGATTGCAGGCGCGAGCCAGCGCTGCTGGCCGGCCCAGCCATGCGCGGCAAGGTTGAGCGCGAAGCGGGGCCTGCGGGCCGGCAGCGGCCACCAGGGCCGCCGCGGCCTGATGAACAGCGCCGGGTCGCCCACCAGCGGCACCTCGAGACCGAGCCAGGCAAGAAGGCCGGCGGTCGCACTGTCACGTACCCCGGCGAGTGCAGCCGATTCATGCAGCCTGCGAATGCTGTCAAGCTGCAACGGGTCGAGCGGCTGATCTTCGAGGTTGCGGTTGAGCCCGCCCGCGAACAGCACGAGCGGTATGCGCAGCCCGTCCAGGAACTCGTCGGCCACCGGTAGCCCCCAGCGCGAGTAAAAACCACCTCCACCCATGATCACCAGGTCATGGCGATTGACCTCGTCCAGCAGGCCCGGTGTCGGTGGACTGGCCAGCAGGCGCATCCGGTAGCTGGTCCATCGCGGCCGGGCCAGCGGCACCTCAAGCAGCATGCGCATCGCGGCAACGACCGCTGCATCGCCGACATTGTGCCGCGTGCGGAAATGGAAATGGGCGATGCGCAATCGCGCCATTTCAGGCCGGCTTGCGTTGATGCGTTCGCCGCGAGAGCGCGGCAAGCAGCTGCCGAGCGTAAGCGTGCCAGTCGAGTGCCGTCACTGCCGCACGCTGTTCATTGGCTACTGCCGCACGCAGCCCGGGATCCAAGAGCAGCGCCTCCAGCACCGGCAGCATCTGGTCGGCCTCGGCAAGCCCGGTGACCGCACGCGCCCCCACACCCGTGAACAGCTCGGCGGCGCCCACCTGCCGGGAGGTCAGCACCGGGCAGCCACAGGCAGCCGCCTCGGCGACGACGAAGCCGAAGGTCTCGCAGCGCGCCGGGTGGATCAGCAGGTCCAGCGCCTGCAGGTAACGCTCGATGTCAGGGCGTCGCGGGCGCGCCAGAAGACATCGGCTGCTGCCGTTCGTCGCGAGCCGCGCCGAAATCTCGCGCAGGTTGCGCGCATGACCCACGGTGAGCAGGCGCAGCTGGTCTGAATACGCGCCAGCTACAGCGCCCAGGAGGCTGGTCAGCGTGTCCACGCCCCGCAGCGGGAAATTGCCTGAGGTGATGAATCCGACCAGCAGCGTATCCGCCGCGATGCCCAGCTGCGCCCGCACCGCGCAACGGGCTTCAGGGTCAGGGCGAAAGCGCAGCTTGTCCACTGCCGGGTTCAGCAGCAGCACGTCCTCGACCGGCACCTGGTGGCGGGTGATGAGCTCTTCGGCGACGAGGCGCGAGTTGGCCACCAGCAGCGCGCCATTGCGCTGGCGCAGTTGCTGCGTCTGGCGGATGGCGCGCGCCTTCAGCTGGGGATCGGCGGCCGCGCCCAGCAACGCGAGCTCGCGCGCGGCGAGATTATGGACGAACCAGGCATCCTGGTGGGGGGTTGCTCCGTCTCCGATCACGGCAGCATAGTGGCCGCCGGCGAAACGCTGCCCCGAGCGTCGCGCATACCCCTTGAGGCTCACCAGTCGCTCGCCGATGCGCGGGAGCAGTCTGTCGGGCAAGCTGCTGACCGGATGGCCGCCTGCAGCGCGTATCGCTCGATGGTCCAGCCTCTGACCATGAATGTCGACACGATGCCCATCTGCGGCGAGCCCGGCAGTCAGCCCCAGCAGCAGTCTTGCGCTGCCGGTCATCGGGCGCAGCGAGCGCGCATGCAGTGCGATGCGCAACGTATCGGGCCGTGGGCTCACCGGGTCGAACGTCCCCTGACTGTATGCGAGACTGTCGCCGGGACAAGCTTGGCCTGGCGTGGATCCATACACGGCCGAAAAATATGCGGCTCGAGCGGGCTGCACAGCCATGCTGGTACAGCAGATAGAGAATGAACGACTACCAGAAGACTTTCAACGCCCGCGGGCACCTGTACAACGATGCGATGTCTGCACAGCCTGGCGCGCGCGAAGCCGAGCGTGCGGCCTTGCTCGACCGGGCGCGCATGAATCCCGGACAGCGGGTGATGGATGCGCCGGCGGGTGGCGGCTATGTGGCCGATGGCGTCCGTGCCAAGCTCGGCGACCAGGTCCAGCTGGTCTGTGTCGAACCCTGCGCACGCTTCTCGGCCGCAATGGATGCGCGCTACCACGTGCTCAATGAACCTCTGGACAGTGTGAGCCTGCCGGATGCCAGCCTTGACGTGATCCTGAGCCTGGCGGGGCTGCACCACCTCGATGACCGAATGCCCGTGTATCGTGAGTGGGCACGGTTGCTGAGGCCTGGCGGGCAGCTGGTAGTGGCCGATGTCGGGGCCGGCACTGGCACAGCGCGGTTCCTCAACGGCTTCGTCAACCGGCACACGCCAGGGGGCCACCACGGCATCTTCATCAGCGAGCGCGAGTTCAGCGAGCACCTTGCTGTCGCGGGATTTTTCGTTGAGGAAGACAGCATGCAGAACGTGCCCTGGCGCTTCCGTGACCGCGAGGGCCTCGGCAGTTTCTGCCACACGCTGTTCAATACCAGCCGGGCGAGGCCTGAAGCCGTCGCCGATGCGCTGGAGACCACAGTGGGCTTGCAGCGGAAACCCGGCGGCCTGGCCCTGGCCTGGCAGCTGCGGTACGCATCAGCGTGGCGCCAGGCATGATGCGCCTGGGCGCTCCAGAGCTGGTCGAGCGGGAGGGCGCCGCCAGCGTGCAGGCCAACCTCCCCCAGTGGGAGGGTTGCCACACACATTGGTT
>JAFIFS010000043.1 GCA_020831895.1 Chromatiales bacterium
CGCAGAAGACACCGGGATCGACTGGCGGCTGCTCGCCGCGGTCGGCTACCAGGAGTCGCACTGGAACCCGAACGCGGTGTCACCGACCGGCGTGCGCGGCATCATGATGCTCACTCAGCGCACCGCCGGCATGCTCGACATCAACGACCGCGAGGACCCGCGACAGAGCATCGTCGGCGGCGCGATCTACCTGCGCATGCTCCACGACCGCATTCCCGATCGCATCCCGGAACCCGACCGCACGTGGATGGCGCTGGCCGCCTACAACATCGGCTGGGGCCATCTCGAGGATGCGCGCGTGATCGCCGAGATTCGCGGGCTCGACCCGGACCACTGGGAAGACGTGCGCTCGAGTCTCCCGCTGCTGACGCAGCGCCAGTGGTATTCGCGCGTGCGGCGCGGCTACGCGCGCGGCTGGGAGACCCGCAGCTTCGTCGACAACATCCGCAACTACTACGACATCCTGCTGTGGCTGACCAACGGCGAGGAGCCTGACCCGGAGCCCGCCACACCCGCGCTGCAGGCAAGCCTCCCTTAGGCGCGAATCCGGGTGGGAGCGGCTTCAGCCGCGAACCCTCAGGGACACCTCCCCGCCCAACCGTTCGGGCCTGAATGCCCTCCCACAGCGCCGCCTCCCACAGCGCCGCGACAAACCTGTGGGAGCGGCTTGAGCCGCGAACCCTCAGGCTCATCTCCCAGCCCGACCGTTCGGGACTGAAGGCCCTCCCACAGCGCCGCCTCCCACAGCGCCGCGACAAACCTGTGGGAGCGGCTTGAGCCGCGAACCCCCGGGCAGCCCTCCCCGCCCGACCATTCGGGAATGAATTCCCTCCTACAGGTTGCGCCGCGCCCGGAAGAACGACTGCAGGCGCGCGCGGCATTCGTCGGCCAGCACGCCTCCGGTGACTTCCAGGCGGTGATTGACGGCCTCGCTGGACGGGATGTCGATCACCGTGCCGACGGCGCCGGCGCGCAGGTCCGGTGCGCCGAAGACCAGCCGCCGGACGCGGGCGTGCATGATCGCACCGGCGCACATCGGACAGGGCTCCATGGTCACGTAGAGCGTCGTGCCGCCGAGGCGGTAGTTGCCCAGGCGCTCCCCGGCTGCGCGCAGCGCGACGATCTCGGCGTGCGCGGTCGGGTCACGGGCGGCGATCGGTCGGTTCCAGCCCTCGGCGATCACCTCGCCATCGAGCACGAGCAGCGCGCCGACCGGGACTTCGCCGGCCGACTCGGCGGCCTTTGCGAGCGCCAGCGCGCGGCGCATGAAGGTTTCGTCCGCGCTCGCCATCGCGGATGAATCCGCGCCTACTCCCACTCTATCGTCGCCGGCGGCTTGCCGGAGATGTCGTAGGTCACGCGCGAGATGCCAGGGATCTCGTTGATGATGCGCCGCGACACATGGTCGAGGAAGTCGTACGGCAGGTGCGCCCAGCGCGCCGTCATGAAGTCCAGTGTCTCCACGGCACGCAGTGCGACGACGTAGTCGTAGCGCCGTCCATCACCCATGACACCGACACTGCGCACCGGCAAAAACACGGCAAAGGCCTGGCTGACCTTGTCGTAGAGCCCGGCGTTGCGCAACTCGTCGATGAAGATGGCATCGGCCTGCCGCAGGAGGTCGGCATACTCCTCGCGCACCTCGCCGAGGATGCGCACGCCAAGCCCCGGGCCGGGAAACGGGTGGCGGTAAACCAGTTCGGCAGGCAGGCCGAGCTCGAGGCCGAGGCGGCGCACCTCATCCTTGAACAGCTCGCGCAGCGGCTCGATCAGGCTGAGCTTCATGTCCTCGGGCAGCCCGCCGACGTTGTGGTGCGACTTGATCACGTGGGCCTTGCCGCTCTTCGCACCCGCGGATTCAATCACGTCTGGGTAGATGGTGCCCTGGGCAAGCCAGCGCACGTCGGCAAGCCTGCCGGCCTCTTCCTCGAACACCTCGACGAACAGGCGGCCGATGATCTTGCGCTTCTGCTCCGGGTCGGTGACGCCGGCCAGCGCCGTCATGAAGCGTTCACCTGCGTTCACCCGTATCACGTGCACGCCGAGGTGGTCGGCAAACAGCTGCATCACCTTGTCGCCCTCGTCGAGGCGCAGCAGCCCATGGTCGACGAACACGCAGGTCAGCTGGTCGCCCAGCGCACGATGCAGCAGCGCCGCGACGACGGAGGAATCGACGCCGCCGGAGAGCCCCAGCAGCACGTGGTCGTCGCCCACCTGGGCGCGGATCTGCTCGATGTCGCGGGCCAGGATGTTGCCCGGTCGCCAGGTGTCCGGGCAGGCGCAGATGTCGCGCACGAAACGCTCGATCACCTGCTGGCCCTGCTCGGTATGCGTGACCTCGGGGTGGAACTGCAGGCCGTAGAAGCCGCGGTCCTCGTCCGCCATGCCGGCCAGCGGCGCGCTGGGCGTGCTGGCGATGGCGCAGAAGCCCGGGGGCAGCTCGGCCACGCGATCCCCGTGACTCATCCAGACCTTCATCACCGGGCGTGAATCCGGATGCAGGGCCTCGGCCAGACCGTCGAGCAGGCGGTTCGAGGCCTGCGGGCTGACCTCGGCATAGCCGAATTCGCGGTGGGCCGAGGGCTCGACCCGCCCGCCGAGCTGGGAGGCCATCGCCTGCATGCCGTAACAGATGCCGAGCACCGGCACGCCGAGCTCGAACACCAGGCCAGGCGCCGCCGGCGCAGGGTCCATGACGACCGATTCCGGGCCTCCCGACAGGATGACGCCGGCCGGGCCGAACTCGCGGATCGCCTCGTGGCCGGCATCCCAGGGCAGGATCTCGCTGTAGACGCCGGCCTCGCGCACGCGACGCGCGATCAGCTGCGTGTACTGCGAACCGAAGTCGATGATCAGGATGCGGCGGGCGGCCACCGCGTCGTGTGCGAGGTCGGTCATCGGCGGGGACTCATCGGGGCCGGACGGCTCAGAGCTCGGTCCGGTAGTTCGGCGGTTCCTTGGTGATCATCACGTCGTGCACATGGCTCTCGCGCATGCCGGCGCCGGTGATGCGCACGAAGGCCGCACGCGTGCGCATCTGCTCGACGTCGCCGCAGCCGGTATAGCCCATCGCGGCGCGCAGGCCGCCGGTCAGCTGGTGGACGATCGTCGCCAGGGCGCCCTTGTACGGCACGCGGCCCTCGATGCCCTCCGGCACCAGTTTCTCGAGCTCCGAGGACGGGTCCTGGAAGTAGCGGTCCGACGAACCGTGCCGCTGCGACATCGCGCCCAGCGAGCCCATGCCGCGATAACTCTTGTAGGAGCGCCCCTGGTAGAGCTCCACCTCGCCGGGCGCCTCCTCGGTGCCGGCGAACAGGCCACCGATCATCACGCACCAGGCGCCGGCTGCGATCACCTTGGAGATATCCCCGGAGTAACGTATGCCGCCATCGGCGATCACCGGCACCCCATGCTTGCGCAGTGCCGAGGCGACATTGGCCACAGCGGTGATCTGCGGCACGCCGACGCCGGCAACGATGCGTGTCGTGCAGATGGAGCCCGGGCCGACCCCGACCTTGACGCCATCAGCGCCCGCCTCGACCAGCGCCAGCGCCGCCTCGGCAGTGACCACGTTGCCGCCGATCACCTGCATGTCCGGGTAGTCCCGCTTGATCGCGGCCACGCGTTCAACGACGCCGCGCGAGTGACCGTGCGCGGTGTCGACGACCAGCAGGTCCACACCGGCAGAAACCAGCGCGGCGACACGCTCGGGCGTATCACCGCCAGTGCTGACCGCGGCACCGACCCTGAGGGCGCCGCGCTCGTCCTTGCAGGCCAGCGGGTAATCCTTGGCCTTCTGGAAGTCTTTCGCGGTGATCATGCCGCGCAGCGCGAAACCCTCGCTGACCACCAGCACCTTCTCGATCCGGTGCTTGTGCAGCAGCGACAGCACCTCCTGCTTGTCCGCACCCTCGCGCACCGTGACCAGGCGTTCGCGCGGCGTCATCACGCTGGAGACCGGCGCATCAAGCTGGGTCTCGAAGCGCAGGTCGCGGTTGGTGACGATGCCCACAGTCTCGCCGCCATCGACAACAGGCACGCCGGAGATGTTGTGCGCGCGGGTCAGCTCCATCACATCGCGGATCGTCTGTTCCGGCCGCACGGTGATCGGCTGCGTGACGATCCCGCTCTCGAACTTCTTGACCGTGGCGACCTGGCGCGCCTGCTCGGCGGGGCTCATGTTCTTGTGGATGATGCCCATGCCGCCTTCCTGGGCGAGCGCTATCGCCAGGCGCGCCTCGGTCACCGTGTCCATCGCCGAGGAGATCAGCGGGATGTTCAGGGTGATGCCCCGTGCGACCTGGGTCGCGAGGCTGACATCGCGTGGCAGCACGGCGGAATAGGCCGGCTGCAGCAGGACGTCATCAAAGGTGAGGGCTTCCTCGATGATGCGCATGGGGCGGGGTCCGGTGCCGACTGGACTGCGAATGGTACGCGGCGGGCCGCATCGCGTAAACTGCGGGCCCGATGGACTCCGCCAGCCGCCAGCAGGTCTTCAGCGTCGCCGAGGTCAACCGGATGGCGCGCCGCCTGCTGGAGCAGGACCTGCCCGCGATGTGGGTGGCCGGGGAGTTGTCCAACCTGGCCCGGCCCGCGTCCGGCCACATCTATTTCTCGCTCAAGGACGAGCAGGCCCAGCTGCGTTGCGCGCTGTTCCGCAACCGCAACCGCGGGCTGAACTTCACCCCGGCGAACGGGCAGCAGGTCATCGTGCGCGGGCGCCTCAGCATCTACGAGGCGCGTGGCGATTACCAGCTGATCGCCGAGCACATGGAGCCGGCCGGCGAGGGCCTGCTGCGCCAGCGCCTGGAGGCACTCAAGCGCAAGCTTGCAGCCGAGGGGCTGTTCGACAGTGCCAGCAAGCGCCCGCTGCCGCTGCTGCCGCGTCGGGTCGGCGTCGTCACCTCGCCGACCGGGGCAGCGCTGCGCGACGTGCTGCACATCCTGCGCCGGCGCTTTCCCGCGGTGCCGGTGGTGATCTACCCGACCGCGGTCCAGGGAGCACAGGCGCGGCCCGAGATCGTGCGTGCGCTGGAGCTGGCCGGCCAACGCGGTGAGTGCGACGTCCTGATCGTCGCGCGCGGGGGCGGCTCGCTGGAAGACCTCTGGGCGTTCAACGAAGAGGAGGTCGTGCGCGCGGTTGCCGCCTCGCCCCTGCCGGTGGTCAGCGGAGTCGGGCACGAGACGGATTTCACGCTTACCGATCTCGCCGCGGATGTTCGTGCGCCTACGCCCTCGGGCGCTGCCGAGCTGGTCGTGCCGGACGCCAGGGAATGGGAGCGACGACGCCGTCACCTGGAGGCACAGCTCGAGCGGACGATGCAGCGCCAGCTGTTGCAGCTCGCCCAGCACCAGGACCAGCTGCTGGCCCGCCTGGCCAGGACACACCCGGGCCAGGTGCTGGCCCGGCACACCGAGCGCCTCGACCAGATGCGGGCGCGGCTGGCCGCCGCCGTGAACCGGCAGCTGGCACTGGCCGGTCTGCGGCTCGGTCACCTGCGCAGCCGGCTGGCACCCGCCTCTCCGGTCAACCGGCTGCGCCTGCAGCAACAGCTGCTGCTGCACAGCCGGCTGCGGCTGGCCGGTGCGATGCGTGCCCAGCTGGAATCCCCCGCGCGGCGGCTTGCACTCGCCGCCTCCGGGCTGCAGCTTGTCAGCCCGCTGAAGACACTGGAGCGCGGCTACGCGATCGTCCAGGACGCATCAGGCCGTGTGGTGAAGGATTCGGCGGAACTGAAGCCCGGAGACCGGGTGACCGGCAGCGTGGCGAAGGGGAGTTTCGCGGCGACCTTTGCCAACACCAGCGACTAGGCCGCTCATTCGGGGTGTGGGGTCGGGG
>JAFIFS010000045.1 GCA_020831895.1 Chromatiales bacterium
GGATGCGGCGCCCGAGCCTACAGGGACGTATTCACGGCGTGTCCGGGGAAGCCGCTGCGGACAGCGCCACTACCAACGCAGGAGAAAACTACCCAATCTCATGATTGAAGTTCCGCGCGGTCGCGGAAGTGATCGAGCGCCCCCGGGTTGGCGAGGGCGGCCAGGTTGCCCGGGTTGCGGCCGTGGATGACAGCGCGCACCGCGAGTTCCACCAGCTTGCCGCTGCGCGTGCGCGGCAGTTCCGGGACGGCGAGAACCCGTGCCGGCACATGGCGTGGCGAGGCGCAGGCGCGGATGCGGGCGCGAATCCGCTCCACCAGCGAGGCATCCAGCACACAGCCCGGCTGCAGCTCGACGAACAGCACGATACGCGTATCGCCATCCCAGTCCTGGCCAACCGCCAGGCCCTCGCGCACTTCCGCCACATGGGCCAGCTGCCGGTAGATCTCCGCCGTGCCAATCCTGACCCCGCCCGGATTCAGCACCGCGTCCGAGCGCCCGTGGATCATCCAGCCGCCCGAGGGCAGCCGCTCGACATCATCGCCATGCGTCCACACGCCAGGGAAGCGGCCGAAATAGGCGGCGCGATAACGCTCGCCTTCCGGGTCGTTCCAGAAGCCCAGCGGCATCGACGGAAACGGCTGGGTGCAGACGAGCTCACCGCGGCCGGCTTCCATTGCCCGACCGCGTTCATCGAACACCTCGACCGCCATGCCGAGCGCGGCGCACTGCAGCTCGCCGCGGCGGACCGGCAGCTCGGGGTTGCCGGCGAGAAAGCAGCCGACGATGTCTGTGCCCCCGGCGATCGAGGCCAAGTGCAGGTCCGCGCCGATCTCGCGGTAGACGAAATCGAAGCTGGACGGCAGGAGCGGTGAACCCGTGGACAGCACGGTGCGCAGGACATCGGGCCTGCAGTGACGCCGCGGGCTGAATTGCGCCTTCTCCAGGCTGGCCAGGTAGCGTGCACTCGTGCCGAAGATCGTCACGGACTCCTCCCCGGCCATGCGCCAGAGCACGCCTGGATCAGGGTGCATCGGCGAACCCTCGTAGAGTACGAGCGCCGCCCCTGTCGCCAGGGCGCTCACCTGCCAGTTCCACATCATCCAGCCACAGGTCGTGAAGTAGAAAAGCCGGTCGGAGGGCTTCAGGTCGACGTGCAGAAGGTGTTCCTTCAGGTGGGTCAGCAGGGTGCCACCCGCACCGTGCACGATGCACTTCGGCGCCCCCGTGGTGCCGGACGAATACAGGATGTACAAAGGATGATCGAACGGCAGCTCCGTGTACTCGACCTGTCGCGCGGCCGGGTCGACGAACGCCGACCATGACTTGGTCCCGGCGACAGCCGGCTCCCGCGCGAACGGTCCCGGCACCGAGATGATCCGCTCGACCGAGGGCAGGTGGGCAGCCAGCTGCGCCACCACCGGCCGCACGTCGATGCGGCGGCCGGCCCAGTGGTAGCCGTCGGTGACAAACAGCAGGCGCGGGGCCACCTGGCCGAAACGCTCCAGCACCGCGTCCGCGCCGAAGTCCGGCGAGCAGCAGGTCCAGGTGCCGCCGAGCGCAGTGACCGCAAGCATCGCGATCACGGCCTCGGGCGCATTGGGCAGCATCGCCGCGACCCGGTCACCGGGCGCCAGCCCCGCGGCCCTGAGGCCAGCCTGAACCCCGGCCACGGCCTCATGCAGCTCCCGGCGCGTCAGGCTGCGCCGTGCGCCCGTCTCGTCGCGCCAGATCATCGCCAGCCGCTCGTCGGGATCCCGCAGAAGGCACGCCGCGAAATTCAGCTGCCGGCCGGGAAACCAGCGCGTTCCGGGCAGCGCCGGGAACCCCTCCAGAACCGGACGCTCGTCCAGCGCCAGGTCGAGACCGGCGAACCGCGCGACGGACTCCCAGAATTCTGCCGGCTCACGCAGCGACCAGGCATGGAGGTCCGGGTAATCAGTAAAGGCCCCAAGCCCCTTGGCACCCAGCCACTCGCGAAAACGCCGCATGCCGGAATCACGGCTGCGGGCCGCACCCGGCCTCCAGAGCTCCGGATTCCCGGGGCCGGCCTTCATTCAGTCCGCGAGCACACGCTGCGGCCCCGTATAGACATTGCAGCGGCCGTCGCGCAGGAAGCCGACCAGCGTGATGCCGGCCTCCCAGGCCAGCTCGACCGCGAGACTGGACGGCGCGCCGACTGCGGCCAGCAGCGGGCAGCCGGCCATCCGGGCCTTCTGCACCAGCTCGAAGCTGGCCCGCCCGCTGACCAGCAGCCCCTCACCCTGCAGCGGCAGCTCACCCGACAGCAGCGCCGCGCCGACCAGCTTGTCCAGCGCATTGTGGCGGCCAATGTCCTCGCGGAGATCGGCCAGCCTGCCGGCACTGTCGAACCTGGCGGCCGCGTGCAGCCCGCCGGTGCGGCTGAAGCCTGGCTGCCGGGCTGCCAGCGCGGCCGGAAGGCCGAGCAGCGACCGCAGCGGAAAAGCCGGACCCTGATCATCCGGCAGGTCCCAGGGGCTGCGGGCGCTCAATGCCTCGAGCGCCGTCTTGCCGCAGACACCACAGGCAGAGCCCGCCAGCAGCCGCCGCGAAAGCCCCTCCCGGGGCGGCTCCACGCCCGGCGCGAGGTGGGCCTCCATCACCTGAGGCTGGTCGGCGGCGGGCGCGATCCGGGCGAGATCGCTGGACGACCGGATCAGGCCCTCGGTCAGCAGCAGGCCGGCCAGCAGCGCCTCATCATCACCGGGCGTGCGCATGGTGACAGCCAGCGTGAACACCTGCCGTGCCGACGCGGGGCCGTGGAGCAGGTGTATCTCGAGGGGCTCCTCGACGGCGACCCAGTCGAGCCCGCCGGGGTCTGCATTCTGCTTCGTCGGCAGGCGGCGGACCGGCAGCTGCCGGTGACCGGCACCGCTGGTCGGAGCCTCAGCCACCGATGTAGTACATCTCGACCTTCTGCTCGGGCTGACGCTGCTCGGCGCGCAGCTCGCTGTAACGATCCTCCCGCATGCGCCACACGCCGGCAACCAGTTCGCGCAGCTCGTCATCAGTGGCGCCGGCCCGCAGCGGCCCGCGAAGGTCCGTACCGGTCGAGGCAAACAGGCAGGTGAACAGCTGTCCGTCGGAGGACAGCCGCGCCCTTGTGCAGGATCCACAGAAGGGCTCGGAGACTGAGGAGATGAAACCGATCTCACCGGCTCCATCCTCGAACGCATAGCGTTCGGCGACCTCGCCGTGGTAGTTGGCCTGCACCGGCCGCAGCGGCCAGCGTGCGCCAATCATTTCCAGCAGCTCGCGCGAGGGCACGGTGTCACTCTCGCGCCAGTGGTTGATCGTACCGACATCCATGTACTCGATGAAACGGACAATCACGCCGGTCCCGCGGAAATGTGCGACCAGCTCGGGCACCGTGTGCTCGTTGATACCCCGCTTGATCACGGCGTTGACCTTGATCGGCGCAAGGCCCGCAGCCTGCGCCTCGGCAATACCTTCGAGCACACGGTCACGGCTCCCGCGCCCACCACTCATCTGCAGGAACACGGCCTCGTCCAGCGAGTCGAGGCTCACCGTCACGCGGCTCAGGCCCGCGGCCTTGAGCGCCGCTGCATGCTGGGCCAGCAGGATGCCGTTGGTCGTCAGCGCGATGTCATCGATGCCGTCCAGCCGCGAAAGGTCGCCGATCAGCTCGGCCAGGTTGGGCCGCAGCAGCGGCTCGCCGCCGGTAATCCGCAGCTTGTTCACGCCGAGGCCTGCAAACAGCTGCGCCAGGCGGAGGATCTCGTCGAAGAAGAGCCGCTCGTTGCTCTTCAGGAACTGGAAATCCTTGTGGTACTTGTCTTCCGGCATGCAGTACGGACAGCGGAAGTTACAGCGGTCCATCACCGAGATACGCAGGTCGCGCAGCGGGCGCGTCATGCGGTCGGTGAGACCCCCGGAGCGATCCAGAGCCGGAAGCCGGCCATCCTCTAGCCTGATGATTGTCTCGTCCATGGCGGAACACTAGCAAAAAGCCCCGAGGCTGCGTTGATTTTGCTCATTCGCGACCATTGCAGACCGACGGGGCTGCAGCACCGGTGGCGCTGCTGCACAATAGGCTCATGAGCAGCCGCAAAACGGGCGAACTGCCACGCAGCATGCGCGTGGTCGCGATCCGGGAACCTGGAGAGCCAGAGGTGCTCGAGGTCCGTCAGCAGCCTGTGCCACGGCCAGGACCCGGCGAGGTGCTGATCCGGGTCGCGGCAGCCGGGGTCAACCGTCCGGATTGCCTGCAGAGGCGCGGCCTGTACCCGCCGCCCGAAGGCGCTTCGGAAATACCCGGGCTTGAGGCCTCCGGCACGGTCGTCGCCTGCGGCGATGATGTCGACTGGCCGGCCCCGGGCGATCACGTCTGTGCGCTGCTGACTGGGGGTGGCTATGCGGAGTACTGCGTCGCTCCTGGCGTACAGTGCCTGCCCTGGCCCTCCGGCTGGAGCATCGCCGAGGCAGCTGCCCTGCCCGAAGCGCTGTTCACGGTCTGGAGCAACGTGTTCGAGCGAGGCGCGCTCAAGTCGGGTGAAACCCTGCTCGTGCATGGCGGCGCCAGCGGCATCGGCTCGCTCGCGATCCAGCTTGCGCACGCAATGGATGCACGCGTGCTTGCAACAGCCGGGAGCGACGAGAAGACAGCCTTCTGCACCCGGCTTGGGGCCATGAGGGCGATCAACTACCGGCAGGAGCGCTTTGCCGAGGTGGCCAGGAGGGAGGCCGGTGGCGTCGATGTGATACTCGACATCGTCGGCGGCGGCTACCTTGAGGACAACCTGAAGTCGCTGCGCGAGGATGGCCGACTGGTCGTGATCGCAGTCCTCGGTGGCCCGCGCGACGAGATCAACCTGGCAAGGGTCATGATGCGCCGGCTCACGGTGACGGGCTCGACGCTGCGCGCACGGCCCGTGGCCGAAAAAGGCCGCATCGCTGCTGCCCTGCGCAAGCATGTCTGGCCGCTGCTCGAGGACCGGCGCGTGGTGCCCGTGATCCAGCAGACCTTCCCGCTGCATGAGGCAGCGGCCGCCCACAGCCTGCTGGAAGCCAATGCCGCCATGGGCAAGTGCGTGCTGGTAACCTGAGCCATGAGCATGAGGCGCGTGCTTACGCAGTTCGACGCCTGGCGCAGGCAGTCCAGCCCGCTGGTGCTGGCGACCGTCTGCGGTACGGCCGGCTCCACCTACAGCAAGACGGGACAGCGGGTGCTGTTCGAGCCGGAGAGCGGCCACCATGCCGGACTGGTCAGCGGAGGCTGCCTGGAGACCGACCTCGCCGCGCACGCCAGCGATGTATTGCGCGACCAGCAGGCACGGCTGGTGCAGTACGACCTGCGCGACCCGGACCAGGAGCTCTTCGGCCTGGCGACCGGCTGCCGGGGCATGCTTGAGATCCTTCTGCAGCCCCTGCTGCCCAGCCTGGGATACGAACCCTTCGCCCGCATTGGCGCATGGCAGATGGAAGGGCGGAGCGGCACCTGCGCCGTGGTCATCGAGAGCACGGACCCCGAGGTACCACCCGGCGCGACACTGCTGTATGCCGAGGGCTGCTCGTTCGCACACGGGCTGTCCGGGCCAGCCTCCCGCGCGCTGGACTCGGCGCTCGGACTGCAGGATGACGGCGCGCGGCGGAAACGGGTGGCGCTGCCCGGCAACAGGCACTGCATCGTTCAGGTCACCGCCATCCGGCCCCTGCCCCGCCTGCTGGTGATCGGCTCGGGACTCGATGCCGTGCCGCTGGTGAACCTGGCCCGGGAGCTTGGCTTCCTCGTCACCGTCGCCGACCACCGGGAGGCGCAGCTGAATGATGGACGCTTTGCCGCTGCCGACCAGCGCCAGTGCTCACCCCCGGGCCAGTTGCCGACCAACGAGCCCTTCGATGCCGTGGTCGTCATGACACACCATCTGCCCAGCGACCGGGCCTGGCTCGCGGCTCTGTCGGGATCTCGCTGCCGCTACCTCGGCCTGCTGGGTCCGGCCGCGCGGCGCAGCGAGCTGCTCGCCAGCCTCGGCGAACGGGGAAGCCAGCTGGCCACCAGGATCCACGGCCCGGCCGGCCTGCCCATCGGCAGCGACTCACCGGAAAGCATCGCCCTGTCGATACTGGCCGAGATCCAGTGGGTGCTGTCGCCGCGCCCGATCGAGGCAAGGGAGCCCCATGTCGCCCAGGCCTGAACCCCGCCGGCGCATCGACGTCGCCGAGGCCGCCGCGCTGATCGCGGACAACATGCCCTCATGGCCGGCTGAACGCGTGCCGCTGGACGAGGCGGCCGGTGCCATCCTGCGCGAGACCCTTAGCGCCGAGCGTGACCAGCCGCCCTTCGACCGGGTCACGATGGACGGGATAGCCGTACGCCACGCTACGCTCGCCGCGGGCGCGAGGCGTCTGCGGATCCTTGGCACCCAGGGCGCCGGCATGCGCCCGCTGGCCCTGGAAGAAGGCGAGACCTGCATCGAGATCATGACCGGTGCGTCGCTCCCAGAGGGTGCCGATACCGTGATCCCGGTCGAGCGACTCGAGGTAAAGGATGGCCACGCCCTACTGCCGGACAGCCTGGAACCTAAGCCCGGGCAGTATCTTCACCGACGCGCCAGCGACCATCGCGCCGGCGATGTGCTGCTCGAGGCCGGCACGCGTATCGGCCCGCCGGAGATGGCCATCCTGACGATAGGCGGCAAGGCCGAGGTCGCCATCGGGCGCTGGCCGCGCATCGCGCTGGTATCGACCGGCAGCGAACTGGTGGAGCCGGGGCAGCCGATGGCCGACTGGCAGATACGTGCGTCGAATGAACGCGCACTCGGCACCGCGCTGCGCACCCGCGGCTTCGTGCGCCAGACTCGCATGCTTCTGCCGGACGACCCGGCGCTCATGGAGCAGCGCATCCGGGCCCTGCTCGATACACACGAGGTGCTGATCCTGAGCGGGGGTGTCTCGATGGGTCGGTTCGACCATGTCCCCGCCGTGCTGGAAAAACTGGGCCTCCGGCTGGTCTTCCACAAGGTGCTCCAGCGACCAGGGCTGCCATTCTGGTTCGGCGTGACGCCCGAGGGACAGCCCGTGTTCGCCCTGCCCGGCAACCCCGTCTCGAGCCTGGTCTGCCTCGTGCGCTACGTGCTGCCGGCACTCTCCGGGGCGCTTGGATCGGCTCCGGCGGCCTCCCCCCGCGTGCGGCTGGCGGCCGCGGTACAGTTTGCGCCCGACCTGTGCTGGCTGCTGCCCGTCAGGCTGGTGTCCTGCGCTGATGGTGCGCTGGAAGCCGTGGCGCGGCCGCCGAACACCTCGGGTGATTTCGTCAGCCTGCATGGCAGCGATGGCTTCGTCGAACTGCCTCGCGGGCAGGACGACTACCCGGCCGGCTTTGTCGCCGCCTTCCATGCCTGGTGACTGGCCCATCTGGCTTGCGGGGCGCGCCTGCCGGACCAGCGAGCCGCTGGCAGTCCATGACAAGTTCAGCGGCCAGGCCTGCGCGCAGACCTTTCTGGCGGGCCCCGCGGAACTGGAGGCAGCCATCGCAGCCGCGGAGTCAGCCGCGGCGCCCATGCGGCGCCTGCGGCCCTGGCGCCGTGCCGAGGTGCTGCGCCACTGCGCGCAACGCTTCGAGGCACGCGCCGGGGAACTTGCCCGGCTGCTTTGCACCGAGGCCGGAAAACCGATCACGGACAGCGAAGGCGAGGTCGCGCGACTGGTCGAAACCTTCCAGATCGCCGCTGCCGAAGCGCTGCGCAATGGTGGTGAAGTGCTCGAGCTGGAAACCAGCGAGCGCAGCGACGGCTATCGCGGCTTCACCCAGCGGGTTCCCGTGGGGCCCTGTGGCTTCATCTCGCCATTCAACTTCCCGCTGAACCTCGCGGCACACAAGGTCGCGCCGGCCATCGCCGCTGGCTGCCCGTTCGTGCTCAAGCCAGCCAGCCTGACGCCGCTTGGCGCGCTGCTGATCGGCGAAGTACTGGCGGAAACCGGCCTGCCGCCAGGCGCATTCTCCATCCTGCCATGCGCGCGGACAGTGGCAGAACCTCTGGCCACCGACCCGCGGCTCAGGCTGCTGAGCTTCACCGGCTCGCCGGAGGCAGGCTGGGCGCTGAAGGCCCGGGCGGTGCGCAAGAGCGTGGTGCTCGAGCTCGGTGGCAATGCCGCATGCATCGTCGATGAGGGCACGGATATCGATGACGCTGTCGACCGGCTGCTGTTCGGGATCTTCTACCAGTCGGGCCAGAGCTGCATCTCGGTCCAGCGCGTGCTGCTGCACGAATCGCTGGCCGATCAGCTGCAGCAAAAACTCGTCGCGGGAGCGCGTGCGCTCAAGGCCGGTGACCCGGGCCTGCGTGAGACGAGCATCGGCCCGCTGATCTCCGTCGATGCGGCCCGGCGGCTGGAAGCATGGATCCGCGAGGCCATCCGGACCGGGGCCGAGCTGCTGTGCGGGGGCGAGCGTGATGGGGCCATACTGCAGCCGACGCTGCTGAGGGGCGTGCGCGACGATCAGCCCCTGTGGCAGGCGGAAGCCTTCGGTCCCGTCGCGGTGATCGAGACCTGGCGTGACTTCGACGAGGCGCTGGCCCGCGTGAACGACAGCCGCTTCGGCATTCATGCCGGCATCTTCACGCCCCGGCTCGACCGTGCGCTGAAGGCCTGGGACGAGCTCGACGTCGGCGGAGTGCTGATCAACGAAGTGCCGTCATGGCGGGCGGACGGGATGCCCTATGGCGGCGTCAAGGACAGCGGCCTGGGACGGGAGGGCGTTCGCTACGCGATCCGGCACATGACGCAGATACGCAGCCTGGTGATCCGGCGGTAGGGAAGAGCAAGAACGTCGCGGATGAATCCGTTCCTACGGGGGGACGAGGACATCCAGCGGCGTGGCCTCGATGCCGGTGGCCTCGGCCACGGCCGCAACAGCGAGCTGCCCGCGGTGGATGTTGAGGCCGGCGCGCAGGCCGGGGTCGGCCTGCAGCGCCGCCGGAAAGCCCCCATCGGCCAGCGCAAGCACGTAGGGCAGCGTCGCGTTGTTGAGCGCGAAGGTCGAGGTGCGGGAGACGGCACCCGGCATGTTGGTCACGCAATAGTGCACGACGCCTTCGTCCATATAGGTCGGGCTCGAGTGCGTGGTGGGACGGCTGGTTTCGCAGCAGCCACCCTGGTCGATTGCGACGTCGACGATCACCGAGCGATCACGCATGCCGCGCACCATCGGCCTGTTTACCAGCCGGGGCGCCGCCGCGCCGGGCACGAGCACGGCGCCGATCAGCAGGTCAGCATCCCTTACGTATTCCTCGATCGCCTCCACCGTTGCATAGACCGTGTTAAGCCGTCCGCCGAACTGGAAGTCCAGCTCGCGCAGCCGCGGCAAGGAGCGGTCGATGACCGTCACCTGCGCCTCCATGCCCATGGCGATGCGGATCGCGTTCGTGCCGACGACCCCGCCCCCGAGCACGACGACATTCGCCGCGCGCACACCGGGCACCCCGCCGAGCAGGATACCGGCGCCGCCAGCCTCGCGCTCGAGGCAGTGGGCACCGGCCTGCACAGCCATGCGCCCGGCCACCTCACTCATCGGCGAGAGCAGCGGCAGGCTCCCTCCCGGACCTGTCACGGTCTCGTAGGCAAGCGCGGTACATCCTGAATCGAGCAGGCCGCGTACGAGGTCCGCGTCTGCAGCCAGGTGCAGGTAGGTGAACAGCAGCTGGCCCGGGCGCAGGCGCCGGACCTCATCGGGCTGGGGCTCTTTGACCTTGACCACCAGCCCGGCCTCTTCCCAAATCTCCTCAGGGCCGGTGGCAACGACCGCGCCGGCGCGAACGTAGCCCTCATCGTCAACGCCGATGCCATGACCGGCCCCGGTCTCGACCAGCACCTGGTGGCCATGATGGACCAGCTCGCGAACGCTGGCCGGCGTCAGGCCCACGCGGTGCTCGTCCGGCTTGATCTCGCGCGGCACGCCGATGCGCATCAGGCCACCTCGACCAGCGCCCGGCCGATGGTATCGGCGAGCTCTTCCAGCTGTGCCGCGTTGATCACCAGGGGCGGTGTCAGTACGATGTTCTCGCCGGCCGGCCTCACCAGGCAGCCGGCCGCGAAGCAGTGACGGAACACGTCCATCGCACGGGCACCCGGCTCATTGGCGCGGGGTGCCAGCTCTATCGCCGCCAGCAGCCCGAAGTTGCGGATGTCGGTGACATGGGGAAGTCCGCGCAGTGCATGCACCTTTTCCTCCAGTACGGGAGCAAGCTCCCGCGCACGGGCGAACAGATCCTCCCGCTCATAGACGTCCAGGGCAGCCAGCGCGGCCGCAGCGGCCAGCGGGTGACCCGACCAGGTATAGCCGTGGTTGAACTCGATACCGCGGGACACACCCGCCATGCAGTCCTGGTAGATACGGCGATCCACCAGCACGGCACCCATGGGTACCGCACCGGCCGTGAGGCCCTTGGCCAGCGTGACGAGGTCAGGCCGCACGCCGAAAGTCTCTGCCGCCAGCGCGTGGCCCGTCCTGCCGAAAGCGGTGATCACCTCGTCGAAGATCAGCAGGATGCCGTGCCGGTCGCAGAGTTCGCGCAGGCGCTCCAGGTAACCCACCGGTGGAGGCAGCACACCCCCGCCACCGGCCACGGGCTCCACGATCACTGCCGCGATGTTTTCCGCGCCGTGCAGCGTCACCAGTGCCTCCAGCGCCTCCGCGCGCTCGAGCCCATGCGCGGGCTGCCCGCGGCTGAATGCATTGCGCTCAATGTCATGCGTATGCGGCAAATGGTCGACATTGGGCAGCAGCGCGCCCGCGAAGGCACGCCGGTTGCCCGCCATGCCGCCAACGGAGATTCCACCAATCCCGACCCCGTGGTAGCCACGCTCGCGACCGATGAACCGGGTGCGGGTACTGTCGCCCCGCGCACGATGCCAGGCCAGCGCGATCTTCAGCGCGGTATCCACCGCCTCGGAACCCGAGTTGACGAAGAACGCGTAGTCGAGTCCCGGCGGCGCCAGGCCAGTGAGCCGGCTCGCGAGATCGAAGGCGCCCCGGTGTCCCATGTTGAACGCGGTGGCGTAGTCGAGGCGGCCACACTGGTCACGGATCGCCGCGACGATGTGCGGGTGGCAGTGCCCGGCGTTGCAGCACCAAAGCCCCGCAATGCCGTCGAGAATCCACCGGCCATCATGAGTGACGTAGTACATCCCCTCGGCCCGCTCGAGCAGCATAGGGGCATCCTTGAACTGCCGGTTGGCAGTGAACGGCATCCACCAGGACTCGAGGTCCGGCAGGGAGAGAGGCTCATGTGCATTCATGGGCCAAGCTTACCGCGTTGCCCGGTTGTCCACAGCAATCCGGGGACAGGCTCGCCACGAGGGCCGCGTGGCGCTATATTCGACCCCGGATGCGCAGGATGCCAACAGTCAAGACGGTGATGACCGCGTTCCCTTACTCGGTGGATGCGGAAAGCTCCGTGGCCGATGCCCGGGAGTTCATGCGCTCGCACCGGATCCGTCACCTGCCGGTCACCGAGCAGGGCGAGCTGGCGGGCATCGTCTCCGACCGCGACATCAAGCTGCTGCTCGGGCCCGACTTCGCCTTCCCCGACGAGCAGGCGCTGAAGGTGCGTGACGCGATGATCCGCGACGCCTACACCGTGGACCTCGATACCCGGCTCGACGAGGTGCTGATGCACATGGCCGAGCATCACCTGGGCTCGGCCCTGGTGACGCGCAAGGGGCGGCTGGCCGGGGTCTTCACGATGACCGATGCCTGCCGCGGCTTCGCCGAATTCCTGCGCGAGCAGGTGCGCCGTTCCGGGGGCGGGGACGAGGCCGCCTGAACCACCCGGTGCCGGCCGTGCCGCCGCACGGCGCGACGCCCCGCTGCCTGCGGCGTTATCATCACCGGGCACCCAGCCAGGAATCCCCGCCGTGCCCGACAACAAGCCAGCCAGCCGCGCATTCATCCCGCTCAACATCGCGATCCTGACCGTCTCGGACACGCGCACGCTGGAAACCGACAAGTCTGGCGACCTGCTGGCCGGGCGGCTGGCGGCTGCCGGTCACCGCCTGGCTGACCGGCGGATCGAGCCCGACGACCGCTATCGCATCCGCGCGACCGTATCGGCCTGGATCGCCGACCCGCAGGTGGACGTCGTGCTGACCACCGGCGGCACCGGGGTGACCGGGCGCGACGGCACCCCCGAGGCGGTCGAGCCCCTGCTGGACAAGGTGATCGAGGGCTTCGGCGAGATGTTCCGCAACCTGTCCTGGGCCGACATCGGCACCTCGACCCTGCAGTCGCGCTGCCTTGCGGGCGTGGCCAACGGCACCTACCTGTTCTGCCTGCCCGGCTCGTCCAACGCCTGCGCGACCGGCTGGGACCGGCTGATCAGTGCCCAGCTGGACAACCGGACGCGGCCCTGCAACCTGGTCGAGCTGATGCCGCGCCTGCGCGAGCAGTGAGGAGGTTGGCCGCATGAGCCTGCTGGTCGAGATGTTCCCGTGCCTCCGGGACAACTACGGATTCCTGCTGCACGATGAGGCGAGCGGACTGACCGCGACCGTCGATACACCCGAGGCCGGACCGATCATCGCGGCCCTCGAGCGCCGTGGCTGGCGCCTCGACTACATCCTGAACACGCACCACCACGCAGACCATGCTGGCGGCAACCTGGAACTGAAGGACCGGACCGGCTGCACGGTCGTCGGTGCGCAGGCCGATGCCGCGCGCATCCCGGGCATCGACATTGGCCTGGCCGAAGGTGACGAGTTCATGCTCGGCGAATCACGCGCCGTCGTGCTGGAGACCCCGGGCCACACACGCGGGCACATCGTGTTCCACTTCCCCGACGAGGGCCAGCTCTTCGCCGGTGACACGCTGTTCGTGATGGGTTGCGGCCGGCTGTTCGAGGGCACGCCGGCCGAGATGTGGGACTCCCTGCAGAAGCTGGTGCGCCTGCCCGACAGCACCCGGGTCTGGTGCGCGCACGAGTACACACAGGCCAACGCCCGCTTCGCGCTCACCATCGAGCCGGACAACCTGGCGCTGCGCGAACGCGCGGCCGAGGTCGATACGCTGCGCGCCGCAGGCCGGCCCACGGTGCCGTCGACGATCGGCCGGGAGAAGGCGACGAACCCGTTCCTGCGCCCGGCCAGCCCCCTGCTGCGCGCCCGCCTGGCCATGCCGGAGGAGAGCGAGGTTGCGGTATTCGCCGAGACCCGCCGGCGCAAGGACAGCTTCTAGGTGGAGGATGCCTCCATGATGATCGAGGACATCGCGGTCACCTGCCCCTGCTGCTGGGAGCCGATCACGCTGGAGGTGGACCTGTCGGTCGAGCACCAGGAATACATCGAGGATTGCCCGGTCTGCTGCCGCCCCTTGCGGGTGCTCTACCACAGCGATGCCGGAGAGGTGACCAGCTTCAGCGTCGACTCAGCCGAGTAGCGCCGGCCCCTGATGCGCACCGGCCCGGACAAGCCGGGCCGGTGCAGGGATACCTTCTGCCTGGTGGCGTATCAGGCCACCATGTCCTTAAGTCCTTTGAGCGGCAGCGCGCGTACCTTCTTCGAGGCCGGCTTGGCCTTGAACATCATCTTCTCGCCGGTGAAGGGGTTCGTGCCCTCACGTGCCTTGGTGGCCGGCTTCTTGACGACCTTGAGCTTCATCAGGCCCGGAAGCGTGAACTCGGCATTACCGCGCAGACTCTTGCGCATCACCTTGTTCAGTGAATCGAAGACAGCGCCGATTTCCTTGCGCGTCAGACCCGTGTCGTTCGCGATGTGATTCAGGATTTCCGACTTGGTCGGTGCCCGCCCGCTTTTTGCCATTCTGCTGTACTCCTCAGGTGTAAGAAGGTCACCGGCACCGCCTGCAGCCCCTGTGCGCCGGCCCGGAACTTCGATTATCAGTATTTCTGCCGCAAACAAGCAACCGCTGCCCGGAAATCAGGCGCGCCGGTAGCGAGCAGGCGGTTCCACCGGAGATCAGGCAGCAGCCCCGAAACGGTCAGGGCGAGGCCAGCGGCTACCTGACACGCACGAAACATTCACGCCCTTGTGCCTTGATCTGGTTGCAAAGTTCTCGGGCACGCGCCTCGCTGAGCGGCGCCGTCACGACCCGGTACATCCCGCCATCCTGGCGTGCTTGAAGACCGACATCACCGATCACGTCAGCCAGCTGGCGAGCGAGCTGGTCGCGGCCAGTCTGCGCGGCTGCGCTGCTACCGAAGGCAGCCAGCTGGACCCGGTGCGTGCCTGAAGGTTCTGGCGCTGCCGGTGCCGGGCGCGCCTGTGGTGCAGGTGCGGGTGCGGGTGCAGGCACCGTCTCGGCTTCCGGCTCGGGCGGAGACAGCTGCCGGATGAGCGACTGGGCTGCCTCGGCCTCGGGCGTGCCGTCGAAAGCCTCGGCAAAGGCAGACAGCTGGGTAGGGTCCGTTGAATCACGCAGTGCACTCCAGGCGGCGGCGACACGCAGGCGCTGGAGCACCTCGAGGGCATCGGCCCTGAACACGCTGTCCGGGTGCTTGTCGAGAAACGCCTCGTAAGCCGCGATGCTTGCCGACTCTTCGGCAGCCGCCCAGTCGGCGGCAATGCGCAGCTCGACCACGCGCTGGCGCGCCTCGGCTGCCTGCGGCGCTTCCGGGTGGCGATTGATGAACTCGATGAGTGCATCCTCGCTGCCGTCGGCCTGCGCCCTGGCCCAGTCCGAATCGGGGCTGCTACAGCCGGCAAGCACCAGAACGCCGGCCGCCCATACCGCCAGAACAGATCGCATCACGCCTTTCCCTCCCCGCCTGTCACCGCCGGCTCAGGCACCAAACAGCGCCTTGTGCTCGCGAATGAAGGCCTCGAGCGACTTCGGCTCGCGGCCCAGCAGCTTCTTCACCGTATCCGTCGTATGCGCGAGGTCCGCCCCCGAGGCGATCTCGCCAAACAACTCGATCACCGCGTTCAGGTGCCACTCGTTGGTCAGGAAGCGCGCCAGCGTCTGCCTGTAGCTGTCCATCGGCACGTTCACGTACTCGACCTTGCGCCCGATCGCCTTCGAGATCCGGTCGGCCGCATCGTGGAAGGTCAGCAGCTCAGGGCCCGTGACCTCGTAGCTCTGGCCGATGTGCCCGTCACCGGTCAGCACGGCCGCGACCACGTCACCGATATCGCGAGTGTCGATCATCGCCGTCTTGCCATCGCCCAGCGGCAGGAAGAACTTGCCCTGCTCCTTGATCGTGCCGGCGCTGCCGAGCAGGTTCTGCATGAAGAAGTTCGGCTTGATCATCGTCCAGCCGAGGCCCGACTTGCGGATGTACTCCTCGGACTGCCAGTGCAGCGCCGGGATCGGCGCCTTCGCGTCCGGCCGTGCCTCCATCGACGACAGCTTCACCAGGTGCCTGAGCCCGGCCTTGACGGCAGCATCGGTGAAGCGCTTTTCCTGGTCCAGCTGCTGCTGGCTGTTCGGCAGCGTCAGCAGCGCCTTCTCGCAGCCCTCCAGCGCCTGTGCCAGCACCGCGGCGTCATTGACGTCACCGACGACCAGCTCGGCCCCGGCCTGCTTCAGGCCCGCCGCCTTCTCCTCGTTCCGGACCAGCGCCCGCACCTTGGCCCCCTTCGCCAGCAGTGCATTGGCCGCTGCCGCCCCTGTCTTGCCGGTTGCGCCGGTCACCAGAATCATGCCTGAACTCCCGTTGAAATCAGTGGAAACGGCTGGAAGAGCCGCGACGCTAGTCTAACCGATCAGCCACCCTCCCCCACGACCGGCCCGCGGTCGCCCCCCAGGCATCACCCCCATTGAGCCCGCCGCCCGCGCCCGCTAGAATGCCCGGCTACCGCACCCGTAGCTCAGTTGGATAGAGCGTCTGGCTACGAACCAGAAGGTCGGAGGTTCGAATCCTTCCGGGTGCGCCACAGACAAAAAGCCCGTTCCGGACACATAGGTAACACCCGCTACCCATGTGTCCGGAACGGGCTTTTTGTCTGTGGCGCACCGGACGCCCGGTGAGACCTCCCAGGTTCTACAGATTCGCAGAGCGAATCTGTACAGCCGCAGGCCGCCATCAACAACTGATCCTCCTCGCGGTAGCACCGCCGTTTCAAGCCCCGCAGGATGTCTATCGCAGTCGGAAGCCCTGCGGAGGTCGAGGCGCCTGCGCCCTTGAATTCATCCAGCTCGAAAATCAGCGCCAGCAACGGCGGCGTGATCGTCAGCTTTGAGAAATTGAAAGTGGCATCCACTGTTCCATTCGCTTTCATCCGAATGCATATCACCGAACGCCATCCATTTGTCCACCCATTTCCATCCGACCAGGAAAAGTGAATCGGGAGCTGCAACAAAAACTGACCAGGGGATTAGCGCTGTCCTGAACCGATTCTAGGTCGGCCAGCCATTCACCACTTTGCCGTCAGGCTGACCAGGGGGGAAAGCACCGAGGTATGAGACACTCCCGTCCCGGGACCTGACTGGCAGGCGCCCGGCCACCCCGAGGACCCAGTGATGCTCAACCGCTCCGCCTTCATCGTCCGCTACAAGCAGCCCTTCGTGGACTGGATCAACGAGGCTGACCCGAGTCCGGGCGACACGGTCACCCTGGGCAATGCGAACGAAGACACGTCGGTCTACCTGACGGAATACGAGGACGAGGCAGACTTCCGCGAGTGGCTGAAGCTGAACCACGAGTCCATTTTCGAAGAATTGCTCAACGACTGGTACACGGACCCGGACCTGTGGCCGGAGGACCGGTCAATGAAGATGATGGACAAATGGTTCAGCTTCGAGTTTCACTCGGTGGTTCTCGACACGGGAGATTCCCCGATCGAGGATGACGAGATCGAAGCCTGACCGGAGCTCTTCCGTGGGCGCGCCGCCTCCGGTCGCGTCGCCAGCCATCGATCCAGCTGGCGGGCAAACGCATGTGAATCACGGGCATGAAACGGCGCCGGCCCGCCCGTCTGCACGCCGCTGCCACGTAACTCCTCCATGAAGTTGCGCATCGACAGCCGCTCCGCGATCGTGTCGGGCGTATAACGCTCGCCACGGGGGTTGATCGCCTCGCCCCCTTTTTCCAGCACGCGTGCCGCCAGCGGGATGTCCTGCGTGATCACCAGGTCGCCGCGCTGCAGGCGTTCGACGATCGTACTGTCGGCGACATCGAAGCCATCGGCGACCTGGACCGAGCGTAGGTAAGGTGACGGTGGCGTGCGCAGCATCCGGTTGGCCACCAGCGTGACATGGACCCGGGCGCGCTCGGCGGCCCGGAAGATGATCTCCCGGATTGGAGCCGGGCAGGCGTCTGCATCCACCCAGACCGCCGGCGCGGAGGACTTTTCAGTGTTACCGCTCATCTTCGGCGGGGGACGATGCGGCTGCGTCACCCCTGGAGGATTTCGCCTCCTTTGCCGCCTGCTGCTTCGCGCGCTTTTCTTCCCTCTGCTTCTGCTTGGCGATCTCGCGCTGCCGCCGCTCATACGAATAATTGGTCTTGGCCATGGGGTCCTCCTCGGGCTGGGCACTGTCAGTGTATGCGAAACTCGCCATCCCGGCCGGAGGCCCGATCTGGTATCGTCCCGCCCGGTGAGTCACCGACCTGGAGAACCGGCTCATGCCTGACGACAATCCTGCAGAACGCTTCGTCGCCAGCCCTATGAGGGACAACTGGTACCAGTCCAGTTCGTTCTATGGTTCCTCGTTTGCGCTGATCACGTCGGTGAACGAGGAGGGACTGACCAGCATCGGTCCCTACCAGCTGAGCTTTCCGTTCGAGGTGATCAAGCGGCGCTCATGGATGGTGATCAGCCGACCCAGCTCGAACACGGTGGCCAACGTGCGGCGCACGCGCAAGTGCGCGCTGAACTTCGTCGAATACGACCGCGAGCAGATCGAGACGATCCTGAAGTTCGGCTATCCGGGCCAGCCGCCCGCCGAGAAGATGGCCTACAACACGTTCCACCTGGTCGACAGCCCGACGCCCGGGCGCAGCGGCGAGGGCTTTCCGCAGATCATCGCCGATGCATTCCAGGTCTTCGAGTGCACGCTGGATGTCGAGCGGATCGAGGAGAATCCGATCCTGCGCGACTCGACCTCGGCGCACCTGCTGCTCAACATCGAGAACATCCTGGTGAAGGAGCAGTGGAAGGGCATGATCGACGGCAGCGGGGATCGTATGCCACGGGTACCGCTGACCTACGGCTTTCGCGGCGGCAGCACCTTCTGGTTTGGCGAGCCCCAGCCGGCCTACAAGCTGCCGATTCCTGACCTGGGGGCCAACCACGAGGTCGTGCACTACGAGGCCAACAGGCTCGACGACGAGATTCGCTTCACGCTGGAAGCCTCAAAGGCACTGTCCGGTATACCCCGGGCCTTCCTGCGCCAGGTGCTCGAGGGCATCGTACGCCAGGCGCGCAAGCGCAGCGTGGTCGAGGTGACGCCCGAGTTCCTCGAGCAGCTCAACCGAGAGCGCAGCCAGGCCCAGGGCGGCTGACGGCCTTCTGCACGATCAGCCAAGGCGCCCCTCAGCCAGCAGGTCAGCTTCTTCTTCCAGGATGGCCGCGATCCGGGGTCGCTGCCGGAATCGCCCGAGCCATGCGGCCAGCCGCGGCCAGCGCCCCGCGTCGATTCCGGTGCCCCCCTGCTCCAGCGTGATGTACTGCGCAGCCACGGCGACGTCGGCAACGGAAATGCCATTCCCCAGGATGAAGGGCCCTTCGGCGACGCAGCTCTCGACATAGTCCGAGCCCTCCTCGACGATCTTCATCGCGCGAGCGACCACAGCATCGTCCGGCGGCTTTTTCTGGAACATCCGCTTCAAGGTACACTCATAGAAGATCGGTGCGATGCCCTCGCGCAGGCGGGTATCCGCGTACTCCTCGAGGAAAAGCGCCTGGGCGAACAGGGCCGGGTCTGCCGGGTAGAGCGGGTGCTGCAGATGCACCCGCTCCAGCCACGCGATGATCACCGAGGAGTCTGGAATGACAAGGTCGCCAGACTGGTAGACCGGCACCTTGCCGAGCGGGTGCAGCTGACGGAGTTCCGCCGAGCCGCCCATCCGGACCGGCCGCAGCTCGTAGTCGACCCCCTTCTCGGCCAGCGCGAAGCGGATCTTGCGAGTGAACGTGGACAGGGGGATACCGTAGAGAATGGACATGTCGGGCTCACTGTGCAGCCGGTTCGGGAACCCATGAAGCTATCATGAAGCCATGATGGACGTGACTGCCATCCTCATCCTGATCGTGACCGGCGTCATCGCGCTGGCGCTGGTCAGCGTCGCGCTCGCGCCGCTGGAGGCGCTGGGCTGGTGGGCCGGCTGGCGTGGAGCCCAGCTGCGCGAGGACATCAAGCCGCCCGACGGCTACCTGCCGGCGCCGGCGGAGCATTACCTGGTCTATCTCGCCGGTGTGAACGCGATCTCCGGCGACGTGATTCCCGATGGCGAACAGCGGCTGGTCAGCAAGCTGCGGGCCGCACTGCCCGGCACCGCTGTCGTCTCCGACGTATTTCCCTATTCGGTCACCAACACGGGCCTGAACGGCAACCGCATGTTCGCCTGGCTGTGGCGCAAACTGGAGCGGCTGCGCCTTCGCCGCCCGCATGCGCTGCTGGCACAGCTGATCCACCTGCGCAACATGTTCCAGGTCGCCGTCTCGGCGGACCGTCGCTACGGGCCAATCTACAACTTCGGCGTGGCCGAGGAGATTCTCGCTGGCCTGTGCCGTGCCGGCTACCGGCCGGGCAGCCGGGCCCCGGTCACGCTGTTCGGCTGGAGTGGCGGAGCCCAGATCGCCGTAGGTGCCACGCCGTTCCTGGTGCGGGCGCTGGATGTCCCGGTCCAGGTGATCTCGCTTGGCGGTGTCATCACGGCCGACCCGGGACTGCAGCGGGTCAGCAGGATCTGGCATCTCTACGGCAACCAGGACGTGGTGCAGCGAGTCGGGCGGCTTCTGTTTCCCGGACGCTGGCGACTGGCGGTCGAGTCGACCTGGAACCGCGCCCGGCAGGAAGGACGGCTGCGCGAGATCATGATCGGTGCATTCAACCATCGCCCGCCGCGCAATTACTTTGACGAATACAACCGCATGGACGATGGCCGATCCTATGCCGACCATGCGCTGGACGCGCTGCTTCGCGTCCTGGGCGAGGCCGGCCTCAGCGTGAGAGTAACGCACCTGCCACACCCGCTGAGCGCCGCGACCGGCCGCGGAGAGACCAGCGAATCCTGAACCCGCTCCCGGACGAACCCCCGATTCTGGCCCAATGCTCACGACCTCCCCCGGGTGGCAATTGGACCCCGGCCTGCCCGGCCGTTATCCTCGGCCAGCCGAAGGCACTGAAAAATCAAGGATCAGCTCATGACCGGACTTCGCAGCGCAGCGCTGGCCCTGTTGGCGGCCGGCAGCCTTACGGGCTGCATCTATTCGAACGTAACGGCACCACTCGACATCAACGTCGACCAGACCCGCATCGGCAGCAAGACCGGCAAGGCGAGCATGCACGTATTTGCGTGGTCGTTCGCCTGGGGCGATGCCGGCGTCGAGGCCGCGGCGGCCAACGGCGGACTCGAGGTCATCAATCACCTGGACACCGAGCGGCGCTTCGTACTGTTCGGCCTCTACAGCCGCATCACGACGATTGCCTACGGTGACTGAGCTGCTGCGCCTGCCACTGGCAGCCTCCCTGCTGCTGCTCGGCGGCTGCACCACGCCGGGTTTCATCTACACCGACGTCACTGTTCCCCTCACGGTGGACATGCAGGAAACCCCGCGCGCAACGACGCAGGGCCGCGGCAGCCAAGTGACGATACGCGAGCCGATCACCCGTATCGGTGTCCGGGCCGAGTGGGACGGCTTTGCAATCGGCAGGGCGGCGCGCGAGACAGGTATCGACGTCGTGTACTACGCCGACCTGCGCCGGCAGAGCGTGCTCGGTGGGCTCTGGGGCCGGACGACGGTGGTGGTCTACGGCGTCAGGGAGCTGGGGCCCGATCCGGAAACTCCGCCAGGATCCGTGTTGCCGCCGCGCTGATCTCGCCAAGCCCGGGCTCGGTCGAACGCGTGGCGTTTTCCAGCGTGCCACTCCAGACCTGCGCGTTGCGGGCGGCATCGATGATGTCGATGGACAGCGCCCCGCTGGCCTGGCTGGACTCGCCCACCGGCACGTTGACCCCGACACCCCCACCGACGCGGCCCGAACTGCCGCCGACTCCGACACCGACACTCGGCCCGGGCCGGAAGCGCGTCCGTGTCACCAGCCGGTAGGCCACGAGGCAGTCCGGCTCGGCGGCATCGATGCTGTACCCCTTGGCCTCGAGTATCCGCAGCACCTCGCCACGCACCCGCTGGTCCGTCAGCGTCTCGGTCTGCTCCTCGGGCAGGAACCAGCCGAATGCGGTGCAGGCCGGCACGACGGGCGCCGCGTCGATGTAGAGCTGTTCTCGCGGTGCGCAGCCGGCCAGCACCAGTCCCGCGAACATCACGAACAGGACCGGGCGCATCGACCTAGCGCAGGTTGTAGTCGCGCCAGATCGCGATCTTGCCGTCGCGGACGATGAACATGCCGGCCAGGTGCGGGTGATTGTCATACTTGCTGTCCTGGGCGTAGAAATGATCGATGCGCTCGTTGATCACCATTGGCCCGATGACCGAGGAGCGCAGCACCTCCCAGTGCACGGACTTGAGCTTCCTGAGGAACGGACCCATCTGCTTCACGAACTCTTCGCGCGTCGTGATGACCGGCCCACCCTCCCAGACCATGTACTCGAAAGGTTCGGCAAAATAATCGGCCAGGAGTTCAGCATCCTGGCGTGCCCAGTCCTCGCAGAAACGGTTGACGAGGTCGATACGGGCCTGCTCTTCAGGGCTGGGCATGGGTTGCTCCGTTCATCCATCAACGGGATTTCTGCTCTACACGATAGCAGAACCCCCCTCTTCCGGCCTTCGGCGGCGAACGACCGCACGGTAGGAGGGAATTCATTCCCGAACAAACCGGCAGTGATTTCGGACCGGAAGAGTCGCGAATGAATTCGCTCCTACAGCCGCGCTGACGGGCGCGAGGCGACCTCGGCGTACCAGCGGGCGATCGGGGGATGAGCCTGCTGCGGCTGGATCTGCACCCAGGCGGCAAAGTCTACGCAGGCGAGCAGCGTCAGGTCGGCGAAGCTGAAGCTGTCGCCGGCGAGGTACTGGTGATGCTGCAGCCGCGTTGCAATGCGCTCGAAGAACCAGGCCGCACGCTGCTGCCCGCGGGCCACCAGCGGCGGCAGCTGCGCGACGGGCAGCGGCCCGGGCAGCGCGTGGTCACGAAAGCCGGGTGACACATTGCGCAGGACCTCCGCTATCGCGGCCAGCCCGTCCTGCTCGCAGATGGCGTTCCACATCAGCACCCGGGCGCAGGCGCTCGCCCCAGTACCGAGCAGCGGCGGATCAGGATGACGGGCCTCGAGGTAGCTGCAGATGGCCAGGCTCTCGCTGATGTACTCGCCCTCGTCTGTCTCAAGCACCGGCAGCGTGCCCGCCGGGTTGATCGCGAGGAACTCCGGCGACAGCTGCTCGTGCCGGTACAGGTTGACCGGCACCAGCGGAATATCCAGGCGCTTTTCAGCGATGAACATGCGCACGCGCCGCGGGTTCGGCGCCCGGTTGAAGTCGAACAGGCGCAAGGGGTCAGCCTTCGCCCCAGCCCTGCCAGTCGAACCCGGAGTAGCGGGCCAGCTCCTCGGGGGTCAGCAACGACTGTATCCGCTGCCCGCCTATGATCCAGGTCGGGTAGCCATCGATACCGGCGGCCACGCAGGCCATCGCGACCGGCCCGGTGCGGCCATCCGGCGAGCACTCGACATACGGCAGGTAATCCGCCGAGCGACCAAACAGCCGGCGCTGCTGGGCACAGCTTGGGCACCACCAGGCACCATAGTACCTGGCGTCGATCTCCTCGAGGTGCAGGGCCAGCGCGGTCAGTCGCGGATCCTCCCGCGGCAGCAGCAGGTCACTGTAGTAGACATGCAGCGCCAGCACGGCGGCGAGCGCGACCGCGCCGCTGTTCATCGCCCAGTGCTTCCAGGCCATGCCGGGCGCCGTGTCCGGCCGGCGCAGCGCGACCAGCGTGAAGATCGCGGTGATCGTCGCCAGTGACGCCAGGCACCAGGCACAGACCGCACCCAGTGCGAGGATGCCGACGGCGGTCAGGTAAAGGCTGATCGCCACGCCAAGCAGGGAGAAGAACCACAGCCGCTGCCAGCGCTTGAGGCGCGGCGGCATCCGCCAGGCCAGCAGCGCGATCAGCGCATAGACCGCAAAACCCCAGAGCGCGACCGGCAGGCCCAGCACGACCGACCAGCGGCTCTGCTGGATGATGTCGCAGCCCGAGCCCTCGGCGCAGAAGGCCAGGCCCCCGCCCGTCCAGGTCGCCAGCGTGAGCCAGGCCGTGATCAGCAGGCCGACCCCGGATAGCGCGAGCACGGGCAGGTCCGGCTCGAGCGGCCTGCCACGCGCGGGCTGCCGGACCGGACCGGAGCTGGTACGGGGCTTGCGTCCTGACCTCGACATCTGGCTGTCATCCCGGAACTGTATGAAGAGGCGAAGGCTAGCACCGTGCTCCGCACAGCGGCAATCGACCCGGCCGCAGACAGGCCCGGCGGCTGGCGTATACTGGCTGGGGATGCGAACGGACGAGGGAGACGGAGATGTTTGGCAAGAAACCCACTGACGAGCAACAGGATATCCAGCAGGGCGCGACCAGCGACCGCCCCGCCGGCGGCAGTGCCGCGCCCGCGCCGGAAGCGCGTGCCGCCGCAACCCGCCCGGCCGCCCCCCGGCCGGCAGCGCCTTCGGGCCAGGGCGAGGGCGCGTTCATCGGTGCGTCGATCCAGATTCACGGAGAACTGCGAGGCGAAGAAGATGTCTTCGTCGAGGGCCAGGTCCACGGCACCGTGCACCTGTCCAGCAATACGATCACGATCGGCAACCGCGGCCGACTCAAGGCCGATGTCTATGCCCATACGATCCTGGTCGACGGCAAGGTCGAGGGCGACCTCTACGGTGCCGAACAGGTGATCGTGCGCAAGAGCGCTGAAGTGCGCGGCAATATCAGCTCCCCGCGGGTCAGCCTCGAGGACGGCGCGACCTTCAAGGGTGCGATCGAGATGGACCCCGAGGCGGTCAAGGCCGCACTGGGCTCAAGCTCGGGTCAGCGCAATGCACCGACCCCGCTGAAGACCGGGCCGGCGACCGTGGCCGACAGCCGGGGCAGCGGCCAGGCCTGAGCGCACCCGGTCCCGCATGGTCCAGCCACTGACGCGCAGCGCGGTCGCGGCACCCGGCAGCGCCCCGGGTCCGCTGCGCGCGCCCCTGTTCGCCGAACTCATCCGGCGTATCCCGCTGGACCGCCGACAGGTGGTGCTAGACCTCGGGCCCGTGCGCCCGGAGACCGTGTCCCTGTTCAGCGCCTATCGCTGCCGGATGGAGATCGCCGACCTTGCGCCCCAGCTGGCCCGGCTCAACGCGCCGATCGGCGAGGACGAGCCAGGACTCGAGGCCCGCATCGCCGAGGCGCTGCCGGCCGAGCGCGGGGAGCCGGTCGACATCGTGCTCGGCTGGGACCTGTTCAACTATCTTGAGCGGCCGGTACTGACGGCGCTGATGGACGTGATCGCAAGCCGCTGCCGCCCCGGATCCCTGGTGCATTTCCTGCTCGCCTACTCGAGCCCACGGATGGCGGCCGTGCCCGGACGTTTCGCCCCCGGGGCGGAAGGCCAGCTGCTGCACGAGCCGCAGACACGCGAGGAAAAGGCAGCGCCGCGCTACTCGCCCGAGGACCTGGCGCACTGCCTGCAGGACTTCCAGGTCGTGCGTGCGATGCTGCTCAAGAACGGCATGCAGGAGTTCCTCTACCGCGCCTGAAACAGCAGCGGGCCGCGATGCCTGCGGTGATCATCGTTCCGGTAAGCTAGCGCGATGATCTCTGAACAGGCACTGGTCCAGATCCTGCTGCTGCTCGGCGCCGCGGTCGCGATGGTGCTGGTGTTCCAGCGCCTGCGCATGCCGCCGACGCTCGGCTACCTGCTGGTCGGCGTGCTGCTCGGGCCGTACACGATCGGCCCGGTGCTCGACAGCCAGCAGATCCGCGTCGTCGCCGAGTTCGGCATCGTCTTCCTGCTGTTCACGATCGGCCTCAGCTTCTCGCTCCCGCAGCTGCGCGCGATGCGACACACGGTGCTGGGCCTGGGCCTGGGCCAGGTCGTACTGACGACCGCGGTCATCGCCTTAATGGCCTGGCTCGCCGGGCTGCCGCCCGCGGCCGCCTTTGTCGTCGGCGCCGTGTTCGCGCAGTCGTCGACGACGATCATCAGCAAGCAGCTGGCGGACCAGGGCGAGGAGCAGAGCCGGCACGGTCGGCTGGGCATCGCGATGTCGGTGTTCCAGGACATCACGGCGGTGCCGTTCATCGTCGTGATCCCGGTGCTGGGCATGGCCGCGGGCACCCACTTCGGCGCCGAGATCACGCGCGACCTCGGCTGGGCGCTGGCCAAGGGGGCGGCGGCGTTCATGCTGCTGTTCGTCGTCGCCAGGCCGGTGCTGCGTCCGCTGTTCCATGTCATTGCCCAGCGACGCTCAGCCGAGCTCTTCACGCTGACCGTGCTGCTGGTGTCGCTCTGCGCGGCCGGGCTGACCTGGAGCCTCGGGTTGTCGATGGCGTTCGGCGCCTTCCTCGCCGGCATGCTGCTCGGCGAGACCGAGTTCCGCCACCAGGTCGAGGCCACGATACGCCCGTTCCGCGACGTGCTGCTCGGCGTGTTCTTCGTCAGCATCGGCATGCTGTTCGACCCCGGCATCCTGCCCGGGATCTGGCTGCCGGCGCTCACCGGGGCCATCGCGCTGCTGGCGATCAAGACGGTGCTGGTGGTCGCGATTGGCTGGCTTGCAGGCGTCGAACTGCCGACCGCCATCCGTACCGGCCTCCTGCTGGCCGTCGGCGGGGAATTCGGGTTCGCGCTGCTGGCGATCAGCCTCGAGGCCAACGTGCTGGCCTCGGACATCGTCCAGATCGTCTTCACCTCGGTGCTGCTGTCGATGGCGGCCGCACCCTTCCTGATCCGCTACAACCATGTGATCGCCGGCTGGTTCGGGCGGCCGGCCAGCGGCAGCGGACAGGCACGCGATGAGCTCGGCAGCCTGGGGCCACTGCAGGACCACGTGATCATCTGCGGCTATGGGCGCATCGGCCAGAGCGTGGGCCACTCGCTGGAGCAGGAGGGCATCGAATACATCGCGCTGGACCTCGATGCCAGCCGCGTGTTCGAGGCGCGCACCGCCGGTGAGCCGGTCTACTATGCCGATGCCGCAGACCCGGCCGTGCTCGACGCCGTGGGGCTTGCGACCGCAAGACTCGTGCTGGTCAGCCATGGCGATGTGGCCGCCTCGCTGCGTATCCTGCGGCATGTGCGTTCGATGCGGGGCGACCTCCCGGTGATGGTGCGCACCCGTGACGAAGGGCCGGCCGAACAACTGCGTGAGGCCGGCGCAACCGAGGTCGTGCCGGAGACGCTCGAGGCGAGCCTGATGATCGCCTCGCACCTGCTGCTGCTGCTCGACGTGCCCACCCCACGCGTCGTCGCGCGCATGCAGCGCCAGTGGACGAACCGCTACCGGCTGCTGCGCGGCCTGTTGCTCGGCGACAGTCCGGTCACCTACCGTCAGGACGAGAAGCATGGCGACCGGCTGCTGCCGGTCGAACTGCCGACTGACAGCCCATCGGTCGGCGAGCTGCTGGCGGATGCAGTACCCCGGACCGTAGCGGTCACGGCACTGACACGCGCGGGCCAGCGTAACCTGAACCCGGACCCGCAGACGCGGCTCGAGCCTGGCGACGTCCTGGTCCTGTTTGGCCCGATCGAGGAGCTGGAGCTTGCGCAGCGCAGCCTGACAGCCGGCCGGCGCAAGAGCAGCCGGTGACCCGGCATAGGGGCCGCCACTGCCCTTGGGAGGCGCTGACCCGCAACCTGGCGCCCCCATGGATTCGTGAGCGCCCTGTTTAAATGAGAATGATTCTCGTTTATAGTCCTCCCGGCCTGCCTGAACAACCCGGGCCCTGGAGGTCTGACCGCTATGCGCCATGCTGTACTGCCTGCCTTGTTGCTCGCATTGCTTGCCGGCTGCGCGCCCGCACCTGATGACAATGGCGAACGAATCGTCGTCTACTCCTCGCGCGTCGAACAGCTTATCCAGCCGATCTTCGAGGCCTGGACCCGCGAGACCGGTGTCGGCATCGACTTCATCACCGCCGATGACCAGCCACTGATCCAGCGGCTGCAGGCCGAGGGGGCGTCGAGCCCCGCCGACCTGTTGCTGACCGTGGATGCCGGCAACCTCTGGAACGCGGCCGAGCGCGGACTGCTGCGCCCGCTGGAATCGGAGATCCTCGATTCCAGGATTCCGGCCACGCTCCGTGACCCGGCCGGCCACTGGTTCGGCCTGTCGATACGGACACGAACAATCATCTATGCACCTGATCGGGTGGACCCGGCAACCCTGGACAGCTACGAGGCGCTGGCTGAGCCCCAGTGGCGCGGCAGGCTCTGTCTCAGGACTTCCAAGAAGGTGTACAACCAGTCGCTGGTCGCCATGTTGATCGAGCAGCACGGCGAGCCACGCGCGGAGGAAATCGTCCGTGGCTGGGTTGCGAATCTCGCGACTGATGTACTGCCCAACGACAACCAGGTGATCGAGGCCGTGGCTGCCGGGCGCTGCGATGTGGGCATCGTCAACAGCTATTATTTCGGCCGGCTGGTCGCCCAGCGCCCGGACCTGAATGCGCGCCTGTTCTGGCCCAACCAGCAGGCGGCTGATGGCACACGGGGCAGCGGGGTGCATGTGAACGTTTCCGGCGCCGGCGTAACCCGGCATGCGCCCAGGGCAGCGCTTGCTCAGCAGTTCATCGAGTGGCTGACGAGCCCGGCGGCCCAGGAGTTGTTCGCCGGACTGAATTACGAATACCCGGTCAATCCGGACGTACCCCTGGACCCGCTGGTCGCAAGCTGGGGCACGTTCAGCCAGAGCCAGGTCAACGTCGCACGACTTGGTGAACGGCAGGCCGCGGCCGTCATGCTGATGGACCGCGCCGGCTACCGGTGATGCGCCACGCGTGAACGCAACCGCGGACGCGCTCACGCCGCAGCAGGCCCGGGCGAGGCGCCGCCAGGCCGGCGGGCGCGGCTGGGCGCTGGTCGGCGTCCTGCTGGCGCTGATCACGCTGGTGCCGGTATTCGTCGTGATCGGCTCCTTCTTCCAGCTCGACAGCGAGCTCTGGGGGCACCTGCGGACCCACCTGCTGCCACAGGTGGCAGCCAACACGCTCTGGATGTCGCTGGGCGTCGTGGCCGGGACGCTGCTGCTGGGCACCGGCCTGGGCTGGCTGGTTGCGGTCTGCGAGTTCCCCCTGCGGCGATTCTTCTCGATCGCGCTGCTGCTCCCGATGGCCGTGCCCGGCTACGTGATGGCGACCGCGATGGTCGGCATCACCGAGTTCGACGGCCCGCTGCACCAGCTGCTGCGGGTGTTCCTCGGCTCCGATGCCCGGCCCTGGCGGCTCTCGGGCCTGGGAGGTGTCGTGTTTGCCCTCACGCTGGTGCTCTACCCGTATGTGTACCTGCTCGCGCGCAACGCGTTCCTGAGCCAGGGCGCGCGCAGCCTCGAGGTCGGGCAGAGTCTCGGCGCCTCGCGGCTGCGCAGCTTCTTCACGATCTCCCTGCCTCTGGCTCGGCCCTGGCTGGCGGCCGGGGCACTGCTGGCCCTGATGGAGGCACTGGCCGACTTCGGCACGGTGGCTGTGTTCAACTACGACACCTTCACGACGGCCATTTACCGCGCCTGGTACGGCATGTTCTCGGTGCAGAGTGCGCTGCAGCTCTCGGGCGTGCTGATTCTTGCAGTGATCATCGTCGTGATCGCCGAGCAGCGCCTGCGGGGCAGCCGGCTCTACACCAGCCTGCAGGCTGGCGGCGCGCACGACCCGCGGCCGATCGTGCTGCGCGGCTCGCTGCGCTGGCTGGCGACGCTGTGTGCCGGCAGCGTGTTCATGCTCGCGTTCCTGCTGCCGGCGATACAGCTGATCGCCTGGGCCGCGCCGAATCTCGCCCGCGACTTCGATGCGCGCTACATTGGTTTCGCCCGGAACAGCCTCGTCCTGGCCGCGATCGCCGCCGGGCTGGTGACTGCGCTTGGCCTGCTGCTGGCCTATGCGACCCGGCTCAGCCGCCCGGCCGCGCTGGGCCGGATCACCGCGCGCTGGGCCACGCTCGGATACGCGTTCCCGGGCACGGTGCTCGCCGTCGGGGTGTTTGTCCCGGTCGCCGCGGCGGGCGACGGCATCAACCACCTGCTCGCACTGCTGTTCGGCGAACAGGCAGGCCGCGTGGTATTGACCGGCACGCTGTTCACGCTGCTGCTGGCCTACTGCATCCGCTTTCTTGCCGTTGCGCACAGTCCGCTGGCCAGCCAGCTGCAGAGGATCACCCAGAGCCTCGACGAGGCGGCACGCGGCATGGGCGAGACCGGCCTTGGCCTGTTGCGCCGTGTGCACCTGCCGATCCTGCGCCGCGGACTGCTGACCGCGGGCGTGCTGGTGTTCGTCGACGTGATGAAGGAACTGCCGGTCACGCTGATGATCCGCCCGTTCGGATGGGATACGCTCGCGACCCGGGTCTTCCAGATGACCGCCGAGGGTGAATGGGAGCGCGCGGCGCTGCCGGCGCTTGCCATCGTCGCCGTAGGCCTGATCCCCGTGATCCTGCTGCTGAGCCAGACCGAGCGCCGCAATGCTTGAACTAGACGAGATCAGCCATGCCTACGACAGCGCCAGCCCGGTGCTCGACAACGTCGGGCTCAGGCTCGGCGATGGCGAGATCGGCTGCCTGCTGGGACCGAGTGGCTGTGGCAAGACCACGCTGTTGCGCTGCGTGGCGGGTTTCGAGATCCCGCTGCGGGGCACAATCCGGCTGCGCGGGTCGTGGCTGGTTTCACCTGAGCTGTTCATCCCGGCGGAAAAGCGCCGGATCGGAATGGTGTTCCAGGACTACGCGCTGCTGCCCCACCTGAGCGTGGCCGGCAACGTGATGTTCGGCCTGCGTGATCTCGCCCGCAGCGAGCGTGAGCGACGTGCCGGCGAGATGCTAGAGGTCGTGGGCCTGTCCGGGTTTGCCACAGCCTACCCGCACGAACTCTCCGGTGGCCAGCAGCAGCGCGTTGCGCTCGCCCGCGCGCTGGCGCCCCGGCCGCGGCTGCTGCTGATGGACGAGCCCTTCGCCCACCTGGACCCGGCGCTGCGCGAACGGCTGTTCGTCGACGTGAAGGCGATCCTGCACCAGCAGGGCAGCACCGTGCTGATCGTCAGCCACGACCCGCGGGAGGCCTTCGCGCTGGCTGACCGGCTCGGCGTCATGCGGGCTGGCAGTCTGCTGCAGTGGGACGAGCCCTACACGGTCTACCACGAGCCAACCAGCCGCTTCGTGGCCGAGTTCGTTGGCCCGGGAGCGTGGCTGCCGGGGCGCGTGGCGGGCGACGGCAGGATCGAGACAGAGCTTGGAATGGCACGCGGCAGTCCTCAGCATCCGCTTGCGCAGGGCAGACCGGTCGAGCTGCTGCTGCGGCCAGAGGACGTGGTCAGCGACGAGTCGAGCCCCCTGCGTGCCCGGCTCGTTGAACGCGTATTCAGGGGCGGCGACTTTCTCTGTACGCTCGCCCTGGACAGCGGCCGGCAGGTGTATGCAACGCTGTCCAGCCAGGATGATCACGATGCCGGCGACCGCATAGGCATCCGGCTTGGCCCCCGCCACCTGGTTGCCTTCGAGACAAGCGAACCCTGAGCGCCGGTCACCGCGCGGAGGGGAGAATCCAGCCGGTGCCGGGGCGATCAGATCGCAGAGGCGGAAAGTTGTAATCAGGATCTCAGCGGCCGGGACTCAGCGGGACCAGGGCTACGCCAAGGGAAAGGGGCGGTGTCGTTTCCGACACCACCCCTTTTGTCTGCACCCGGGCCGCGGCCCGGGCGTCTGCCGGTTCTGGCCTGGCTCAGTCGGTCAGGCGCCTACGTCCGGCTACCAGCAGGGCCAGCAAGCCGGCGCCGATCAGCGCGAGCGGGCCCGGCTCCGGAACCCGTACCGGCGTACCAGGCACGAACTCGAAGGCTTCCCTGGAGGCGCTCACCGTAATCACGTCAAACTCGGGCAGCTCCGTGATGGAGACCGCCAGGTTACTCGTGCCGGGCGTCACACCCAGGCCCACGGCCACGTCAGCACCTGTGATCGTCGTCACGGCCCCGCCGCCCGAGAAGGTGAAGGTCAGCTGGTTGTAGTCTACGGGGTTCGTGTCGACAGAGCCCCAGAGCAGGTTGAAAGCCGTCTGGCTGACGGCATAGGTCAGAACCACGGTGCCACCAGCCCGGGCGTTGAGGTAGTTCTGGTCGCTGGCCGTCCCATCCGCATTCCGCAACGGGGAACGGGCCTGCCCGCTCACGTCGCCGGAGTAGATGCCGGAATTGCCGGTGAAGCTGTAGCCGACGCCTGTGCTCAGGGTGCCTGCAGCCTGGCTCACCAGGCCCGCAGACGCGCTGGTCCCGAAGTCTTCCAGGGCGAACGGCACGTTGGCAGCTGTCGGGTTGGGCACGATCTGCGCCGAGATCATCACGGCATGGGCGGCCCCGGAGGCGAGCAAGGCCGCCGCGGCGAGTGAACTGCTGAACATCCTGATGGTCGTGGACATGGTCCGTCTCCGTTGGTTTGCTGCCGGCGACCCGCCTGAGCGGCAGCCGGATTCTGCTTATGCCGGTGAATCATGCAAATCCTGTGCCATGCGCACAGGTCATTGTTTTTTATTGCATCCAGGCACAGTGCCGGCATTCGATCCTGCCGTGTTGTAAAGGGCTTCGACAGTCAACAGCCCGGGCAGGTCTTCGCGTTCACAGCAGCCGGGTCGTGACCTGCCCCGCCCGGCGGTACAATCCGCGGCCGCTTCCACGCATGTCCCGGGCGCGCGCCCGGCACCGGACCCCAAGGACCTGCCCCTGATGCTGTTCCGCAACCTCGTGCTCTTCCAGCTCCCGGATGGCTGGAGAATCGAACCCGCCGAACTTGAAACCCTGCTCGGCCAGAAACCACTGAAGCCCGTCGGCGGTTTCGACCTGCAGTCGCGCGGCTGGCTCCCGGTGGGCCCGCAAAAACGCCCGCTGCTGAGCCATGGCCACCATCACCTTCTGGCAATGGGCATCAACCAGAAGCTGCTCCCGGCCAGCGTGGTCAACCAGGAGGCCGAGTCCCGCGCCGAGGCCATTGCCGCCGGGCAGGGCTACCCGGTGGGCCGGCGCCAGATGCGCGAGCTTAAGCTGAAGGTTGCCGACGAGCTGCGCCCTCAGGCACTGGTGCGCCGGCAGGTGCTGCACGGCTGGCTCAACCTGGCGGACGGCTGGCTAGCCATCGACAGCTCGAGTGTCCCGCGTGCCGAGGAGTTCACCGAGACGCTGCGCGATGCGCTCGGCAGCCTGCCGGCGGTGCGGATGGGCACCCGCAAGGCGCCTTCGACCTGCATGACGAACTGGCTCACCGCCGACAGCGTGCCGGGACGCTTCACCATCGACCAGGACCTCGAGCTGCGCAGCGTGGACGGCACCTCGACCGTACGCTACGCACGCCATGCGCTCGATGGCCGCGACATCAAGGCGCACCTCTCGGGTGGCAAGGTTCCGGCGCAGCTGGGACTCACCTGGCAGGACCGGATCTCGTTCATCCTGCAGCACGACCTGCAGATCCGGCGCATCCGCTTCCTCGACATCTACGAGGATGAGAATGCTGCGGCCGACACACCTGAGGAGCAGTATCTCGTCGATTTCGCGCTGATGACCGGAGAACTGGCAAAAGTCACGGCGGATCTCGTGAAGATACTCGGCGGCGTGGCGCCAGCCGGCCAGCATCAAGCCGGCCAAAATTGACGCCGCACACCCCACGCTACAGTATGGGCCTCCCGGAGATCGTCCCCTGGCGGCTCGCCGGGCGTACCGTGGCAGTCAGGGCCAGAAGGCACGAGCAGAGGGCCTTGCCATGAACTGCTCCCAATGGCATCGATGGATTCCCATTGCATTTGGCACAGCCGCCGTGCTGCTGCTCATCGGCTGCGCCAGCTCACCCACAGGGCGAACCCAACTCATCATCGTCAGCGACCAGGCCGTGGACCGGATGGGCAGCGACGCCTTCGCCCAGATCAGCGCGCAGCTGACACCCAGCCGGGATGAGCAGGCGATCAGGAGGGTCCAGTGCATCGTGGACGCGATCACGCCCGTCGTGCTTGAGTCCCATGTCCCTAAACAGTGGCAGGTTGCGGTATTCGCCGAGCCGGCAGTCAATGCTTTCGCGGTGCCGGGCGGCTATATCGGCGTATTCGAGGGCATGCTGAACCTGGCCGAGGACCAGCATCAGCTCGCGGCCGTGATCGGCCACGAGATGGCGCACGTGACGGCGCGTCACGCCGCCGAGCGCATCTCGCAGCACGAGACGACGGGCTTCGCCGTGCGCATACTGGCAGGAAGTACTGGCAGCGACCAAGCCGCCGCCCTGCTCGGGCTCGGTGCCCAGGTGGGCATCCTGCTGCCGTTCAGCCGCGCGCAGGAGCTTGAAGCCGACGTGCTCGGACTCCAGTACATGGCGCAGGCCGGCTTTGATCCCATGGCCGCGGTCGCCTTGTGGGAGAACATGGAGGCTGCAAGTCGCCGGGCACCGCCCGAGTTTCTGTCCACGCATCCTTCGAGCCGCGCGCGCCGAGATGCCATGCGCGCGCGGACACCGGAGGCGATGCAGTGGTACGAGGAAGCCAGATCACAGGGTCGAGCGCCCGAGTGCGACTGACGCAGCCATCTTGCTGCCCCGAGACACTCATCAGGACGGTCGCTGTGGCAGACTGAGCATTCCGCGTGGTCGCTCCGCGTATCCTGCGGGAACCCGCAACGGTGGGCGCCACAACGGCCATTACCGTCGACATGAACGCGATCGTGAACGTCGCCGACCTGGACCTCACCAGAAGCGCAGACATGCTGGAGCTTGAGAACCGCATCGAGACAGCGGCGACCGAAATCTGCGAGGAGCTTGCCAGGGAATACCCCTTCGGCCAGCCTCGGACATCGGTCTGCATCAGTCGTGCAGTCGATGATGCGATGAGCACTGCACGGGAGATTGTTGCCAACCTCTGAACGCCTTGGTGACAGTCCCTCAAGGACGAGGGCCTGACCCTTCACATGCAGGCTCTCCTGCGACGAACCGCCCGCGGGGTTCATCAACCTGGCGGCTGATAATCAGCGCAACAGCAAACAGAAACAGGCAGAACAGCATCGCGCTCTGCAGGCCGACCAGCCACTGCAGCAGGCCGATGGCCAGCAGTCCGAACGCGCCGGCGAGCTTCAGCGACAGGCCCCAGAAACCGAAGAACTCGGCCGCGCGCGGCAGCGGCGAGAAGAGGCCAACCAGCGTGCGCGTGGCCGACTGGCAGGAGCCGAGGCTGAGCCCGGCCAGCGAGCCGACGACAACGAACACGTACTGGGCCTGCCAGTCCACGCCGAACAGGACGCGCAGCAGATCCGTGAGTTCCGGGGTCAGCCAGATCAGCAGGATGGCGAGCATCCACATGCCCAGCGCGACCTGGTAGGTCAGCAGCGCACCGATCCGGTCCTGCAGCATGCCGAAGCCAAAGGCGCCGGCTGCGGCGGTCAGCTGGACGACGATGAACATCAGCGCGCGCACGGGCTCGTCCCAGCCGATCACCTGGGCGCCATAGATGAACGCATAGGTGATGACGATGTAGATGCCGCTCATCGAGAAGAACACCGAGACGAGCAGCACCGCAAGATCACGATACTGCCCTATGCCACCCAGCGTGCCGCGCACGCGCCGGGCACCGACCGCCAGCCAGCTGACGCCGGCCGGCAGCGCGCGCGGCTGGCCGGGCTCGCGCAGCCAGACGAAGGTCGGGATCGCGGCGGCGAAGAAGAAGAAGGCGGCCCAGGGACCCACCCAGCGGATCCGGTCGAAGTTCTCGAGGCTGACCTCGCCGAGCGCCAGCAGCACGAACGCCGCCGAACACAATCCGCCCACATAGCCCAGCGCCCAGCCGAATCCAGAGATCTTGCCGAGATCCTCCGGCGGGCCGAGGTCGGGCAGGAAACTCGCGATGAAGGCCTCGCCGATCGAGTAGGCGAAGTTCGACACGACCAGCAGCAGCACACCGAGCATCGCATACCCAGGCGCGACGAAGTAGAGCGCCGCGGTCGCGACCACGGTCAGCAGGTAACTGGCGAACAGGAAGCGCTTCTTCGCCGCCGCATGGTCCATCACCGCGCCGGCCACCGGTGCACAGACGACGACAAGCAGGTAGCTGGTCGCCAGCGACAGGCTCCAGAGCAGGTTGCCGAGCCGGTAGTCAGGCCCGTTGCCGACGATCACGCGGGTGAACAGGTCGCCGAAGATGACGGTGATGATCAGCAGCGTGTACGACTGGTTGGCGAAGTCGAACATCGCCCAGCCGAAGATCTCTCGTTTGCGGGCGCGGACACGGGGGGGCATGGACAATGGCGGGCCTTTTGTCGCGGGCAGGCCCGCTCTCTGGAAAATCAATATAGCAACGGTTCCCGAAAAGCCGCCGGGGCTCGTTCCGGAGATGGGCGGAACTAGGGGCCGGACCGTATCACGCGCAGATCAGGGGCTGTGCGGGCATGGACGTCGGTCGAACGGCAGCCAGTGGCATCAGATGTGCTATCATCAAATCATCATATCATCTTCGGAGCGTTGGTATGCGGACGACCCTGGACATCGACGAAGACGTGCTGCTGGCCGCCAAGGAGCGGGCCCGCCGCGAGCGTGTCACCACTGGCCATCTGGTATCGACGCTGCTGCGCCAGGCGATGACCCAGCCGGCACCCGCGATGGCGGTCAAAGAACCCGAGGCCCGCTATGGCTTCCGCCCGTTTCGGCATCGTGGGGTCGTGGTCACCGACCAGCTGGTCGACCAGCTGCGCAATGACGAAGGGATCTGATGCGCGCGCTGCTGGACGTCAATGTCCTGATCGCGCTGCTGGATGCCGACCACGTACACCATGCAGCCGCACATGAGTGGTTGTCCGCCCATATCGAGCATGGCTGGGCATCCTGCCCACTGACGCAGAACGGCTGCATCCGGATCCTGTCTCAGACCGCCTACCCCGGCCAACTGCCCGCGGCGGCAGTCGCCGAACGCCTGGCCACGGCGACTTCGACGCGCTGGCACACATTCTGGCCGGACTCGCTCGACCCGGTCGGTACCCAGCACATCGACTGGCCCGCGATACTCTCATCGCGCCAGGTCACTGATGCCTACCTGCTGGCACTGGCCGTCGCTCACGGCGGACGCCTCGCGACCTTCGATCGCTCGCTGACACCGCGCGCCGTCAGAGGTGCGCAGGCGCGGCACCTGGTGGTGATCTGAGACAATCCAGATAGGCTAAGATCGCACCCGTGAACAAGAATAATCCTGCAACCGCCGCTGCGGCCGGCACGATCACGATCGGTGGCGACCTCAATGTGAACCGGCTCGGCTTCGGCGCGATGCGCGTCACCGGTGCCGGCGTCTGGGGCGAGCCGGGGGACCCGGACGAGGCGCGGCGCGTGCTGCGCGAGGCCGTGGCGCTGGGCTGCAACTTCATCGACACGGCGGATTCCTACGGGCCAGGCGTCAGCGAGCGGCTGATCCGCGAGACACTGCAGCCCTACACCGAGGGGCTGGTGATTGCGACCAAGGGCGGGCTGGTACGGCCGGGCCCGCAGCAGTTTCATCCCAGGGGCACGCCCGAGCACCTGCGCAAGGTCTGCGCCGAGAGCCTGGATCGGCTCGGCCTCGAGCGTATCGACCTCTATCAGTTCCACTTCCCGGACCCGGAGGTGCCGATCCGCGAGTCGCTGGGTGAGATCCGCCGGCTGCAGCAGGCCGGCCGGATAAGGCATATCGGCGTGTCGAACTTCGACCTGGAGCAGCTCAAGGAGGCGCGCGAGCTGGTCGACGTGGTGTCGGTGCAGAACCGCTACAGCCTGGAGACGCGCAGGTCGGACCCGGTGCTCGAGTACTGCGAGCGCGAGGGCATTGCCTTCATTCCGTGGTATCCGCTGGAAGCGGGTCGCCACGCCGGCAGCGATCCTGCGGCCTTGCCGGGGGCGCTTGCCGCCGTCGCCGAAACGCACGGCGTGAAGCCGGTGCAGGTCGTCATCGCCTGGCTGCTGGCCCGCTCGCCCGTGATGCTGCCGATCCCCGGCACCTCGTCTGTCGAGCACCTGCGCGAGAACGTCGCGGCCGCGAGCCTTCGCCTGTCGAACGAGGACATCGCCAAGCTGGATGCCGCTGCCCACTGACCCAGAGACCCATCCGAGGAGACACCATGGCCTACAACCGCAGTCACGCCCGCCAGCTCTGCAGCGCAGCCGAGTATGAGCTGTTCGCTGCAAGCCTGTCCGACGAGATCAGGTCGCTCACGCCGGCCCGCCTGAAAAGCAAGCTTGAGCGCGCGAGGAAGCTGCGCGACAAGTATCGCGACCTGCTCAAGCGCCAGCGGCTGGCCAGCCGCGCCCGGACCGGGACCAAGAAGGGCACACGGCCGGACAGCAATGCCCGCACGGCCGAGAAGGCCAAGCTGTTCGGCGAGGTGCTGGAGCGCCTGACCGCCCGGTCGGACCAGCTGGCTGCGGCCGAAAAGCGTGCCGAGGCGGCCGCCGCGCGCAAGGCCACTACGGAACGGGTGGCGGCACAGAAGAAGAAGAAGGCAGCACGCGGACCAAAGAAGACGCGCAGCGCCAAGGCACCGGCCAAGGCCGCACCCCGCGGCACGGCAGCGACCGGCTTCACCAGCGATGCCGCCAAGGCCGCCAGCCGGCGGGCAAAGCTGCAGAACACCAGGGCCAAGGTCGTGCAGGGGCACGTGCGTGCGGCCGGCAAGCGCACCCAGGCGAAGCGCGACCGGCGGCGCTAGGGGTCCGGGAACTGACAGCAAGAGGCCGCGCTTCGCGGGGCCTCTTTTTTCGCGGCTGAAGCCGCTCCCACAGGAAGCCGCTCCCAGGGGAAGGGGGCTGCTTCAGCAGGGCATGAGGCGTTGCGGGCTCAGCTGGCGGCCTGCAGCTTGTCTGATGCCGCCTGCTCGCCGGGCTCGATGCGCGGGATCTCGTCGAGCACCCAGCCCTTGTGCTCACGCCGTCCCGGGCTCGGGATCGCGTAGGCGACGCGCTTGCGCGTGGCCTCGACCTTGGCCGTGTCGATGCGCCAGCCCTGCGCGTCCCACTCACGCAGCTTCTCGCGGTACATCAGGATCACCTTGTCGGCCGGGACCATGAACTCCCTGGTGTTGGTGTCTGGTGTCAGTACCGGCTGCAGGTCCTGGATGATCACCACGTCCTGGTTCGCGACGTACTGGTTGCGCTCGATCATGTAGGCGTCGTGCTTGGCATCGAGGAAGCTCGAGCGCATGCAGAGCAGGTAGAGCTGGATATTCTCATCGTCGATCGGGCGCTCGAACAGGTACTGGTGGAACCACAACTCGGGGCTCGGGTGGATGAAGGTCCAGACCATGTTCGGGCCGTGGTGGCCGGTGCCCACGTCCATGGTGCCGGCTTCCTTGCGGCCTTCCTTGAACTGGCCGGGCAGCGGCGGCGCGTTGAACGTGTGCCAGAAGCCCTGGCCCCAGGGCGGCGTGGTCTCGATGCGCAGGTCGTTGACCTTGTACTCGTCGTCCTCGCCACCGAAACCGTGCGTGTCGTGCACGAACTCGTTGTGCGCCGGGTCCAGCCCGTTCTCGATCGAACGCTCGTAGTTGCCCTTGATCTGGTAGTGCTGCAGCGTTGGCCGCCAGCCCTCCTTGCCCCACTCGCCGACTTCCATCACCGGCGGGCGCTCGCCCTCGGGCAGGTCGCCGAGGAAGGCGAAGACCAGGCCGTACTTCTCCTCGACCGGGTAGGCATCCACGCGGGTGCGTGCGGGGATCTTGCCGCCCTTGCCCAGCGACGGGATGCGCTGGCACTGGCCCCGGCCGTCGAACTGCCAGCCATGGTAAGGGCACTCGATGCAGTCGCCCTTGATCTTGCCGCCGGCGAGCGAGCCGCCGCGGTGCGTACAGACGTTGGCCAGGCACTGTGCCTTGCCCTCGCTGTCGCGGAAGACGACGAAATCCTGGCCAAGTGCGCGAACCTTGAGCGGCTTGTCGGCCAGCTCCTCGGCGGTGGCCATCGGGTACCAGAAGTTGATGTACATGGGCTTCTCCGTGATCGGGGCGCCTGCAGCGCTCTGCTTGTCCTCAATGGGAAACTATACCGCCATCAACCCTCGCGCTTCCAGCGCTGCTTGGCACCATAGCCCTGCTTCCAGAGCCAGGTCTCGGTGTACAGGATCCGGTCCGGCACGATTTTCAGCACCTGGCGCTCGAACGGCTTGCTCGTGTCCATCGCGAGATCCGTCATCCATTCGTGCCAGCGGAAGATCTTCATGCCGTGCTCCCAGCCCGGCGCATGGGGCTCGATGACCTCGGCCCGGCCGAAGTACTGCAGTCCCCGCGCACTGTGCCAGCCGTGGTAAGGCAGGTTCACCGCCAGCGACACGTGCGGATCACGCTGCATCGCTTTCAGCTTGGGCGTGCCGGGGTCAGGCAGCATGTAGAGCTCCAGGCCGTCGGCCCAGTACTCGATCGGGCTGGCGATAGGGCGACCGTTGCTGCCGACGGTCGCCAGCACGCACATGTTGGTCGAGCCCAGCAGCTGCTGGATCCGGTCCTCGAGCTGCTCGCGCGGCAGTTCCTTGGTGGGCCAGGGGGGCTCGACCCAGGGGTAGGCAGTACTCATCCGTGGTGTTCTCCGTCCGGGAATGGACCCGGCGGCGGCCGGGTGCGCTTGGCAGGGGATGGTACTTCAGAGTATCTAGGAGTGGCCAGAAAGCGCCCGGAGCCACCAGGATGCCAGACACCCACCCCGAAGGCCGGCCAGCTGAGGCCATCACCGCACCCGGCTGGTCCCGATGAGCGGGCTGGTCGTCGCGCTCGACCAGGGGACGACGTCGGGTCGCAGCGTCGTCTACGACGCCGACGGGCAGGCGCTTGCCAGCGCCTCGCGCGAGTTCACGCAGTACTACCCGCAACCTGGCAGGGTCGAGCACGACCCCGGTGAAATCTGGTCCATACAGCTCGCGACCCTGCGCGAAGCCCTCGGGCGCTGCGGCCGCGACATCGGGGACGTGGTCGCAATCGGGATCACGAACCAGCGCGAGACCACCGTGGTCTGGGAACGCGCGAGCGGGCGCCCGGTCGCCCCCGCGATCGTCTGGCAGGACAGGCGCACGGCCTCGCTGTGCGAGCACCTGCGCGAACAGAGCCACGAGGACGAGGTACGCCAGCGCACCGGCCTGCTGCTCGATCCGTACTTCTCGGCGACGAAGCTGCGCTGGCTGCTCGATGAGCAGCCCGGACTGCGCGAGCGGGCTGTACGCGGCGAGCTCTGCTTCGGCACCATCGACAGCTGGCTGGTCAGCCGGCTGACCGGCGGACGCCGTCACCTGACCGATGTAAGCAACGCCGCGCGCACGCTGCTGTTCAATATCCACGAGCTGGGCTGGGACGACTGGCTGCTGGGGCTGTTCGACATCCCCCGCGCGCTGCTGCCCGAGGTCTGCCCCTCGGCGGGGCCGCTGGCGAAAACGGACCCGGACCTGCTCGGGCGGGCCATACCAGTAACCGGCATCGCCGGCGACCAGCAGGCCGCGCTGTTCGGCCAGGCCTGCTTCCAGCCGGGCATGGCAAAGAACACTTATGGCACGGGTGCTTTTCTGGTCATGAACGGCGGTGAGCGGGCGACGCCCAACCCGGGCTCGCTGGCAACCGTCGCCTGGCAGCTGGGCGAGGCAGCACCCTGCTATGCACTCGAGGCCTCGATCTTCGTCGCCGGTGCGGCCGTGCAGTGGCTGCGAGACGGGCTGGGCCTGATCGATACCGCAGCCGAGGTCGAGGCGCTCGCTGCTTCGGTGCCGGACAGCGGGGGCGTCTACTTCGTGCCGGCGCTGACCGGGCTCGGCGCGCCGCACTGGGACCCGGAGGCGCGCGGGCTGATCATCGGACTCACGCGCGGGAGCACCGCGGCCCACCTGGCGCGGGCGACACTGGAGGCGCTGGCCTTCCAGACCCGGGATGGTCTCGATGCGATGCTGGCGGCCACCGGGCTCTCGCTGGGCGAGCTGCGCGTCGATGGCGGCGCCGCGCGCAACGACCTGCTGATGCAGTTCCAGGCCGACCTGATCGGCCGACCGGTACTGCGGCCCCGGGTCACGGAAACGACGGCGCTGGGGGCGGCTGGCCTCGCGGCGATCGGCGCCGGGCTCACCGACCTGCCGACGCTGGCAGCACGCTGGGCGCTGGAGCGGCGCTTCGAGCCGACACTGCCCAACGAGGCCCGCCGCGCGCTCTACGACGGCTGGCAGCGCGCCGTCGGTCGCGGGCGGCAAAGGGCGCGCGCGGCCCCCCCCGGGGCCCGGGCGGCCGGGCCCCGGGGGAGGGG
>JAFIFS010000057.1 GCA_020831895.1 Chromatiales bacterium
CCTTGTGACCCCCGGCTGGTTGACCATGGCCACGGCCTCCCGCTTAAACTCGGCTGAATATTTCCTTCGTTTCGACATGACACACCTCCCGGCACATTATTGGCCTTTTTGGATGTGTCCGCGAAATCAGGGTAGAACCCCCCCGGACTCACCGCCTGATTGGCTACAAGTTCCATACTCAGGTCACGACCCCGGCGGCGCAATGGAGCCTAGATTCAGCCGAATTCTTCGGCCTGCCGCAAGGCGGCACGTGCGACTTATGAGAATGTGCTGCATTTGCCAGATTTCTATTATGCGTCGATGAGAGAGATGAGTGAAAGGAGGCTTCTGTGACACGCTGCATAACAAGTTTCGGCCAAACCGTCAGTATTAAGTCGGGCGGTCTAGGCTAATCCTTCAGCGTGCACGCCACTCGGTGTACTGATCGCCGCGTACTTCGTGGTCGTGTGAGTATGCTATCGGTGTAATGTGAAGCGGCCAGCCAAGAACGTTAACTTACTTTTCATTAAGCGAGGCGCAGCTATTTTCATGAGATTCTGGTTTCAAGACTCAGCTGGGAGCATATGCATGCTCGACAAGAAGTTGGGCGGTGACGTTTGGCTCGCTGGTGTTGGTTGGCATTCAAGTGGACATCTGATGGCTGCCATTTGCCTGATTCCTGGTGATGGTCTACATCAGGCGTTCGGGTTTCGGATGTGGCGGTAGTTTCAGGTGTACGAGCAGTTCTACGGCCTTGCCGAACGTCCCTTCCAGATTCTTCCGGATCCTTCCTATCTGTTTCTTTCCAAGGGTCACTCCACTGCGCTGACGCTACTGCGATACAGCCTGCAGAGCGGCCAAGGCTTTACCGTGATTACAGGTGAAGTTGGCTGCGGGAAAACCACGCTAATTAATCACCTTCTGGATGAAGTTAGGGGGCAAATCACAGTTGGGCTGATCAACTTTACTACTGGCCGCTTCGAGGACCTCGCTGAATGGATCATGATGGCTTATGGGCTTGACTATAAGGCCAAGAGCAAAGCTGAGCATTATGATGAGTTCGTTAAGTTTCTGATCGGTGAGTACTCAGCTGGTCGGCAGGTCGTGCTGATTGTCGACGAGGCGCAAAACATGGGTGTGCAGGGCTTGGAAGAGTTGCGAATGCTCTCCAATGTTAACGCCCAGAAGGATTACCTGCTGCACCTGGTGCTTGTTGGCCAACCAGAGCTAAGGTCGCTGTTAAAGAAGCGCGAGTTGCGCCAGCTCACTCAGCGGGTCTCCGTCGCGTTCCACTTGGAGCGCCTCACCGCAGATGAGGTGCGTGAGTACATTCGTCACCGCATTAAGATCGCCGGTGGACGGGAAGATCTCTTTACGGATGGCGCCATCTACCTGATCTCTGCTGCCAGTAATGGGATACCGCGTCTGGTCAATACCTTCTGTGAGTTGGCTCTGGTCTATGGCTTTGCGGACTCTCGAAATCAGATCGAGCCCGACGTTGTGAAGGCGGTGGTGAAGGATCGCAAGGAAATGGGACTCCCGGTCGCTGCGCTGGGCGAGCGCTTGGCAAAGCGGGCCTCAAAGTAGCAGGACACTTATCCGCAGCTAAGTGACCGGCAATTCAGGTGGAGGTGGCCCCCGGGCTGGCACTATAAAGTGCTGGAAGGCCCGTTAGGGAAGCTGGGTGCTGATTACAGCCGTCTGACCGGCAGGGAATACAATGTCGGCATCAAGTCGATTCACGATCGGTCTGGCAGTTGTGGGCCCTAGCTGTACACTGGGTGAACTTGTGACCAGCGTAATAAAGGGCTGCTGGCCGATTGAGGCCAGGCCGCCGGTGTACCAGTTGGTGTCTCCGGGTGGCAGGTAGTTCTCCTCTCGATCATTCCTGTAGTACAGGCTCAGGGTGCCGCTTAGGTCTGTAGAGCTCGTGATCTCCCAGTCCTTGTTGATCGGGTTGTTTTCACTGCCAGAAACGGCTCGCAGGACGATTATGGTCCCGGCCGGAAGCATGGTATCGGAGCGGATACGGCCAGCGGTGAATCCAAAGCCATCAACCATCCAGAGTATTTCGCCCGGAGGATGATCAGCCTCGAGGGAAATCGTGACTTCGTGACGCACGCCGCTGAAGCCTGAAACTAGCGCCCGCAGGTGATTGCGCCTGAGGTCCCGGTACTCCGTCACTTGCTCTACCAGTTCTTCGTAGGTGCCGTACATGTCCAGTCGGTTCTCCTGGTTGCGGGCGAACTCCGGATGGAAAATACCCAATGCGGCGCTATATCGGATCGTCTGATCAAGTGATTCTGCGACCTTGGTATCAAGCTTGCTGGTCCAGAGCTCTCCCTCGATCTGCTCAAGTAGCCAGGCACCGAGTGCGGCACGCAGCGACGGTGTATTCACGAAGAGCCGGAACAGCCGGTTCCCGCCGAGACCGGTGGTCCAATCATTCTCAACGGGGAAAAACAGGTTGCCCGCACCTTGGCCAGTGCCCTCCAGTGGAAAGTCGCTCGGCCTCCTCCAGTGGGACCCAAACGTAAGGTTCTTGTCCCATGGGAAGAATCGCCAGCGTGCGTCGGGGTTGTCATTCTCGCGGTACATCCAGTAGTCATCTCCCCAGAGCGAATCCCGGTCACCTATGAGCATATGACTGCCGACGAATTTCAGCATGGCTTCCACATCCACCCAATCCCCAAGCTCTTGTGCGAACTGTTCCCCCGGTCGGCTGGACTCAACCCACAGGATGAAATCGAGAAGCCCCTCCCAGTCCTCATCTCCGGGGCTTCGGGAGTCAAATGTCTGAGTGATGCAGGCAAGGGCATCCTCCCGGGGCAGTGTACCCAGGGCATTCGCCCCGAATACCGTTGGCGACTGGACGCAGGCTAGATCGCGGTTATCCCGGAATCCATCACGGAGCAGAGTCGCATTTGTACTGAAACCTCGTTGCGTGAGGAAATACTCATCTACTCGCTGCACATGAAGGTACAAGCCTTCAAAGACGCCATTCATGAAGTAGAGGTAGTAGCGGGTATCTGATGCTGGCACTCCGGCCTGGTTGAACAGCCAGTAGGACAGCCGGTCACGCAGGAACGACGGGTCGCGCCACATTGCCATACCGTTGAACCGGTCACCGCCAAACAGGAACTCCTGCGGGTCGGAAAAGCGGATATTGAAGCCCTTCTTCGGCTCTACCCGAGTCGAGCTGCCACGAAAGCGCAAGTTAACCGGCTGGCCCGCCTCATCTGGCCGAAAGCGCAGCAGCGCGGGGAGCACATCATTGGATTGCCGGTCGCGGGTGTACAGCAGGTCCAGGTCCGCCTCGCTCATCTCGACCATCACCCACGGCAGGTCCGGCTCCGCATCCACATCAAGCACCACCAGCTCGATGTCACGGAACCGCCCCGTCGGGTCAATGATGCGCATCCGCCCGGTATCCTGCGGCACGCGGGCGAAGAGCTCGGCGGTGTAGCTCACCGTGTCCGGGTCAGCGGCAAACTCGCCGTACTGGCCGTCGATGATGATCTCTACGCTCAGCTCCAGGCCCTGGTCATCCAGGCCCAGGGCCTCTCGCCACGGGGTGGTGATGGGCTGGTTGCCCACGCCACTGCCCACCAGCAGCTGTGTGCTGGTGACGGTGAACAGCGGGCCGTCTTCGGCCGTACGACCGAACAACAGCTGGAACAGGGCGAGATCAGCAAAGTTGACGATGCCGTCGCCGTTGAGGTCCGCTGCCGGGTCGTCGCTGCCAAAGGCGGCGATGAACAGTGCGAGGTCGGCAAAGTTGACCACGCCGTCGCCGTTCAGGTCGGCATCGATGGCCTGCGGGATCGGCACGATGGTGAAGCTGAATACCGCCTCACTGCTGTTGCCGGCGCCATCGCTCAGCATCACGGTGCAGCTGTCCTCGCCACCGGCATTGGCCCCGCTGCTGAAGCCCAGGCTCAGGCCGTCGACCAGGCACAGTCCATTGGTGGCGGGGGTGGTGACGCTCAGCACATGGTCGCCCGGGGCGCCGTTGCCGGGGCTGAATGCGGGTAGGAGCTGGACCGTACTGCCGGCGTTCACGGTCCGGCTCTCGCCGACGAGGATCGGCGTGCGGTCTGCGATGCTGACCGTGACCTGGCCACTGGCCACCTCGCCGGTGCTGTCGGTGATGGTGTAGCTGAAGCTGTCGCTGCCGGAGAAGAAGTCGTTGTCCGGTGCGTAGCTGATTACGGTGCCGCTCGCACTCGTGCTGCCCCGGGTGGCCATGCCCACCGTGATCACGGCGGGCGGGTTGCCGAACTGGATGCCTGGCAGCGCGGCCAGGTCGAGCGTGTCCACGAGCGTGCCCGGGTTGATGCCCGCGGTGTCGAACGCGAGCGCGGCATCGACCGCCAGCGGCAGCAGGCTGGGCGCCGTACTCGCGTTGTCCAGGAACACCGGCCGCCCGGCCGGGGAGGGCTGGCCACCGCTGCTGCGGTCACGTGCGCGGATGCTGAACAGGGCCGAACCCTGGCCGGCCAGCTCGGCGGCGCTGCGGGTCTCGTCAGCAATCAAGGTGGTCCAGGTGGCAGCTGTGCCGTCCAGGGTGAAGTCCTGGCGGATGCGCAGGCTGGCATCGGTGCTGCCGGCGCAGTCGCTGCCGGCATGGAAATCGACGTTGAGCCGGACCACCAGGGCCGGGTCCGGGTGCAGTGTCCAGGCGGCCACGGAGGGGCGCAGGTCACTGCCGTCCAGCGCGATGCACTGCTCCAGGCGGCTGTCACCGAAGTTGGCGCTGAGGGTCTCGAACCAGAACACCTGGCCGGCGGCCTGGGCGAAGGCCTCGGGGCCGACGGCGGCACTCAGGCTGCTGCCATCACGGTTGACCTGCCAGCCGTCCGTACCGGAGAGGAAGTCACCATCAGCCTGCGCCACGTGCTCGAAGCCGCTGTTGATCACCCGGTTGCGGCCATCGTCCTGCACCACGCGGATGTCGTCCAGGCGCAGCTGCGGCGGCGTTGGCAGGTCGGCCGCCGGCGGGCGCATCCGGGCCCGGACACTGAGGCGCATCCAGGCCGCACCCGGCGGGATGTCATCGGCGATGAACAGCAGCGCCGGCTGCACCTCGGCATTGCGGTCCAGCCACTGGTTGCCGTCGTTCACACCCAGGCCGAAGTCGGCATCGCTGTTGGAGCGCCCCCCGCTCAGGCGGTTGCTGCCGGAGTCGGCCGCGCTGTCGGCGCGGCAGGTGGCGTAGTCGGCATAGAAGTTCGGGTTGATGCGCACCGCCAGGCCACCGGCATTGGCGCCGGGCGTTGCGGCGAATACGCGGTAGCTGATGCGCAGGTCCTGGGTCTCGTCGATCGGCACGCATTGCTCGAGCTTGTTGGCGCCGAAGCCGTTCTCGAGACTGTTGAAAGCGAAGAAGCTGTGACCGTTTTCGGTCGCGGTGCTGTCGGTGTATACGGCACCGCCGGTGCCGCCGGAGACGATCTGCCAGGCCGGCGGGCCTTCGCCGACTTCGTAGGGTGTCGTGTCGCCATCGCCCAGCAAGTCGACGGCTGAAAAGTCCGGGTTGGTCAGCCCATTGGCGGTCGAGGCAGCAGCCAGGATGCCGAGCGGGCTGATTGCAGCCGATTTTCGTGCGGCGGCTTGCACCGGCACGGCGCCAGCCGCTGCGCCCGCGCCAGGCTCTGCGGCCGTGTTTTGCACGCCGGTGTTGTCACAGGCATTGAGCAGGAGCAGGCCACCCAGCAGGGCTGCAGGAAAGGGGCGCGAAGTCTGCATGGCAGTTCCCCGATGCAGTCCGGCCCGCTCGGGCGCGGCCGGCTGAAGTTATAAGTTCTTTTCGGGCGCAACCTGACAGTAACAATGATACTGAGGCAGGTCAAAGGCCGGCCAGGCGGGGCAAGATTCGCGAATGAATTCGTGCCTGCCCCGGTGCCTCTGTCAGGAGGGAATGCGTTCCTGACCGGTCCCTGAATCCCGTATGACATAAGCCATGACTGGCAAAAAAGCTTGCCAGCCGGGGGCCCATTGGTTAGTTTTCGTCGAGGAAACGCCGCTGTGCGCGGCGCTCAAATAAGCAAAAACAAAGGGCACAGTGCCCAGGGGAGGTTCACTATGACTGTCACGCGTGGTCTGGGTATCACGGCGGCTGCGGCCCTGGTATTTGCTGCATCGCATGTGCAGGCGGCTTCATTGCCGGCGTCACCGGCCGTATTTCTGTCCCCGGCCGGCACCACGGTGAACCTGTCGGAAGGTACGCTGACACTGGAACTGTTCGCGGATTTTACCGGTGCACCGACGATCGGCGGGGGCATCGATCTAGCGGTCAGCGGTCCGGCGGAGATTCTCGGGTTCGCGCCCTCGGATTTCTACAACGTGCTGCTGGCCGGGGGTTTCACTGGCTTTGGTCCTGAGCAGGCGGATGCGGATTTCCAGATTCATTTCGGGTCGTTTGCTGGCATAGCGGGTTTCAACAAGCTGGGTGACCTGACGCTGGGCCTGCTGGGGCTGGGTGAGGGCGCGATTGCGATCAACATCAACAGCTCGTTCGGCAGCTTCTTCCCGGTGGGCGGCCTGGATCCGCAGTCGGTGGATTTGCTGGGAGCGAGCTTCACCGTGGTGCCGGTGCCGGCGGCGGTGTGGCTGTTTGGTTCGGCGCTTGGCCTGATGGCGCTGGTGCGCCGGCGGGGCCGGCTGGGCTGAGGGACGCCGGCAAGGGCAGCTGAAGTACAGGAAACGCCCCGCAATGCGGGGCGTTTTCGTGTGCGGGGGTGTTCCAGACCTGCGAGGGGCAGATATCCGGATCGACACCCGGATCAGTGGGGGTTTCGAGATGAATAAGGCAGCGACCATGGCTTTCCTCAGTCTCATGGCCATGGGGGCCCAGGCCGAGCCGCTGCCGCTCCAACTGACCAACCTGACGCTGACCGTGCCCTTCGGCACGATCACGCTGCCGATCTTCGAGGGCAGCGGCTCGATTTCGGGCACGGATGTCAACATCAGCTCGATCTCATGGACCAGCCTGACGCCCAACGCGCGCTACAGCTAC
>JAFIFS010000048.1 GCA_020831895.1 Chromatiales bacterium
CGGCCGCTCGCGGGCGGCCGGCCTTCTGCAGATGGCCCGAATCCTGTTTGCCTGGGAGCTGGGTGCCGGGCTCGGGCACCTGAACCGCATGCTGCCGGTTGCGCGCGAGCTTCGCGCGCGCGGACACGCCGTGTTCCTTGCGGTGCAGGACCTCAGCAAGGTGCAGTCGGTACTGCGCGAGGGCGACGAGTTTCCCTGGTTCCAGGCACCGGTCTGGCTGCCTCCGCTGATTAACCGGCCGCCGCCCGCAAGCTATGCCGAGCTGCTGTTCTTCACCGGCTTCCTGGATACGCGCGGGCTGCTTGGCCTGGTCCGCGGCTGGCACGCACTGTTCGCGGCCATACAGCCAGACCTGCTGGTCTGCGACCATGCCCCGGTGAGCCTGCTGACCGCGCGCTCCGTCCCGGTCAGGCGCGCGACCCTCGGCTCAGGTTTCTTCCACCCGCCGGCCGTCGCGCCACTGCCGGTGTTCCGGCACTGGAATCCACCCGAACCGGGCCGGGTCGAAACTTCGGAGCAGGCCGTGCTGGCAACGGCCAACCAGGTGCTGGACGTGCTGCGCCAACCGAGGCTCGGCGCACTACACGAGCTACTGGACGCCGATCGGGTGCTGCTGACGAGCTGGCCGGAACTGGACCACTACCCGGACCGCCCCGCTGGACCGCATGTCTACACGGGACCGTTGACGACCGTCGATGCCGGACGCGAACCTGCCTGGCCCGCAGGCCCGGGGCCCCGTCTGTTTGCCTACCTGAAGGGTGCCTTCAAGGATATCGAGACTGTACTGGACGCCCTGGGCGCGGGCCCGGCACGCACGCTGGCCTGGGTCAGCGGCCTCGACGCAGATGCCGCCGCCCGCCATCAGGGCAAGTACCTGCACTTTGCCGAGGGCCCGGTCCAGCTGTCCCAGGCCATGGCCCGATGCGACGGCGTCGTCGGACATGGGACCATGGGCACGCTGTCGGCCGCGCTGCTTGCCGGCAAGCCCACGCTGAGCCTGCCGATGACCGCAGAGCAGCGCCTGGTCGCCGAACGCGTCGTCGCGCTGGGTATGGGCTCATGTCTGACCACGATCGAGCCGGCTGAGCTCGCCGTGTCGCTGCGTGCCCTGACCGCCGACAAGGCCCAGAGCGAGGCAGCGCGGCGCTTTGCCGCCGGCCTCGCGCCCGACTGCCTCGACCAGTCGCTGCGGCAGATCTGCCGGGAGCTCGAGACCCTGCTCTGAGCGCTCAGCACGGCGCGGGCCTGGTACCCAGGATGACTGAGCGTCGCCGCAAGCCCTCCAGAATCGAGGCGCCCTCGCGAACAACGGCCTCAGGCTCTGGATGGCCAAGCTCTTCCGCTACCGCAAGCAGCAGGCACCGCCCCGTATCGGGTGAGGTCTCGAGCAACTCCAGCAGCCGTGCAGTTACGGGGTTGATCTCCAGAAAGCGGACCTGGTCTTCCCGATCACGGTAGACGACCAGGCAGGTCGGCTGCTCCGGCGGCGTCGCGGGCTGGAAGTCAGCCGACAGGCGATGCACGGGCCAGGCGTAGACCAGCCACCAGGCCAGCGGCGACAGTACTGGAATGCCGGCCAGCAGGTCGCCCTCCGGGCTGCAGTCCACGGCATCGTGCTCGAGCGTAGACAGATCCAGCGCCATTTCGACCCACTCGTAGTGCGCGAGCTCAAGCAGGAAGGGCGGATCCCCATCGACGGCGCCACGTTCCTCGCGCAGGTAGTCGACGAACTCCTCGGCTATCCGCCAGAACTGCGGATGCCGGCAGCTGTGCGTGGCGTAGAAGTCACGGACCAGACCACTCCACTGCGAAGCGGGCAGCAGCCGGTGCAGCACAGGGAACGATGAGGAGAGCACGTTGGAGATGCTGCGGAAAAACAGGTCCGAATAGACCGCCATGCGCCGCGGCTCGATACCAGCCGGGGGTGGATTGTTCTCCGGGTCACGCAGATGGGCGGCAAACTGGAGCTGCAGGCGCTGGAATGGCGCCTGGCCAGGCATCTCGTTCACGAGACCCGGCGCTCACGCTCGCCGGCAACCGCGGCAGCCTGTAGCCTGGCAATCTGCGCGACTTCGTCCAGAAGCGTCGCAAGTGGCGGAATGTTGAAGTCCCGCTCGAGCAGCGTCGGGACCGGACCCAGCCGCCCGTAGGTGTAGCCCAGCAGCGACCAGACATCAGGACACACATCGGCACCGTGGGTATCGACGCGCAGATCCTCGGCCTCGACACGATGCCCCGCCACATGAAGGTAGCGCACGCGCTCCGGGGGCAGCTGGTCGATGAAGGCGTACGCATCGTAACCGTGATTGATGCTGTTGACGAAGACGTTATTGACGTCGAGCAGCAGGTCGCAATCGGCCTCGGCGAGCACGGCGTTGACGAAGTCGGCCTCGCTCATTTCCGCTCCGGGCGCGGCATAGTACGAAGCGTTCTCGAGCGCGATACGGCGGTCGAGCCGCTCCTGCACCTCGCGCACGCGCGTGGCGATGTGCCGAACCGCGTCGCCGGTGAACGGGACCGGCATCAGATCGTACAGGTGCCCGTGATCGCCGCAGCTGGTCAGGTGCTCGGTGTAATCCTGGATACAGTGCCGGTCGAGAAAGTCTCTCAGCTCCGCGAGAAACGAGAGGTCCAGCGGCCGTGGCCCCCCGATGTCCAGCGACAGTCCATGCGTCACGAACGGGTGAGCCTCGGTCAGCGCACGAAACTGGCGGCCCAGCCGGCCGCCGATACCCATCCAGTTCTCGGGGACAGCCTCGAAGAAACCGACCGGCGCGGGCCGCTGGCCGGCCAGCGGCCCCATCAGGGCACGCCGCAGGCCAAGGCCCGCACCGGTGATTCCAGGCGAGGCGAGATCAGGCATAAAGACTGGCCTCTCCCCTCAGCGCAGCCTCAGACCGCGCCGCAGCCACCCTCACCGCAGCTGCCCTCGCTGTCCTTGTCCTTGTCCTTGCCACAACCGGCAGCAATCAGTTCCATGCGGTCGGCCGAACCGGCCTCGTAACCCTGCGGCAGGTCGCTGGCAGCGAACACGTTGGCGGCGCCGCCGACAAGGAAGGCGGCGCCCATGGCGATGGAAAGCGGCTTCTTCACTGATTTCTCGGACATCTGTGTTTCCTCTCTGATCAATTCGCCCCGGGGGGCCCGGCATTGGAGGGAATATCGCCCCGATGCTGCGAAAGAAAGCAACTCAGGGCGCTTGCACCTTGAAGCTAGCACAACCAGGCGCAGCATGAGAACTCAGCCTTCCGAACATCAAGCAGAATGTCGGGGGAGAAGCTGTTAGCCCGGGGGAATGCCGCAAGGCAACCAGCGCCGGCCGGTCCCGCAGGTGTATGCTTGACCGACACCGGGAGATTCAGGCAGCGCATGGAGCTTCGGGAGCGCTGGTTCGCCAGCGAGCGGGTCGGTCGCCTGTACGAGGCGCTGGTCAACGAGGAAGACGCCCGGGCCTGCCGCGACATCGGCAGCGAGGCCTGCCGCGTGGTGCCCGGCAACTTCCTGCTGCAGATTATCGCGCAGTTCCTGACCAAACTCGGCGACGCGATCGCCAATCCGAAGACGGTGCTGGCCTGGCTGCTGAATGCGCTGGGCGCCCCCGGAGTCTTCACTGCGCTGCTGGTGCCGATCCGCGAGTCCGGCTCGCTGGTACCCCAGCTGGTGATCGCGAGCTGGGTGCGCCACATGCCGGTTCGCAAGTGGATGTTCGTGCTCGGCAGCCTGCTGCAGGGCCTGGCCGTGCTGTCGATCGGCCTGGTTGCCGTGACCTTGTCGGGGACGGCAGCAGGTCTCGCGCTGATCGGCGCCCTGGTGGTGTTCAGCCTCGCCCGGCCCGAGGTCATGGGACGGGTGCTGGGCATCGTCTACCGCTGCATCGCCACGCACCTGACCAAAAAGGCCGGGTTTTCCCCCAGGACGGCCCAGACCGGCGCGGTCACCCTGGTCCAGCGCTTCGGCAGCGCGCTGAA
>JAFIFS010000049.1 GCA_020831895.1 Chromatiales bacterium
CCGTGCAGCGATCCGCGCGTCAACGTCCATAGTCTCTGCCCAGTTGTGGGCTCCGAGAGACGCTCAGCTGGCTGCTTTGGCAGCTGAAGGATGGGCGATGCTTGAGCGCCCACTTTCACAATCAAGCGCGGGTGATTGGGACCCGGTTGATGCCGAACTGCTCGGGATCGGGATCAACAGATCTGGCCGGACAGTTCCGGTATATGAAGTTGGGCTGGTTGACTTCGCCGGTGGCGCATTCATGCCAGATATAGTCGGCTACAACCCCCGCACTGGGACGTTTGGGGGCGGGACGCCTGCGGTTGCAGCGGCGCCTTGGCTGCTTGGGGCAGGATTCGGGGCAGCTGGGGGAGCCGCGAGCTACAGCTGGGGTGTCGTCAGAGGTAAATATGAATGGCGTACGGAAATGTTTGTCGGAAGTGTAGTCGGAGGCGCCATCATTGGCGGTTCATTTGGAGGACTGGGAGCATTAGCAACTGGGCCCGGAGTCGGTGGAGGCGGTAAGCTTATTTGGGCGCATAACGGTTTCTGGGCTCAGCAAGCCGACAACTTCTATTGGAACCAGTAAGTGCTCTCACTTGAAGGTGGTTACCTAGGCGAGTGCTCGTATGATCTTTGAATCTATATATGAAGCCGTGGCCGGATGGATTGGTGGCAAAGTGGCCAGAGGAGAGATCACCCTACTTAAAGCATCCATATCATGCGGGGTTCTGTTCTTTATTGCTTCCTTGGCCACCAGTCTACTTTATTATGGCGACGAACTAAGTATTTCACTCCTACTGATTGGCGCAGGCTTTTCTTTTGCAGTCGCATTGGTAAGTGCCGGACTGGCGTGGAGTCTGCTTAGAATTACTCGCGCAAGAAAAGCGCAGAACCCCAAGGAATCTCTGATTAATCCGCCGCATGACCGATAATCGCCTGCATCGTGGTGAAGCGGAATGGGGAACGGCAATGTGCCAGCAGACCCTTGCGGAAGAAGGCTTCGAGAAGCATCGCAAGAAGACAGTCGGCATTGACCTCGGCCGGGAGCCGGTCCCGGACGAGACCACGATCTGCAAGTTCCGCAACCTGCTGGAGGCCCATAACCTGGGCAAGCAGCTGTTCGTACTGATCCAGGACTACCTGCAGGAGAACGGCCTGAAGGTGAGCCGGGGGGCGATCGTGGATGCCACCATAATCAGTGCTCCGAGGTCGACCAAGAACCAGGACGGCTGGCCTGCTGCCGGTTTCACATACACCGAGTGCAGGTGCTGAAGCGCACCGCAAGCACCTCCGAGCATGCTGGAGTGCCGATCTGTCTCCTCACCGCATATGCAACTCCAGCACATCCTTGTCCGCCAGCTTGTGATCCGGCCCGACCTGCTGGCCGGCGTACACCTCGGTCCCCCAGACGCGCGCGTAGCGCAGGCTGGAGGCGATGTCCTTGTGCAGCTGCTGGGCGACGTCGATCACGGTCTGGCCGCGCCGTAGCGTGAACGGGCGGTCGTCGTTGGCGGGCTTGCCGGGGGCCTTGGTGTAGACGCGGATGACTTCCAGGCCGCGGAACAGGAATTCGCTGACCTGTTCGCAGCCTTCGCCGGTTTCGGCGGAGACCAGCACATGCGGGAACTCGAGGCCCAGCAGCTCCTGGAGTACGCCCAGCTCCTCTTCCGCATCCTCGGTCACGTCGGTCTTGTTGACCACCAGCAGGGTCGGCAGTTCGATCCGGAACGGGTCGAGGATCTCTTCCTCCTCGCCGTCGCTCGTCGTGTCCGGCTCAGGCTCCGGGCCGTGGATGCCGGGCCAGCGGGGCTTGAGGTGGATGCGCCGCTCGCCGAGCTGTTTCAGGATGCCCTCGACGTGGCCTGCGCAGTCCGGGTCGGTGAGGTCGATCACGAGCAGCGCGGCATCGGCGGGCTGCAGCGCGTTGACGATCCAGGTCTCGCAGTGGTCGGCCGAGACCGGCGGCAGGTCGATGAGCTGGAAAAGCACGTCCTCGTAGGGCGCCATGCCGGGGATCGGTTCGCGGGTGGTGCCGGGATAGGGGCCAATCTCGCTGCGTGAGCTGGTCAGCCGCTGGTGCAGCGCGGACTTGCCGGCGTTGGGCGGGCCGATCAGCGCCACCTGGGCGGCGCCCTCGGCGCGGATCGTGTGCACGGGACCCTGCCGGCGCGCGCCCTTCTTCGGCGCCGACAGTTCCTCGGTCGTTTCCTTGATCTTGCGCTTGATGTCGCCCTGGAGGTGGTCGGTGCCCTTGTGCTTCGGGATGGTCCGGAGCATTTCCTTCAGGCAGTCGAGCTTTTCCTTCGGCTCGCGCGCGGCGCGGTAGGCCTCTTCGGCCTTGCGGTAGTCGGCGGTCAGGTTGGCTGGCATGGGGCGCCTGTCTACCGGGTCGGGGCGGTTGGGTCAATAGCCGGCAGGCTCCAGCGCCGCGGCCAGCACCTGGTCTACGTCTTCCAGCCACGTGATGGCGAGCTGGCTGCGCGCAGGCTCCGGGATATCGGCAAGGTCGCGGCGGTTGCGCGCGGGCAGCAGCACCTCGGTGATGCCGGCACGCAGCGCGGCCAGCGTTTTCTCCTTGATGCCCCCGACCGGCAGCACCAGACCGCGCAGGCTGATCTCGCCCGTCATCGCGACGTCGCGGCGCACGCGCCGGCCCGTCAGCAGGGACGCCACCGCGAGGAACAGCGCCACGCCGGCACTCGGTCCATCCTTCGGAATGGCGCCGGCGGGCAGGTGGAGGTGCAGGTCGTGTGCATCGAAGTCGAAGTCGCCCAGTGCGAGCTGCCCGGCGCGGGACTTGACCAGGCTCACTGCGGCCTGGGCGCTCTCCTTCATCACCTCGCCGAGCTGGCCGGTCAGCAGCAGGCGGCCCTTGCCGCGCACCGCGCTGGCCTCGATGAACAGGATGTCGCCACCGGCCTGTGTCCAGGCAAGGCCAGTCGCCACCCCCGGCAGGCCAGTGCGCAGCGCCACCTCGGCCTCGAACTTCGCGGGGCCGAGGATTCCGGGCAGCTGGCCGCTGTCGATCGTGACCTCGGCGCTGCTGTCCTCCGAGATGGTCACCGCGGCATGTCGCAGCAGCGCGCCGAGCTGGCGCTCCAGGCCGCGCACGCCGGCCTCGCGCGTGTATTGCGCTACCAGGTCGAGCAGCGCCGCATCGGTCACCGTGACCTTTGAGGCCTTGAGGCCGTTGGCCTCCAGCTGGCGCGGCATCAGGTGGCGGCGCGCGATCACCAGCTTCTCGTCCTGGGTATAGCCGGGCAGCTCGATCACTTCCATCCGGTCACGCAGCGGGCCGGGGATGCCGTCCAGCAGGTTCGCGGTGGCGACGAACAGCACCTTGGACAGGTCGAAGGGAACGCCCAGGTAATTGTCCTGGAAGCTGCCGTTCTGCTCGGGATCGAGCACCTCGAGCAGTGCGGCCGACGGGTCGCCGTGGAATCCCGCGCCGAGCTTGTCCATCTCGTCGAGCATCATCACCGGGTTGCGCGTGCCGGCCTTGCGCAGCTGCTGGACGATGCGTCCGGGCAGCGCACCGACGTAGGTGCGCCGGTGTCCACGGATCTCGGACTCGTCGTGTACGCCCCCCAGCGAGACCCGGACGAAGCCCAGGCCCAGCGCGCGGGCGATGCTCTGGCCGAGCGAGGTCTTGCCGACACCCGGCGGGCCGACCAGGCACAGGATCGGGCTGCGTCCCTCAGGGTTGAGCTTGCGCACTGCGAGGTACTCGAGCAGCCGCTGCTTGACCTTGTCCAGCCCGTGGTGGTCCTCGTCCAGCACCTTGCGCGCATGCGCGATGTCTATCGACTCGGTGTCGATGTGGCTCCACGGCAGCGCAAGCACCCAGTCCAGCCAGTTGCGCAGCACCGGGTATTCGGCCGAGGCCTCGGGCAGGCGCTTGAGCCTGGCCAGCTCCTTTTCGGCCTGGGCGCGCACCTCGTCGGGCAGGCCGGCCTCGCAGATGCGCTCGGCCAGCGCCTCGAGCTCGCCATCGCCGTCCTGCTCCCCCAGCTCGCGGCGTATCGTGCGCAGCTGCTCGCGCAGGTAGAACTCCCGCTGCTGTCCGGCCAGCTGCTCGCGGGTATCTTCCTCGACCTTGCGCGAGAGCTTCAGGACCTCGACCTGGTGGTTGAGCAGGGACAGCGCGTGATCGATGCGCGCCTCCAGGCCGGACATCTCCAGCACCGCCTGCTTCTCGTCCGGCCGGATGTCCAGGAAGCTCACGACCAGGTCGGCCAGCTGGCCCGGATCCTCCAGCGACTGGATCACCCCGCCCAGCTCGGCCATCGGCTGCGGCAGCAGGCTGATGGCCTCCAGCGCGCGCTCGCGCAGCACGCGCTCACGGGCCTGCAGCGCAGCGCCCCCGGTGCTGGGCTCCTTCACGAGGTCGAAGCGTGCGGCCAGGAACGGCATCCCGGGCAGCCAGTCCAGCACGCGGAAGCGCTGTTCGCCTTGGCAGACCACGTGCTGCGTGCCGTCCCGGGCGGTGAAGTAGCGAACCACCCGGGCTATGGTCCCGACCGGATGCAGCTCGTCGGGTCCCGGGTTCTCGGTCGCGGGGTCACGCTGCAGCACCAGGCCGATGCGCCTGCCGCTGCGGGCCGCTTCCTCGGCCGCCGCGATGGACAGCGGCCGGCCTATGGTCAGCGGCACGACGGCCCCGGGGAAGACGACCGTGTTGCGCACCGGGAGTATGACGAGCACGTCTTCCGGGACCGACACCTGTGGCGTGTGGTCCGTGTCCGGGGTCCTGTCCGTCTGCTGTCCGTGATCCATGCGCTGCCCTCCTGGCCTGTAGCCAGTTACATGGGGGCAGCGCAATGCAAATCAATAGAGAGCGCGGATCGCGAGCCGTGCGGACTCAGTCGCGCTGCAGCTGCGCGCGTGCCTGCTTCAGCGCCTGGCCCAGCAGGTGACAGTGGCGCTTCCAGCGCTCGACCTCGTCGCGAAGCATCGTGATGTCGTTGCTGCCAGGCTGCCGCACCGTGGCCGGGCCCACCGGTTCGCCGGTCTGCAGCGCAGCCTCGCGCACGACGGCCTCGATGATGGTGGTCGAGGCAGCACGGTGCACGCCCTGGTCCATTTCCAGCGCATGGATACGGGCCAGCAGCGAGGAAACCTGAGCACTTGCAGCAGCCAGCTCCATCTGCGCCGACTGCCGGCTGCGGATTTCCCGCTTCAGCTGGTCCTTGGCCACGGCGTACTGCTGGAGGTAGCCGGCCGCCTGGCCCTCGAGGTTGCGGATCCGCGCCTCGGCTGCCCGCAGCCGATCCACGAGCGGCTCGCGCTCGGCAGGTGCCCTGCCCATCGCCTGGACAGGCACCGGAGGGGTTGGCGGCTCGACCACTGCCCTGGCCTGCACACTCTCGGCCGCCGGCTGGCCAGGACGCAGCAGCCACCAGCCGGCTAGAGCCGTCAGCAGGGCAGGAACAGTCCAGAGGAGAGTGCTCATTTCACGACACCGCCCGGGATCGACAGTCCCGTGGCGTTGAGCCTAGGCTGGCGGGAGCGCGCGCGCTGTGGGCTGTTTCGCAGTTCTCCCGCCAGGCGGTCGCGTGTCTCGGGGGGATCCGCAAACCTCATGTTAGGATCAGGCCTCGATCCGGGTGCGCGAACATTTCCGCCCGGAACACCCGGCGCGATCGCGCATGCGAAAAACTCCGCGGAGGTCCCGATGTCCAGACCACTTCCCCTGATCCTAGCCTCGTTCCTGCTCGCCCTGCCTGTCGTTGCCCCTGCTGACGGCAAGGCCGTCTCCGCTGGGAAGGAGGTGGCCCTGGAGTTCACGATGAAGCTCGAGGACGGGACCCTGGTCGAGAGCAACGTCGGCGCTCCGCCGTTCGAGTATGTCCATGGCGAGGGCCAGCTGATGCCGGGACTCGAGGCGGCGCTCGAGGGACAGGCCGTGGATGCGCGTATCTCGGTCAGGCTCGCACCCGAGGAGGCCTACGGAGCGGTAGATCCCGAGGCGTTCCAGGAGGTGTCTGCCGAGCAGATCCCGGAGCAGCTGCGGGAAGTCGGTGCGTTCCTCACGGCCCAGGGCTTCGATGGCCTTATCCGGGTGGCCGAGGTTCGGGAGCAGACCGTCCTGCTCGACTTCAATCACCCGCTGGCCGGCCAGACGCTCGACGTCGAGATGCGGGTCGTCGGCATCCGCTGAACCGGTCAGGTCGCGTCACCGATCTGCAGCGCTGCTGTCATCAGCGCGTCAAGTCCTGCGTCCATCCTCGGCTCTGGTGGCGGCACGCCTGTCCCGGAGCACGGATGGACGCGACTCATACCGATCCAGCTGGCGCTGGTGCGCTGGCCCTCAGTTTTCTCGGCTGCGGCAACTCCAGCTCCCGTGACCTGGGCAATTCTGCCGCGGTGCTGGAGTCCGACGGGCAGCCGCTGCTGCTGATCGACTGCGGGCCCGAGGTCCCGGCTGCGTTCGCCGCCCGCCATGGCAACGCGCTGCCGCCGGCGCTGTTCCTCACCCATTGTCATCTGGACCACATAGGTGGCCTCGAGCAGCTGTTTTACCGGGGCATGTTCCGGACCGACGATCAGCCCCTGCCCAGGCTCTTTGTTCCTGTGGCGCTGGTCGCTATCCTCCAGCGCCGACTGGCGGACTACCCCGGAAACCTTGCCGAGGGCGGCGCCAATTTCTGGGATGCGTTCCAGCTGGTCCCCGTCAGCGAGCGCTTCTGGCACGCGGACCTCTGCTTCTCCGTGTTCCCGGTGCGCCACCATGCACCCCAGTCGGCTTTCGGTCTTGCGCTGGAAGGCCGCTTTCTCTACACCGGCGACACGCGACCGATTCCCGAGCTGATCGCCCACCAGGCTTCGCGCGGCGAGCTGATCTTTCACGACTGTGCCCTGGTCGGGAACCCGGCGCATACGGGACTCGATGACCTCACCCGCGAGTACAATCCCGAGCAGCTGCGGCGGATAGTGCTTTATCACTGCGAGTCCCAGGCCGCCGCCAGCTGCATGCGCGCCCGCGGCCACCGCGTGGCACGTGCGGGCGAGCGTTTCGATCTCGGTGGCGGCCGTTTCTCCGCCACGCGGCCCTCAAAGGCTCTCGAGATCCCTGCTCAGGCCGGGGCGCTGCGCGTTTCCGGATAGCGTCCCATCGTCAGCAGCAGCAGCGCACCGGTCACCACCATGCCAGCGGCGATGTAGAGGATCAGGTCGTAGTTGCCTGCCATGTCGAAGGCGCGCCCGAACGAGAACGGGGCAATGCCCGAGGCGAAGGCGAAGACCGCATACTGCAGGCCGTAGATCCGGCCATAGTGCCTCAGGCCGAAGTAACGGGCGGTCAGGTATGCGACGAGGTCGGTTTCCGCACCCGCGGCCAGGCCTATCGCAATGGCCGACAGCACGGCCACGGCGGGGGTGATCTCGCTGCCGGTCAGTGCAAGGCATGCGAACGCTGGCAGGACCAGCAGCGGGAAAGCGACGCCTGGGGCCCAGAACCGGTCGATCAGATAGCCGGTGACCAGCCGTCCGCAGATGATGCTGATGCCGATCGTGCCGGCGATGGCAGCCGCCTGTGCGCCCGAATAGCCGCGATCCTGCAGCAGCGGGACGAAGTTCGTGATCGTTCCGGCGGTCTGCATCCCGACCAGCAGGATGACGACCGCCAGAACCCAGAGCCGGTAGTCACGCAGGGCTTCGCGCAGCGTCACTCCGTCTTCGGCCGGCGCGTCGCCCGCCACCGCCGCCCCGTCGTCAACGGTGTTCCAGGGCGCCTCATGGAAGAACCGCCAGGCGACAGGGAGCGCGATGCCGAGTGGCAGCAGCGCGATCCCGAGGAACGCATTGCGCCAGCCGAACTGCTCGATCAGCCAGGCGGCGTACGGTGGCAGCACCACGGCGGTGACGCCGGTGCCCATCAGCGTGACCGCCAGCGCGAGGCCGCGATTGGTGACGAACCAGCCAACGACCCCTCGTGTCCAGCCCACCGGCGTCGAGCCGCCGCCGACCAGGCCCAGCAGGAACCACATCGCGTAATAGACCGGCAGCGAGCCCGGGAGCAGCGCCATGGAGGCCCAGCAGGCGCCGAACCCGGCCAGCGCGCCCAGCACGACGGGCCGCACGCCGATGCGGTCGGCCAGCGCCCCGATGAACGGGACGCTGACAATCAGCGCGAGCGTCAGCGGCAGGATCGCCAGCATCACCTCGCCGCGGCCCCAGCCGAAAGACGCGGTCAGCGGCACCGCAAGCACGCCTATGGCATACAGCGGCACCGGAGAGCACCCGCAGGCGACCCCGAGCGAGGAGGCCAGCAGCACCCGCCAGCCGCGGCGAAACTCATCTGCGTGGTGAATCAATCCGGACGGCCTCTTCGGTGCATGCGGTCAACCTGAGCTTCAGCGGCGCTGACGGCAGACGGCCCGCCGGCTTCGGGCCAACCGGACAGGCATCCGGGCCGGAAGCGACACTGGGGGGTGGTCCGGCCCCGCGGCAGTCGCGGCTTGAAAGTGGTGGGCCCGGCAGGACTTGAACCTGCGACCAACGGATTATGAGTCCGCCGCTCTAACCAGCTGAGCTACAGGCCCCCGGAGTGGCCGCCACGGGGCGTGGGGCCCGATGATTCTAGCAGTCCCGCCCCGGCTTGGTGCAGACTGTCGGCCTGATGATCCCGAGGAGCCCCGGACCCGATGAAGAGCCGAACCCAGGACCTGCCCCCCCTCACCGGTGCCCGCTGGCTGGTGCGCGAGCTGCGCTACCATGAAGCATCCCGGCAGGGTGTGGGCCTGTTGCTGATGCCGCTCTTCGCCCTGCTGGCCCAGCCGAGGCCGCTGCTCTTCATCCCGGGCCTGCTGGTTGCGCTGGTGGGCATCGCCGTGCGTCTTCACGCCTCGGGCTTCATCGTCAAGAACAAGCAGCTTGCTACCGATGGCCCGTATGCGCTCGTGCGCCACCCGCTCTATACCGGCAACCTGCTGCTTCTCGCCGGGTTCACCATCGCCAGCGGCCTGTGGTGGGCGCCCCTGGTGGCCATCGCTTTCTGGTGGTTCTGGTACCCTCCGGCGATCGACTACGAGGACCGCAAGCTTGGCCGGATCTTCGGGCAGGAGTGGCAGCACTGGGCGCGGACAGTCCCGGCCGTCGTGCCGCGCCGGTTTGCGCTGCCATCCTGGCACGGGTGGTCTTTTGCCACCAGCCTGCGCCAGAACGCCGAACCGCTGATCGTGCTCTACGCGCTCGCATGGCTGGCGGTCATCAATGCCCGGCTGTGAGCGGCTTGATAGCCTTGATAGCCGATGGCTGAGGCCGACGGTGCGCCGCGCCGCCTGCTGGGCAGCGGTTACCAGGCCGTGGTCTGGCTTGAGGATTCGCCGGGTGGTGGCCGCCGCGTCGTCAAGGAGGCCACGGGCAACTGGCTGACGCGGCCCTTGCGCCGCGCGATGCTGCGCCGCGAGTATTCGGCCTACCAGCGGATTGGTCATCTCACCGGCGTGCCGCGCTGTCATGGCCTGAATGAGGACGGTGCCCTGCTGCTCGAGTTCGTGCCCGCACGCCCGTACGAGCACAGGCTGCTCGCAGCGGGCGATCATGACCGGTTCTTCGGCGAGCTCCTGAGGCTGATCGAGGCACTCCACGCGGCGGGCGTTTCGCATTCGGACCTGAAGAAGCGTGGCAACCTGCTGGTGGACGAGGCCGGCCATCCCTGGCTGATCGACTTCGGGGCCGCCGTGCTTCGCCGTCCGCGCCCGGGACCCCTGAACCGGCTGCTGTTCCGCCATGCCTGCCGGATCGACCTGAATGCCTGGCTCAAGCTCAAGTACCGGCGACGTGACGTCGAGATGACGGCGGAAGACCGGCTGAGGCTGCGCCACAGCTGGCTCGAGCAGTGGGCGCGAGGGATCCGCCGCGCCTGGCGGACGCTCACGCTGCGCCAGTGGCGGCGCCGCCACCGCTGAGGGTAATCAGCGGCGGGACCAGGGCGTACAGGGTTCAGCCGCGCCGTCGACCACTCGGAAACGGTAGCGCCGGTCCTCCAGCGCCAGCTCGACGAGCGTGCCGCAATCGACGCTGCCCGCGGGGCAGGCTTCGCAGTCGGCCATCGCAACCCCCGGCTCCAGGGGCTGGCTGCCGACCACTCGGATCGCATCCTCGCGGGTGCCGGCCAGGGCGGCCAGCGAGGCGCGTGCGAGTGCTGTCGCATCCTCGCCCGGCGGCAGAGGCGGGGCGACCCGACGGCGCTGGTGGCAGATCCGCCCGGACTGCCCGCTCACGCGCACGTCGAAGCGCCGCCCGTCGGCTTCCGCGAGGACGCGATACCCGGGCGTGAGCACCTGGGCATAGGCCATGCCTGGTTCCGGGCAGTCGAGGCTGGCGTCGCCGAAGATGGTTTGCTCAATCTCGAGGACCCGCACGGCTGTGGGCTCGATGCCCAGCGTCATCGCGACGACGGCCGCGGCAACCTGCCCCGGCCCCTTGGCCGGGGCAAAGACTTCCGTTTCCCCGCCGGGGGCCGGTGAGTCGCCAGCGCAGGCCGTCAGCAACAGCGTGAGCAATACCGGAAGAACCCTCGGCTGGCCGCATGCGAAGAGCGGTGGCATGATCATCCCGATGAATCCCGCGTTCACAGCCCGTAGCGGACCAGTTCACCAGCGATGATCGCGTTCAGGAGTCGCTCCCGCAAGCTGCATGTGCAGCGGCTGCCCGGACAGGCGCCCGGCATAGCCGTGTCGGGATCGTCTGGTGGAGCGAGGCACCATTGCAGGAGGATGCCTGGGTGCATGTGATGACCGAGACGCTGGCCCTGCTGGCCTATCTCTTCGTTCTGGCGGTTGGCCTCCTCATGCTCGCTATTCCCATCATGTACGTGGTGGACCGGCTGCAGACCCAGCATGCGATCCGGCGGAATTTTCCCGTCGTGGGGCGCTTCCGCTACTCGTTCGAGCACCTCGGGGAGTTCTTCCGCCAGTACTTCTTCGCGATGGACCGCGAAGAGATGCCGTTCAACCGCGCTGAGCGGTCCTGGGTCTACCGGGCGGCCAAGGGACTCGACAGCACCGTGCCTTTCGGGTCGAGCCGTGACCTGCGCCCGGTCGGTACGATGATCTTCGTCAACAGCGCCTGGGCCGTACTTGACGAGGATACCCGTCCGACCTCGCCGGTCACGATCGGCGTGGACTCGCCCGCGCCCTATACCAGCGACCGCATCTTCCACGTTTCAGGGATGAGTTATGGCGCGCTGTCGAAACCGGCCGTGCAGGCGCTCTCTCGCGGCGCAGCGGCGGCTGGCTGCTGGCTCAATACCGGGGAAGGCGGGCTCTCGCCCTGGCATCTCGAGGGCGGCGGGGACATCGTCTTCCAGCTTGGCACCGCATGCTACGGCGTGCGCGATGCACATGGGCGCCTGGACGAGGTCCGGCTCAGGGAAGTTGCTGCCTACCCGCAGGTGAGGATGATCGAGATCAAGCTGAGCCAGGGAGCCAAGCCCGGCAAGGGTGGCATGCTGCCAGGCGTGAAGGTGACGGCAGAGATCGCACGGATCCGCGGCATCCCGGAAGGGCATGACTCGATCAGCCCCAACCGCCACCCCGAGGTGCGTGATATGCAGAGCCTGCTGGACTTCGTTGCGCAGGTGCGCGAGGTCGCGCGCAAGCCCGTCGGGCTCAAGCTGGTGCTGGGTGATCCGTCCTGGCTGGGCGAGCTGTGCGAGGCGGTCCACGCTCGCGGGCCTTCCAGCGCCCCAGACTACATCAGCATCGATTCAGGGGAAGGCGGCACCGGCGCCGCTCCCATGGCGCTGATCGACAACGTGGGCCTGCCGACCCGCGAGAGCCTGCCGCTCGCGGTGGACACGCTGGTCCGGCACGGCCTGCGCGAGCGGATCCGCGTGGTGGCAGCGGGCAAGATGATCACGCCGGTCTACGTCGCCTGGGCCCTGTGTGCAGGCGCCGATTTCGTCGTATCGGCGCGAGGCTTCATGTTCTCGCTGGGATGCATCCAGGCCCTGCGCTGCAACCGGAATACCTGCCCGACCGGGATCACCACCCACGACAGGCGCCTGCAGCGTGGCCTCAATCCGGCGGACAAGGCCGAGCGGGTCCGCCGCTACCAGCAGGCAATGGAAAACGAGGTGGCGATGATCGCCCACTCCTGCGGCGTCGCGGAGCCGCGTGAGCTGCGCCGCAGGCACTGCCGGATAGTGCAGGCCAACGGCCGATCGGTGCCGATGGACGAGATCTACCCGGACGCCGTGGCCAGCACCTGACGCTGGACGCTTCAGTCCTCGATCAGGAAGCTTCGCAGCTGGTCGCTCCGGGACGGGTGGCGAAGCTTGCGCAGTGCCTTGGCCTCGATCTGCCGGATGCGCTCGCGCGTGACGTCGAACTGCTTGCCAACTTCTTCCAGCGTGTGGTCGGTGTTCATGTCGATGCCGAAACGCATTCGCAGCACCTTGGCTTCCCGCGGCGTGAGTCCGGCCAGCACGTTGTGCGTGGTCTCCTTCAGGCTCTCGGAGGTTGCCGACTCGATGGGCGATGACACCGTCGTGTCCTCGATGAAGTCTCCCAGGTGCGAATCCTCGTCGTCACCGATCGGCGTCTCCATCGAGATCGGCTCCTTGGCGATCTTCAGCACCTTGCGGACCTTGTCCTCCGGCATGTCCATACGGATAGCCAGTTCTTCCGGCGTTGGCTCCCGCCCCATTTCCTGGAGCATCTGGCGCGAGATCCGGTTGAGCTTGTTGATCGTCTCGATCATGTGCACCGGGATACGGATCGTGCGGGCCTGGTCGGCGATCGAGCGCGTGATGGCCTGGCGGATCCACCAGGTCGCATAGGTCGAGAACTTGTAACCGCGCCGGTACTCGAACTTGTCCACCGCCTTCATCAGCCCGATGTTGCCCTCCTGGATCAGGTCCAGGAACTGCAGGCCGCGGTTCGTGTACTTCTTCGCGATCGAGATCACGAGGCGCAGGTTCGCCTCGACCATCTCCTTCTTCGCACGGCGGGCCTTGGCCTCGCCGATCGACATCTGCCGGTTGATCTCCTTGATCTCCGGGACCGTCAGGCAGGCTGCACCCTCAATGGTCAGCAGCCGCTTCTGCGCACGCAGGACGTCGTCCTTCATCTTGCCGAGCGCGGAGGAGTGCCGACGCTTGGCGCGGATGTGCTTGTCGACCCACTTCAGGTTGGTCTCGTTCTCGGGGAAGCTCGACAGGAAGTCCTTGCGCGGCATGCCGCAGTCACGCACGCAGATCTGCATGATGCGCCGCTCCTGGGCACGGATCGATGCGATTACCTCGCGCAGGTTGTTGGCCAATGCATCGAACAGCTTCGGTGACAGCTTGAGCTCCATCAGCTCGGCGGCGAGCTTCTCTCGCGCGCGCTGCACCTTCTGCTCCTGTGCCCCGTGCTTCTTCAGATCTCCCAGCAGGCGCTTGTGCCGGCGGAAGATCGACTGCAGCCGCCGGTCGGCCTCTTCCGGATCGGGGCCGCTGTCGTCATCGCTGCTGCTCGAGGAATCGTCGTCATCGTCGCTTTCATCGTCGCTGTCGGAGGCATCGCGGGTGCTGGCGGGCTGTGGGACCTCGTCCGGCGCATTCGGGTCGACGAAACCGGTGAGCACCTCCTGCAGCCGGGCCTCGCCCGCCTTTACGGGGGCGTAGGCGCTGGCCAGGAGATCGATGGTGGGTGGAAACAGCGCCAGCGAGTGTTTTACCTGGTCCAGACCTTCCTCGATGCGCTTGGCAATGCGGATCTCGCCCTCGCGGGTCAGCAGCTCGACCGTGCCCATCTCCCGCATGTACATGCGGACCGGGTCCGTGGTGCGCCCGAACTCGGCATCAACAGTGGCGATCGCGTTGGCGGCTTCCTCAGCCGCCTCGTCGTCGGTCGCGACCGGGGAATCGGACAGCAGCAGGGACTCGGCATCGGGGGCCTTCTCGTAGACCGTGATGCCCATGTCGTTGATCATGTTGACGATATCTTCGATCTGCTCGGGATCGACGATGTCGTTGGGCAGGTGATCGTTGACTTCGGCGTACGTCAGGTAGCCCTGCTCCTTGCCCTTGGCGATCAGGAGCTTGAGCTGGGACTGCTGCTCAGTCGTCGCGGTCTCGATCTGGTCTCTCACCGGTGAACCTCGGCAGAAGCAAAACGGAAACAGGCAATTGTATGCCAGCGAGGGCTCGACTCCAAACCTGCCGGCGGCAGCGACCCCTGAAGGGACAAGCTGCACTGCAGCTAGACGGCGCCTCCGGGCCGGGCCAGCTCGCGCTGCAGTGCACGTAACTCGTCGCGGCCCGCGCTGTCCAGCCGCTGCTCGCCCGCCAGCGACAACAGCTCCGACATACGCTGATGCTGCGCCGCGACACGAAGCTTGCCCAGGCAGTCCTCGAGCTCGCGCCGGGCCCCGTCCTGGTCGACCAGCGGCTCGACCGCCAGCAGGGCCTCGAGGTGGGGCCGTTCCGGGCGCTCGCGAAACCGTTCCAGCAGTGTCGCGGTCCGGATATCCGGTTTCGACCCCGTCAGCGCGAGAAGTTCCAGCAGCAAGCCGACGCCGGGCAGGCGCACGGCGGCCAGTCCCTCGGGCACCGCGATGTTGCCGCCGATGGCCGGAAAGTGCAGCAGAAGCGTGACGGCCTGGCGCACCAGCGTCCCGCGCCCGCCGCGTGCCGGGCTTCGTCGTGGGGCCGGCGCCTGGGCCGCCACCGGGGCCGGCGAGAGGCCGAGCAGTTCGGCCAGCCGGTTGCCGCCGATGCCGATGCGCTCGCCAAGCTGCTCGATGAAGAGCTCCCGGTAGACGCCCTCGGGCACCTGGGCCAGCAGTGGCCTGGCCAGCTCGGCGACCCGTGCGCGCCCGTCGATGCCGCCGAGGTCGGAGTCGGCGCAGAGTCGGTCCAGCAGGAAGGTCGACAGCGGGCTGGCCCCGGCCAGGCGCTCGCGGAAGGCCTCGCTGCCCTCGGCGCGCACCAGGCTGTCCGGGTCATGGCCTTCTGGCAGCAGCAGGAAGCTCACGCTGCGGCCCTCGCGCAGCTCCGGCAGGGCGACCTGCAGTGCGCGCCAGGCGGCCTCACGGCCGGCACGATCGCCGTCGAAGCAGAACACGATCTCGGGACAGGTCGCGAACAGCCGGCGCAGGTGATCGGGCGTCGTCGCGGTGCCCAGCGTGCCGACCACCTCGGTGATCCCGTGCGCGGCCAGGCCGATCACGTCCATGTAGCCCTCGACGATCAGCAGCCGCGTGATCCTGCGCTGCGCGCGCCGCGCCTCGTATAGCCCGTAGAGTTCGCGCCCCTTGTGGAAGACCGGGGTTTCCGGCGAGTTCAGGTACTTGGGCTCGCCGGGGCCCATGAGCCGCCCGCCGAAACCGATCACCCGTCCGCGCATGTCCCGGATCGGGAACATCACGCGGTCCCGGAACCGGTCGTACCAGCCGCCCGAGTCGCGCGTGGCCAGCAGTCCGGCCGTCGCCAGCTCGCGGTTGCGCGTGTCGCTGCCGCCGAGTGCGCGCAGCAGGGCATCCCAGCCGGCCGGCGCATAGCCGAGCCCGAAGTCGCGCGCCAGCTGCCCGTTGACGCCGCGGCCCTTGAGGTAGTCGATCGCCGGGGGATGCTCGCGCAGTGAATCACGGAACCAGCGTGCCGCAGCGTCCAGTGCGGCATAGACGGGTTCCAGCGGCTTGCGGTCCCCGGATTCGGCCTCGGCCGGAAGCTCGAGCCCGAGCATCTCGGCCAGCACCTCGACCGCGGCCGGGAACTCCAGGCGGTCGTTCTCCATCAGGAAACCGATCGCGTTGCCGTGTGCGCCACAGCCGAAGCAGTGGTAGAAGCCCTTGTGCGGGCTCACCGTGAAGGACGGGGTCTTCTCGCTGTGGAACGGGCAACGCGCCTTGTACTCGCGTCCGGCCCGGGTCAGCTGCATGCGCGTGCCGATCACCTGCGCGATGTCGGCACGCTGCAGGAGCTCGTCGATGAAGTGTTGGGGGATGAGGCCGCTCACCGGGACATTATCACCGCCCGGCGGCTGGAATCAGCTGCCGGCCAGCCTGGCCTTCACCTGCTGGCTGACTTGGGCCATGTCGGCGCGGCCCTGGGCCTGGTCGCGGATCGCGTTCATGACCCGGCCCATGTCCTTGATAGAGGTGGCGCCGGTGCCCCGGATCGTCTCGTCGATCAGGGCCTCGAGCTCGGCCGGCGCCAACGGCTGCGGCAGGTAGTGCTCCAGGATCCGGATCTCGGCCAGCTCGCGGGCCTCGAGCTCCGGCCTCTGTCCGGCGGCATACTGGGCCGCGGACTCGCGGCGCTGCTTGACCAGCTTCTCGACCGTCTGCAGGACGACGGCATCGGTGAGCTCGATGCGCTCGTCGATCTCGCGCTGCTTGAGCGCGGCGAGCAGCATGCGGATCACGCCGAGGCGTTCCTTCTCGCCAGCGCGCATGGCCGACTTCATGTCGGCCTGGACCTGTTCCTTGAGTGACACCGGCGCGGGCCCCCTGCCCGGGCAACGGCTCAGTAGAGCCTGCGGCGGCGGGTGATGTCGCGCGAATTGCGCTTGAGCTGCCGCTTGACCGCGGCCGCGCGCTTGCGCTTGCGCTCCTGGGTGGGTTTTTCGTAGAACTCGCGACGCCGCAGCTCGGTCAGCACGCCGGCCTTCTCGCAGGCACGCTTGAACCGGCGCAGGGCCGCGTCAAAATGCTCGTTCTCTCTGAGTCTGACACCCGGCAATTTCTGGTCCTCGGCAGCGAAAAAAACCGGCAAAGCCGGCCGGGGAGCCGCAAAATATAGCGCCTGGCAGACTGATTTGCAAAGGGTGCAAGTGCGATGGACCGTGCGGTTCTCGGGATCGAGACCAGCTGTGACGAAACCGCGGCCGCAGTGTATTCGCTGCAGGGCGGCTTGCTGAGCCACCGGCTTCACAGCCAAGTGGCGCTGCACGCGCGCCACGGCGGCGTGGTGCCGGAGCTGGCCTCCCGCGACCACGTGAGCAAGCTGCTGGGGCTGGTCGAGGCCGCGCTTGCCGATGCCGGACTCGAGGGCCCGGAGCTGGCCGGCATTGCCTATACCGGCGGGCCGGGCCTCGTCGGGGCCCTGCTGGTCGGCGGCACGCTGGCCGTCGGGCTGGGCCTGGCCTGGCGGGTTCCGGTCATCGCGGTCAACCACCTCGAGGCTCACCTGCTGGCGCCCATGCTCGAACCTGACCCGCCGGGTTACCCCCTGGTGGCACTGCTGGTGTCGGGCGGGCACACGATGCTGGTCGATGTCGCCGCGCCAGGCCGCTACCGCGTTCTGGGCGCGACGCTGGACGATGCGGCCGGCGAGGCCTTCGACAAGGTGGCGAAGCTGCTTGGCCTCGGCTATCCGGGTGGACCGGCGCTGGCCCGGCTGGC
>JAFIFS010000053.1 GCA_020831895.1 Chromatiales bacterium
TTCAGCCGCGAACTGATCAAAAAATATTCGCGGCTGAAGCCGCTCCCACCTCAGGTAGCTGATATTCGCGACTGAAGCCGCTCCCACCTCAGGTAGCTGATATTCGCGGCTGAAGCCGCTCCCACCTCAGGTAGCTGACATTCGCGGCTGAAGCCGCTCCCACCTCAGGTAGCTGACATTCGCGGCTGAAGCCGCTCCCACAGGGCAGCCGGGGCAGCTTACCAGCAGTCGTTACCCAGCGTGCCCGTAGCGGTCCGGATGCCGGCCTGGTTGATGCTGAAGCTGGTGCAGCGCGTGTCGCTCTGCTGCGGGCTGCCGGCTGCCGGCGTAGCCTGGAGGATGAACTGGTTGGGGGCTGGGAAGGTGGGGACGATGTCGTAGTGGCCGTCGGGCGACTGGGCCGGCAGCGTGCAGGCCGCATTGTCGTAGGCGTTGAACAGCGAGTAGCAGCGCTCTAGGCGCTGCATCACGTCGAGCAGTCCCGTGGTCGCGTCGGCACGGCGCACCTGGCGCACCTGTTCGGTGAAGGATGGGTAGGCGATGGTCGCGAGAATCGCCATTACGGCGACCACGATCATCAGCTCGACCAGCGTGAAGCCCCTTGACTGTCTCATCTCCCGCTCCCCGAGCCCTCGAGCATGATCTCGGACACACCGTCCGGACCATCGATCAGGCTCACTCGCACGCCCGGGCGCAGGCGCTCCCAGCCGACCGGGCTGCCCTCTGCGTCGATCACGTAGGCGTCCTCGGCCAGCACATAGCGGATGCCGTCGATCACCAGGTAGCGGCTGTCCAGCGCTGCCAGCTGCACTATGCCTTCCACGCGATCCAGGAACGCGGCAGTGGCGGGTGCCGTCAGCAGCAGCGCCACAAGCACTGCCTGGCACCCCGCCCGAATGACCCGACGCCCGGGTTCCAGGACGTGACTGGACAGGTGTTCCATCATCATGCGTACTCCTTACCCCGAGGCATCAGCGCAGCTGCTGCCAGGACTGGCGGCCGCCGATGCCTTCCTGGCCGCGGCCACGCGTGAAATCACCCTCACCCGTGTAGAGGAACTCGGGCGGGTCGCCAGCGCTCTCTGAGGGCCGCAGCGCTGTCGGCAGCTCGCCCTGCCCCCAGGCGACACCGGACACCGGCGCGTCGAGGAACTTGTCGTCATCGTCAAACATGCCGTCGCGGTTCAGGTCGAACACGACGAGGTTCGTGCGACCGCCGCTCAGCAGGTCGAGCTCCATCAGGAAACCGCGCCGGCCGGTCCCGCAGGGGTCGTCGTCGGGGATCAGCGTGCTGAAGCGCACCCGGCGCTGGTTCGGCCCGGACGGAAACGTCGGGGAGCTGATCACGCGCTCGCCGTCCTCGACGGTCAGGTCCAGCAACCAGCCATCGTCGATGCCGAGGACCAGCGGGTTCTCGGACACCTGCCGGATCCCGGTATTGAAGCCACCGAAGCTCGCGATGGTCTGCGTGGTGATGGTTTGCTCAACGAGCCCATCGCGGTCGATACCCGAGCGGCCCAGCTTGTCGTCGATGATGCCGTACAGGCTCTGCACCGTCGCGCCCGGCATGTCCTGGTCGGTGATGCGGAAGTAGCTGCCGGTGCCAAACGCAACGATGATCTGGTCGCTGTCCTCGGGATTGAGGGCGATCACAGGCGCCGTTGTCACTGGCTGCACCTCGCCGGAAGGGCTCTCGGCCTGGAACAGCACCTGCACGCGCCCGGCTTCGTTCCATAGCGTGGGGCTGCCGGTGAGGTCGAAGCGCCACAGGCGCCCCTGGAGGTCACCTGCATATACCCGGCTGGCCCTGAGGTTGCTGACCGGCCAGTCGGTGACCGACGGTGCGGCCAGTCCGTTGGGTACGGCGAACGAACCCACGCCGGTGTTGATCTGCTGGATCAGCGCCCCCGTGGCCAGGTCGACCACGAACAGCCGCGCCTGCTGGCTGTTGCTGTTGTAGCCGTTGCCGAACACGGCTGCCATTGCGCCGGTGCTGAGTTTGACGATCGCAGGGGGGCCTACGTTGTAGCCCATCTCCGGGTGGGTGAACTCCCACATCACGCTGCCGGCGCCGAAGCTGTACGGGTCGGTCACGTCCAGCGCCACCACGGTACGCCCCCCGGCACCGAGACTGACCACCAGCACCGTCCGGTCTACGCCGCCGTCGTCGAAGGTGACGACCGAGGGGGTGCCGTCGAAGAAGTAGCGATGGCTGTAGTCCTCGGCCATCAGCTGGCTCAGTGGCGCAAAGGCGTTACCGGGCTCAGGTACGAGCAGCGTCGAGGGGATGTAGGCGAAGATCTCCTCGCCGTTGGACGCGTCGAAGGCATGCAGCATGCCGTCGTTGGCTGCGACGAACAGCACACCGTTGCGGAATTTCGGGTTCGAGTTGACGATATCGCCAAGCAGGCGCGGCTCACCAGATTCCGACCGACTGCGGAACGACGCATGCGCAGACTCCGAGCCGCGCAGCCATTCGACCCGCTGCGCGCCGAGCCCGTCGAAGATATTGGCCGGGTTGGTCGACAGCGCTGCCTGCTGGGTGGCACTCAGGTTGGCGAAGTCGAACAGCACCGTGGTTCCGCTGTCGTCGCGCCGGGCATAGATCTTGCGGCTGGCTGGCGTGCGTGCAGCGAGTCGCTGCTCGGCGTCCCAGGCGACGGCGCCGAGGCTTCCATCCGTATTTACCTGCCGGGCATCCAGCCGGCCCGACCAGTCACCGCTGCGAAATCCCGCGGTATACAGGAGCGTATCGCTCTGCAGGACCGCGGAGCTGGTGGCCGCGGAGGTGGCCGAGGCGTCCACGCGCGCGATGATGTCCTCCAGCACATCCCCCAGCTCGCGCGCGAAGGTGTCCGGGTCCATCGCGCTGAAGAAGCCGCCGCGGCTGTTCACCGCTGCATGCAGCAGGTCATCGATTCGGGCCGGGCAGGCGCGAGCGTCAGGGCTGTTGCCACAGTTGATGAAGTTCCATTCAGGGTCAGGCCAGGCGATGAACGTGCCGTCACGAGCAGCCTGGAAGGCGGTGTCCGGGTCGATGCTGCCGGTAACGCCCAGCCCGATCCCGTAGGTCACCATGTGCTGCCAGAAGGCCTCGTTGCGTTCGGACGTGGGCACGCGGTTGGGCAGATCAGGCCTGAGGTCGCGCTTCCAGTAATACATCGCGACGTCGGCCAGGTTGTGGGAAAAGTTGTCGTTGAAGGGATCCGCGGGGTCGTAGACGAAATCCGGACCATTGGGATTGATGTTGACCGTGTTGCCAGCGGTGGTGCCGTCGACATTGGCACGGCGCGATGCATCAGCCGCGCCGTAACCCGAGCCTAGCAGCGTCCCGGTCGTATAGCCGTCGGTCATCAGGATCGTGAAGCTCTGGCGGCAGGCCAGGTCCTCGCCGCCCAGCACCCCGGGCGTCGAGCTCCACGGCCCGCGGGCATCGGCGCGCGAGAAGTACTCGCCGGCGCCCTCGAGCGCGCGACGCAGCGGGGTGCCCTGGGCCGGGATCGGGCGGGTGTACAGCTCGTCGAAGAAGGCGTCCTTGTCAGCGCCCGTGAAGGGCCTTACGCCGCGGACGACCGTTCGGCCATTGACACCATCGACCGCTGCTGTACCCGTGCGTGCGTGGTTGATCGTGCCGTAGCCCACGCGCATGCCCCCGTCGAACCCGGCGAACGCACGCCCGATACCGGCTCGCGAGGCGAACACGCGGTTGCGGTGGTAGCTGTACCAGTTGGCAAAGTTCTGGATTTCCTCAGCGTAGGTGCAGAACGGCGGCTCCGCGGTATTGCCGGCGCAGTCGCTGCGGTTCTGCCGGCCCTGCCCGACGAAGGGCCCGTTTTCCGGGCGGATCTCGACCTGTGTGTAGCTGGTGGCCAGCTCCGGATCCCCGCCCTCATAGTGATAGTAGGTCGCCGGAAAGACCGTCATCAGCGCGTTCGTGGTCGTGCCGTTGCCGTTCCACCAGCGCGAATGATTGAACTCGGCAGTCAGGTTCACTGTGCCGAGCCCCGGGAACAGGGGCCGGACCATTGCCGCCGTGGGTACCGACGGGGCCATGAGCGTACCGTCGGCATTCACCCAGGGCAGATAGGTGATGGCCGGATTGTAGAAGATCGGGTTGTTCCGGCTGGAGCGCACGAAGGCCGAGAAGTCGTCGCCGGAGAAGCGCGGCAGACGACCCCAGTTGGCGTTTCCGGTCCCGTAGTACTCACCGCCCCCGTGCAGGTTGAACACCGGAGGGTACAGCCAGAACAGCAGGGAGTTGATGTTCCCGTTGAAGAAGCGGTAGGTCAGCTCATCGGGTATCGTCTCCCACATCATGGAGCCGGAATCGTCGAGCACAAAGAGCACGTTCGGCTCCACGTTCGTCGTCAGGAACAATGGCGCATTGGCGATCGGCACGCTCGCGGTCGCCGACCCTGCGGCAGCGAAGGACAGTACGAAGCTGGCCAGGAACGCAGCAGGCCCGGAGAACCTGCGGTTTTGATCAGGACTGGCGGTCATGTCTCGGCTCCTGTGTGCACCTACTGCGGCGGCTCGAAGGTCGACTGCAGGATGACGACGGTGGTGTCCGTCCCGCCTTCGGCGCGTGCGGTCACGGGGTATACGCGACGAAACTCGGGGGGAAGCTGGATGCCGCCCCAGCGCAGGGTGGGCTGGGCGACATGGAAGTCCGGGTCGGCCGCAAGCTGGGCATCGAGCGCCACCGCGCTACCGGAAGCACCGCTGCCGTCCCAGTCTGCCGGGTCTGCGAGACGCGGGGTCGCATTGGCCGCCGCCTGGTTGGCCAGGGCCGTCACCCAGCCCTCTCCGGTGCGCAGCGCCGCCTCCGCAGCCTGGAATGCAAGACCGCGATCGCGCAGGTTGCCGGCCATCCGTTCCTGCATGTTGCTGCCCTGGAGCGCGGCAATGCTGAGCAGCGTCATCACCAGCATGAAGATCAGCGCCACCGGCAGCGCGGCGCCAGACTGTGCAGGCTTCGCTTTCATACTCGGGTCCTCATGGCAACCGGTTGCGCAGGCCCACCGTGGTCGTCACGACCTGACGCAGCCGGTTGTCAGCCGGCACGGTGGCCACGCCCCGGAAAGTGAACGGCTGGGGGTCCACATTGACCCGGTCCTCGGTGCTGACCAGCAGCAGGCTCAGGCGGGCGCTGCGCACCTGACCCCAGTCCGTAACTGCATCAGCCTGCAGGTAGACGTCAGGCACCCCGTTGTTGTCCAGGTCAATGCCATAGCGCAGCCAGAGGTCTTCGACACCCTCGATCAGCTCCATGTCTCCGCCAAAGTCCCGGCGCCAGAGGGCGGGTACGCCGCTGGCACCCGGCCGGATGAAGTACGAGACCTCGTTGAAGCGCGTCAGCAGCGCCCCCTGCAGGTAGGCCTGCCCGAGGTTCGCATTTGGCGCCAGGGTCACGGGACCAGTCCCGGCCACCGCGTCGGCGCGGAAGATATCCATCGCGTTGCAGTCAGCTACGGCCAGGATGTCACCGGCACCGAAACCCCGCGGGTTGGCGGCGATGGTCAGGCTGTCATTGACGGCCACCATGTCGTCGGAGAGCACCACCGCGTCCGGCTGCAGCATGCGCAGTGTCAGCACGTCGGTGCCTGGCGTGGCCAGGAACGGGTTTGCCGCCGTCACGCTGGCAAGACCGAGCATGTACGCGCCGCGGCCATAGGCCACCAGCGGTGGCGAGGGCGCGACAATGCTCGGCGTAATACTGACCAGCGAGGCACAGCCTGCGAATCCCGTCTGGCGGATGTCCCGGCTGATGAGCTCGGTCGCGTAGCGCCCGTTCTCCTGCACCCGCGAAAGCGCCTCCTGGAAGCGGTAGCTCTGGCGGCTGGCGAGAAACACCTGGGCGACGCCGGCAATCAGCAGCATGCCGATGGCCAGGGCGACCATCACCTCGACCAGGGTCAGACCGCGCTGGTGAACGACGGGGCCCATGCCCGTCTGCCTCAGCGTGCGGCGGATCAGGCGCTTCACAGCTGCGTCTCGAAGCGGAAGCCCATCAGGCCTTCCGCGGCACAGGCTGCGGGGGCGCCGGCGAAACCCTCGCCCCGCGTGTCGTCCCAGCAGACCACGATGGTCGCACGGCCGGCCCCCGTAACCGTGATCCCGCCGGTGCCCGAAGGCAGCGTCCCGGCCAGCGCGGCGCGCCACTCGTTCAGGTCGTCCGCCGCCAGTGTGCCGCCTCCGGGCGGCACATCATCGACGTCCAGGTTGTAGGGCAGCGCTGGCCCGAGGGCGGCCGCGCGGTTCGCGCGCATCCGGTCGGCCATGTCCGAGGCGAGGTTGGTCGCCTGTGAGCGCAGGTAGGCGCTGTTGTTGAACTGCAGGGTAGCGGCCTGCAGCCTGGCAAGGCCGATCAGCCCGATAGCAAGGACGACGATCGCGATCATGACCTCGATCATCGTGACGCCGCGCTGGTTCACCGAAAGAGCCCGGTTCGCGGCGCGGCGGCTGAACTGCCGGTGCCTCAGCATGGCACCCTCATGACGGCGGGGCGCCCGGCCATGTTGACGTTGATGTCGCGCCCCTGGTCACCGACGCAGCCCGGGACACGGTGCTGGAAGGCAGCCGGGGCAGTCACATCGCCCAGCGGACGGAAGCGCACCAGCGTGGGACCCCGCAGGGTGGCATTGCCGCGCAGCGCATCCCAGGCCCTCAGCGGTGGAAGCTGAACGACCGGGCCGGCGCCATCGTTCGCAGCGAGATCGACGAACACCATCCAGCCGACGGCCCAGTCGGTGTTGTCTGTGCAGCTGGCCTGGTCTGTGGTCGGGCAGACCGAGACCCTCGCGCCACGCTTGACGGCCTCGCTGCGCGCGAGGCTGAACGCAGTCACGAGCTCGTTGGACTGGGTAGCCGCGCGGTTGTTCTGGATCATGTCGCGGAAGCCGGGCACGGCCATGCTGGCGATGATGGCGGCCACCACCAGCGCGACCATCAGCTCGATCAGCGTGAAACCCGCTGCACGTCCTCTCTGCACCATAACGCCCCCGGAGATCCTGCCCGGTTGCGGGCGGTCCGGCTCCTCGGCGCCAATGCTGGCAGGAGTGCGACAGATATCCTGTGATGTGTTTCACGAAGAGACGAGATCACGCCTGGGGCGCTGGTGCGGCGGCCGGTTGCGATCCGGAACCCGGATGCAGCTCAAGGTTAACGAACGGTGCCCGATATAGGATTGCTGCCAGTTCACCGATTCCAGACGGAGACGCCCTGCATGAGCCTCGACAGCCCCGGCGGCCAGGCCGGTGAAGTCCTGTATCAGCCTGACGCCCATACCCTCGCCTTCGGCATCATCGAGGAGCTCGCGCAGCAGCTCAGCGATGGCACGCTCGACCTGCCCTCGCTGCCAGAGATCGTCATCCAGGTGCGCAACCTGCTGGACCGCGACGACTGCAGCACCGCACAGGTGGCCCAACTGATCTCCAGTGAACCGATACTGGCTGGCGCCCTGCTGCGATATGCCAACTCCGCGCTGTATCGCCGCGGCGGGGCCGAGACCGGCAGCCTGGTCACCGCGATCGCGCGCCTGGGGCTGCAGCTGGTGCGCCGGGTCTGCATCGAGTTCTCCCTGCAGCAGCTGCGCAACGCGCAGGCATTCCGCGACAAGCAGGTTCTCCTGGCCCCGGAGTGGGCGCGTGGGCGCAGCGTGGCAGCCCTCTGCCACGCGCTGGCGCGGCACACCCGGCGCGCCCAGCCGGACGAGATGCTGACCGTGGGCCTGGTGCACAACATCGGGCGCATCTACATGCTGAGCTGCGACGACGTGCTCGCGAGCCTGGACAAGGCAGGCCAGGGGCTGGTGGATGAATGGCACCCGGCAGTCGGCCGGGCAATCGCGGAGTACTGGGCGCTGCCCCAGGCCGCGGTCCGGGCCATCGGCGAGCAGAATTCCGCCGCGGACAATGCTGTTGACACGGCCCACGCTGCCGAGGAAACCCAGGCCGTGAGCGACCTGCTTCAGCTCGCGCTGCTGATCGCAACCAGTGACCTGATCGGAGATTTCGACCCGGCGTCGGTCGCGGAATCACCGGCGGCACAGCGGCTGGGCGCCGATGCGCGGCTGCTGGCCGCGGCGCACGACGAGGCCGAAGGCATGGACGAGCTGCTGGCGGCCTGAGGTACGGCGCCGGACCTATTCGCGGCCTGCCAGGCCCAGCACGAACACCTCGTCCGCAATGGGTACGTTGATGCTGGCCTCGGTCCAGCGGATATCGGCGGTCTTCACCCCATCGTAGTACAGGCGCACCCGGCCCGGCTGCATGAAGCCGGGGTCGTCGACCCGGTAGTACTCCGAGTAGCTGCGCTGGTGCCAGCCCATCGGGGTTTGCCAGGCGGCGGCCAGGATCAGCGCCGTCTCCTGGTCGATCCAGAACAGCGTGCTGCCATCGGCCGGGTCGCGGACGCGGACCACCCATGCGGGGTGGCCCTCCATCGTGTCATCGACCAGGCGGTCGACCGGGAAGCCGGGACGGCCGGCGAAGCGGATCGCGCTGAAGCCGAAATTGCTCTCCTGGGATTCACGCGCCCGCTCTGGCGGTAGCCGCCCTTCGTGGGACCACATATGCGTGCCATCGAAACTTGACTGGAACAGCACGCGGCCGCTCGTGCGGGCATCGAGGCGGAAGCGGCCGCTGCCCGCATGCGCGTCCTCAAGTTCGGTCGGGTACTCACGCCACATGACATAGTCTTCGGCATGTACGCAGGCGTCCGGGTTGCCGTTGCGACACAGCGTGGCGTGGCCGCGCATGACGTTGGTGCTGGCGAACAGCCAGGCCTCGCCGCCGGCTGCCTCGGCAGCCCGTGCGACGATGTCCTCACCCGTCAGCGGGACTTCCGCCCGCAGCACGACAACCGGCAGCATCAAATAGAGCCATAACCAGCGCATGGCGGAACCATAGCATGGCGCCTTGCGGCCGGGGTGCCGGCAGCCAGGTGCAGGCCGGTTTACACTGATCCCATGCTGAGCTTGAAGCTGATGCTGACTTCGCTGCTGCTGCTCGCCGCGCCCGTGGCCGTGGCAAGCGCCGGGACCTGGTCCTGCACGGTCGAGCAGATGCTGGACCCCAGTGTCGTGGGCGGGCTGGACCGGGGTGTCGTGCCAGAACGGCCAGGGTTTCGCGTCGACCTGCATTCGGGCCGCATCAGCCACAGTGCGCTGGCGGGCTTCGGCACAGGCGAGCTGCTGCGCGTGGAGCCCGGGCTGGAAGAACTCTGGGCAGCCTGGTGGCTGGTCGAAACGCCCCGTGGCCAGGAGGCGGAGCTGCTGAGACTGGCCGGTGAGCCGGACAGCGGCCTGCTGCATTTCGTGGCCCTGCACAGGGGGCAGCTCTACCTCGGGCGCTGCACTGGCCTTGCCATGGACGCCGATGCGTGGGAGGACGAGCCTGTGCCCTTCAGCCCGGCACCGCCCCCTCAGGCGCAGCTGGGTGTCTATTACAATTGCCTCGCGGTGTACCTGCACAAGCTGTCTGCGGACGGCCTGGGGGGTTACCGGATCGACGCCCTGGAAACGCCCCGTTTCCAGCTCGACAGCCGCAACGGTGTATTGATCGGGCGCATGTTGGAAGGCTTCGGCCGCGGGCACAGCGCTGTGCAGCAGCCGGTACCGGGGCGTCCATGGACAGCCTGGTGGTTTTCGACCGCACCGGACTGGCCGCAGGTGGACTTGCTCTACCTGTTACCCCGGGTCGACATCCGGGGCCAGCGCGCGATGTTCATGACCCTGCACCGGGAGTGGATCATCAGCGGCCTCTGCTCGGCCACCGAACGCTCCGGGGACTACCCTCCCCCGCTCCGGCGCTGATCAGCTTGCGCGCGTCGCCCCGGTGGCGATCATCGCCTCGATGTCGGCCGCGCTGACGCCAGCCTCCTTCAGCACCTCGACGCTGTGCTCGCCGAGGCGCGGCGGCAGCTGGCGGATGTCGGCCGGTGTCCCGGAGAAACTCATCGGGAAGCGCGGCAGGCGCAGCGTGCCCTCGGTCGGATGCTCGACGATCTGCCAGAAATCCACCGCCTTCAGGTGCGGATCCTCGACCAGGCCCTCGAGCGTGTTGACGACGATGGTCGGCACGCTGGTCTTGCCGAAGATGTCGAGCCACTCGGCGGTCGTCCGCGTGGCCATGATCCTGCCGGTTTCCTCGTAGGTGTCGTCGATGTTGGTCACGCGGTCGGACAAGGTCTTGAAGCGCGGGTCCTCGAGCAGGTCCGGCCGCTCGGCCAGCTGGCAGAAGGTTTCCCAGTGGCTGTCGAGATACGGCAGGATCGCGATATAGCCGTCCTTCGTCTTGTAGGGCTTGCGGTGATGGCTCATCAGCCGCGTATAGCCGGCGGTACCGATCGGCGGCTCGAAAGTCATGCCCCAGAGGTGCTCGGCCATGACGAAGTAGACCATGGTCTCGAACATCGGGACCTCGATCTCCTGGCCCTCGCCGGTGCGCTCGCGATGAAACAGCGCGGCGGTGACGGCCTGGACCACCGCCATGGCGGTGGTTTTGTCAGCAACGACAGTTGGCAGGTAGCGCGGCTCGCCCAGCACCATCTCGTTCAGCATCGCGATGCCGCTGACAGCCTGGATGGAGTCATCGAGCGCCCCCTTGCTGCCGTAGGGGCCCTCCTTGCCGTAGCCATAGGTGCCGCAGTAGACGATCTTCGGGTTGACCGCGCGGACGGCTTCATAGTCCAGGCCAAGCCGCGTCATCACCTGCGGACGGTTATTGTGGATCAGCACGTCGCTCTGGGCGATGAGTTTCTTCACCGCCTCGAGCGCGGACGGCTGCTTGAGGTCGAGCACAAGGCTGCGCTTGTTCCGGTTGCAGGTCAGGTAGAGCGCAGCCATGCCGGGATTGCGGGAGGCGCCCAGCGTCCGGTTGCTGTCGCCCCGCGGCGGCTCGACCTTGATCACCTCGGCACCCATGTCGGCGAGGATCTGGCAGGCCCAAGGGCCCAGGACCACACTGGTCAGTTCGAGGATCTTGATGCCCTGCAGGGGTCCGGCCACGGTGATCTCCTTCGGTAGCGTCGCGGCAGGATTCTAGCAGGCAGTCGCCCAGCGCGGGACCGCAGTGGGGACTCAGGACCTCTGCTGGAGCCCGATCTCGCCGTGGGAGCGGCTTCAGCCACGAACCCCCACCTGACCTGTGGGAGCGGCTTCAGCCACGAACCCCCACCTGGCCTGTGGGAGCGGCTTAAGCCGCGGCCCCCC
>JAFIFS010000059.1 GCA_020831895.1 Chromatiales bacterium
CCGCTCCCACAGTGAGGGGGTGGCGGACATGACCTCTCCCACTCACCCTCTTCTGTGGGAGCGGCTTCAGCCGCGATCAAATCCCGCGCAACGCCACCGTCCGGAAATTCGCGAATAAATTTGCTCCCACGATAAAGTTGCTCCCACAAAAAATTTGCTCCCACAATGCATGCCGCCTACAGGACACCAGCCCGGGCGGCATAATGCCGCCCGATGAAAGACTGGCTGACCGAACCTGACAGCTGGCGCACCTGGCGCTGGGTGCGCTTCTGGGCGCGGCTGGTGCTGCGGGTGAAGCAGCCGCTGGTGATCGGCATCACCGGCAGCGTGGGCAAGACCACGACGCGGGCGCATGTGCTGGCGGTGCTGACGCATCCCGAGGCGCGGCGGGTGATCGGCAGGGCCGGGGGCACGCCGCTCAACCTGAATGATGCGCCGAACCTGCCGCTGGCAATCCTCGGCTTCGACCGCTACCTGATGCGCTGGAACACCCCGCTGCTCTGGTACGGGCTCGCGCTGCGCGCGCTGCTGCGCGCCCTGCGCTGCCTGCTGCCGGGCGGTTTCCCGCGGGTGCTGGTGCTGGAGCTCGGCACCAGCCGGCCGGGGCGCATCGCCTCGATGACCACATTCGTGCGCCCGGGCATCGGCGTGGTCACGACAATCGGCCCGGCCCACCTGGAGCACCTGGGCGACCTTGACGGCGTCGTGCGGGAGAAGGGCGCGCTGCTGCGCGGGCTGGTGCCGCCGGCGCTGGCCATCCTGGGCGAGGACCACGACTACGTGGACGCGCTGGCCGCACAGGCGCCGGGCGAGGTGCTGCGCGTGCCGGGCCGGGGCGCCGAGCTTGCCGCGGGCATTGCCCGGATGATCGGGGCCAGGCTGGGCGTGCCGGAAACCGCGATCGAGGAGGCGCTGGCCGGCGTCAGCCCGGTCGCCCGTCGCCTGCAGCGTATCGAGGCCGGCAGGCTGACCCTCATAGACGACAGCTTCAATGCCAACCCGCAGTCGATGGCGCTCGCGCTCGATACGCTGGCCGCGAGCCCGGTGGGTGAGGGCGGGCGCCGGGTTGCCGTACTGGGCACGATGGGCGAGCTGGGCCCAAGTTCGGCCGACATGCACCGCGCCACCGGCGCGCAGGCCCGCCGCCAGGCCGACCTCGTCATCGGCGTGGGCGCCGAGGCCCGGGACTACGGGCCGGACCACTGGTTTCCAGACAGTCGTGCCTGCGCGGATGCGCTGCCCGGGCTGGTGCAGCCCGGCGACTGCGTGCTGATCAAGGGCTCGGGCAGCGCCAGGATGGCCTGCATCGTCCAGCGGCTGCGCGCCTGAGCGCAGCACGCCCAGCCCGGTGTCGGGTAATTTTACAATTACTGCCTCGCAGCTTGTGTGGCGTAGCGCCAAGTGCCTGAAAACATCGCCCTCAGCAAGGCTGGTATGGGTCTTGCATATGTAAAATTGCAACCCGCCACAATGTACATGAGCAGCAAGACTGCAGGCCGGCATAAGCCGGCCACCGGGAGCAAAACCATGAACACAACCATGCGCAAGACTTCCCCCCTGCTGGCGACCAGCGCCTCGGCGGCCGTGCTCGCACTCGGCGGCCTGACCGGCGGGGCGGCCAACGCGGCCCAGATCATCTCCGGCGCCGTCAACGTGGACTTCCTGGGCCTGGACTGCATCGCTGCGACCTGTGTCGATCTCGCCAGCGGTGGCTACACGGTCAGCGGTGGGGCGGTCATCAACCCGGCCGTCAGCGTGCCGAACCAGAACAAGACGCCCGGCACGGACTCCTCGGATCCCGCCAATACGACCTCCTACAACGTCACCAGCGCCAGCGCGCCACCGGCGGGCGCCAACAGCGCGATCGAGGTCACGGGCCTCTCTGGCGAGTTCGACCTGTACTGGGGCTCGGTGGACTCCTACAACGTGCTGACGCTCTTCAACGGCGCCTTTGCGGTGCTCACCCTGAACGGGTCGGACCTGCGTGACGCGCTTGGCGCGCTGGTGACGGCGCCCGGGGTGCCGGCCGACCCGAGCGTGAACGTCAACTACAACTTCGACGCCTACCTGCGCTTCTCCGCCGGCACCACGAGCTTCGACCGGGTGACGCTGACCAGCCGCGGCGGCGTGGCCTTCGAGGTGGCCACCCGCTCGGTGCCCGAGCCCACGATGCTGAGCCTGATGGGCCTCGCCCTGCTGGCCGGCGTCGGCCTCTCGCGCCGTCGCGCCCGGAGCCGGGCACAGGCCTGAGTCTCCGCAAGTCTGCACAGGCCCTGGGGGCCGGGCGGTCTGACCGCCTGGCCCCTTGTTTTTTCCGGGAGCGAATTCCTAACTGGTTCACTGGCAACGGGGGGTGGAGCAGGTAAGCTTGGCGCCCTGAGCTGGGGATTCGCGACTGAATTCGCTCCCACAGCATCTGCGTCCCACACCACAGCATCCGTTTTCCGTCAGAACAATCATTGAGGTAGCCCCAGATGTTCAACGTCACCGTCCATGGCACCGGCTATGTCGGCCTGGTCTCCGGCGCCTGCCTGGCCCAGGCGGGCAACCATGTGCTTTGTGTCGATGTCGATGCCGCGAAGGTGGAGCGGCTGAAGGCCGGCGAGATCCCGATCTACGAGCCGGGCCTGGAGGAGATCGTCAAGCGCTGCGTGGCTTCGGGCCGGCTCAAGTTCACGACGGATGTGGCCGACGGCGTGCGCCACGGGCTGTTCCAGTTCATCGCCGTAGGCACGCCGGAGAACGAGGATGGCTCGGCGGACCTGCGCCATGTACTCACAGTCGCCCGCAGCATTGGCGAGCATCTTACTGATTATAAAATAATTGTTGACAAGTCCACCGTGCCCGTGGGCACTGCCGACCGGGTGCGCGAGACCGTCGCCCAGGCGTTGCGTCAGCGCGGCAGCACGCTTGCGTACGACGTGGTCTCCAACCCCGAGTTCCTGAAGGAAGGGGCGGCGGTGGCCGACTTCATGAAGCCGGACCGGATCATCGTCGGCTCCGAGAGCCCGGCGGCCACCGAGCTCATGCGACAGCTCTACGAGCCCTTCAGCCGCAGCCACGACAAGCTCATCGTCATGGACATCCGCTCGGCCGAGCTCACCAAGTACGCCGCCAACGTGATGCTGGCGACCAAGATCAGCCTGATGAACGAGCTGGCCAACATCGCCGAGCGCTACGGCGCCGACATCGAGCAGGTGCGCATCGGCATCGGCTCTGACCCGCGCATCGGCTACAGCTTCATCTACCCCGGCTGCGGCTACGGCGGCTCCTGCTTCCCGAAGGACGTGCAGGCGCTGATCCGCTCGGCCAGCGATGTCGGCTTCCCGGCCGAGCTGGTAGGCGCGGTCGACCGCGTCAATGACAGACAGAAAACCGTTTTATTCCAGAAGATTACGGAACATTTCAAGGGTAAGCTTGAAGGCCGTACGCTGGCTCTCTGGGGCCTGGCCTTCAAACCCAACACCGACGACATGCGCGAGGCCCCTAGCCGCGTGCTGATGGAGGCGGCCTGGGCCGCGGGCGTGAAGATCCGCGCCTATGACCCGCAGTCGATGCACGAGACCCGCCGCATCTACGGCGAGCGCCCGGACCTCGCGCTGTGCGACAGCCCCGAGGCGGCGCTGGAGGGTGCCGATGCGCTGGTGCTGGTGACCGAGTGGCAGGAGTTCCGCAGCCCGGATCTCGACATGATTAAGAGAAAGCTATCAGAAGCTCTTGTTTTCGATGGCAGAAACGTTTGGGATCCGCGCACGATGGCGCGCTTTGGCTTCACCTACTACGGCATCGGCCGCGGGGCGAGCTCGGTCAAGCCGGCCGCGGGCAAGCCGCTGGCCGCAGTGGTCTGAGGCCGGCCGGGCGCTGGCGCCATGCTGGTCCCGGTCATCCTCTGCGGCGGCTCCGGCACGCGGCTGTGGCCGCTGTCGCGCCGCGCCGTGCCCAAGCAGCTGCTGGCGCTGAACGGCGAGCGAACGCTGCTGCAGCAGACCGCCGCCCGGCTCGAGGGCCTGCCCGGCCCGGTGGCTGAGCCGCTGGTGGTCTGCAACGAGGCCCACCGCTTCCTGGTCGAGCAGCAGCTGGCCGGCTGCGGACGCGACCCGCTGCTGATCCTGGAGCCCGAAGGGCGCAACACCGCCCCGGCCATTGCCCTGGCCGCGCTGGAGGCCTGCCGTCGCCACGGCGATGACTGCCTGCTGCTGGTGCTCTCGGCCGACCACGCGATCGCTGATTCCAGCGCCCTGGTGTGCGCCATTGCCACCGCACTGCCGGCCGCAGAGGCGGGCAGCTTGGTCACCTTCGGCGTGCCGCCGACGCGGCCCGAGACCGGCTACGGCTACATCGCCGCCGCGGGTGAGAGCCCGGCCCCCGGCGTAAGCCAGGTGGAGCGCTTCATCGAGAAACCCGACGCCGCAGCCGCCGCGCGCTACATGGCTGAAGGCTGCCTGTGGAACACCGGCATGTTCCTGTTCCGGGCCGACCGCATACTGCAGGAGCTGGGCCGCCACGCCCCGGAGCTGCTGGCCGCCTGCGAGCAGGCCGCGGCCGGCGCCAGGGCCGAGGGCCGCTTCCTGCGCCCGGACGCCGAGCCCTTCCGGGCCTGCCCGGCGGACTCCATCGACTACGCGGTGATGGAGCGCACCGAGAGCGCTGCCGTCGTGCCGCTGGCAAGTCCCTGGAGCGACGTCGGCTCCTTCCCGGCCCTGCAGGCCGTCAGCCCGCTGGACGAGCAGGGCAACAGCCGCCAGGGCGACGTGCTGGCACTGGACTGCCGCAACAGCTACCTGCGCGCCGAGAGCCGCCTGCTGGCTGCCGTGGGCCTGGAGGACTGCATCGTCATCGAGACTCCCGATGCCGTGCTGGTGGCCCCGCACAGCCACAGCCAGCAGGTGAAGGCGCTGGTGGACGAGCTCGGCCGCCAGCAGCGCCCCGAGATCGACACCGGGCGCGAGGTGCTGCGCCCCTGGGGCAGCTTCGACAGCCTGCACGGCGCCAAGGGCTACCAGGTCAAGCGCCTGACCGTGCTGCCCGGCGCGAGACTCTCACTGCAGCTGCACAACCACCGTGCCGAGCACTGGGTGGTCGTCGCCGGCACCGCGCGCATCACCCGCGACGAGGAGGAGTTCGACCTTGGCCCCGGCGGCCACGTGCACATCCCCGTCGGCGCCCGCCACCGCATCGAGAACCCCGGCAGCGAACCCGTGCAGATCATCGAGGTGCAGCTGGGCGCCTACCTGGGCGAAGATGACATCGTGCGCCTGGACGACGCCTACGGCCGCACCGGCCGCACAGACTGAACGACACACCTCAATTTATGTGGGAGTGGCTTCAGCCACGAACTGATTTCACCGGAACCCAAGATGCATCCACCCAGCACAGAGAAAAAGTTCGCGGATGAATCCGCTCCCACAGGCAAACTCACCTGCTTCAAGGCCTACGACATCCGCGGCCGGGTCCCCTCCGAGCTGAACCCGGACATCGCCCGGCGCATCGGCCGTGCGTTCGCCCAGCACCTCGACCCCGGCACCGTCGTCGTGGGCGAGGACGTGCGCCCGACCAGCCCGATGCTGGCCGATGCCGTGAGCGAAGGCCTGATGCAGGGAGGCTGCGACGTGATCCGCATTGGCCTCGGCGGTACCGAGGACGTGTACTTCGCCACCAGCCACCTGGGCGCCGGCGGCGGCATCATGGTGACCGCCAGCCACAACCCGGCCGACTGGAACGGCATGAAGTTCGTGCGCGAGGGCTCACGCCCGATCAGCGGCGACAGCGGGCTGAATGAGATCCGCGCGCTGGCCGAGGCCGGCGAGTTCCCCGCTGCCGCACGCCAGGGCCACCAGCGCGAGCAGGGCGTGCGCGAGGCCTATGCCCGCTTCCTGCTGGGCCTGGTGGATGTCAGCCGCCTGAAGCCGCTGCGCATCGTGGTCAACGCCGGCAATGGCGCTGCCGGACTGCTGGTGGATGAACTGGCCAGCTCACTCCCGTTCGAGTTCATACGCATCCAGCACGAGCCCGATGGCAGCTTCCCCCACGGCGTGCCCAACCCGCTGCTGCCCGAGAACCGCGCGGCAACCGCCGAGGCCGTGCGCCAGCATGGTGCCGACATGGGCATCGCCTGGGACGGCGACTACGACCGCTGCTTCTTCTTCGACGAGCGCGGCGAGTTCATCGAGGGCTACTACATCGTCGGCCTTCTGGCCCAGGCCATGCTGCGCCGTCACCCCGGGGCGCGCATCGTCCACGACCCGCGCCTGGTCTGGAACACCATCGACATCGTGACCAAGGCCGGCGGCGAGCCCGTGATGAGCCGCACCGGGCATGCCTACATCAAGGAGAAGATGCGGGAAGTCGACGCCGTCTACGGCGGCGAGATGAGTGCGCATCATTACTTCCGGGAGTTCTTCTACTGCGACAGCGGGATGATTCCGTGGTTGATGGTGGGGGAGTTGTTGTCGGCATCGGAAGATCCGCTTTCCAGCCTTGTGGGGCCGGCCATGGCACAGTTTCCCTGCAGTGGGGAGATCAACCTGGCCGTCGACGATACTGACGGCGCGGCCACGAGGCTGATCAAGGCGTATCCAGATGCCGCGAGCAACGAACCCGGTGTCGATGGCCTGAGCCTTGAGTTTCCGCAGTGGCGCCTCAACGTGAGGCCGTCCAACACCGAGCCGCTGCTGAGACTTAACGTCGAGGCCCGGGGCAGCAAGGCGTTGCTTGAGCGCCAGACCGGGGAGGTGCTCTCCCTCCTTGCCACCGGCAACTGATCCCGATGCGGGTTCTGCACCTCATCGACTCCGGAGGGCTCTACGGTGCGGAGCGCATGCTGCTCATGCTGTGCCAGGGCCTTATCGACAAGGGTGTCTCATCCAGCATACTGAGCTGCGGGGCACCGGATGATCCGGAGAAGCCCATCGAGGCCGAGGCGCGCCGGCAGTCGATACCGGTCAAGCCATGGCGGATGCGGCCGGGCCTGAACCTTGCCGGCATGCGCGAGATCTGGCGCTATATCCAGGAGCAGCGGGTGGATCTCGTTCATTCCCATGGCTACAAGTTCAATATCCTGCTGGCGCTGACCCGGCAGACGAGCCGGCGCATTCCCGCCGTCGCCACGATCCATGGCTATCTCAACGGAAAATTTCCCGGCCGCCAGTGGCTCTATGAAACCCTCGACAGGCAGTGCCGTCGCCGCCTGGACAGGGTGGTGTTCGTGGCGCGCCAACCCAGGGCGCTGGCGCGACGGGAGTGCGTGATCCACAACTGCATCGCAACCGGCACAGGGCCGGCCATCCATGCCGGACCCGCGCACCGGCTCGCGATCATCGGGCGGCTGTCCACGGAGAAGGGTCATGACCGGGCCCTGTCCGCTCTTGCCATGCTGCGGGACTCGGCACCGGGG
>JAFIFS010000067.1 GCA_020831895.1 Chromatiales bacterium
CCGCGGTTCCCCGCGCCCGCCCTGCCCCCCCCGGGGGCGCCCGCGGCCCGGCCCCGGTGCCCCCGCCCAGGCGCCGCGGGTCGGCGGCGCCCGAGCCCACCGGGATGTGTTCACGGCGTGTCCGGGACAGCGGTGACGGGCAGCGCGCTCCAGCGGCGGTGCCAGTGCGAGAGCGGGAAACCGGGGTCAGTACACGATTTCCATAACCCCGTTGGGTTCACCAGCGACGGTAGCCGGAAATCGTGTACTGACCCCGGTTTCCTTCACCGCTGTGCTAGGATTTCCTGTCTTCAGGAAGGCTTATCGGAGAATTGAACATGGAGCCACAGCGCTACGGACATGAGCACGCGATTTCCCGCAGCCCCGCGGTCGGGGAGCTGCTGGCCACGCACCGTGTGCTGCGCAACACCTACCTGCTGCTGGCGGCGACTCTGCTGTTCAGCGCCGTCATGGCCGGGGTCTCGATGGCCATCGGCATGCCCTACCTCGGGCCCTGGGTAACGCTCGGTGGTTATTTCGCGCTGCTGTTCCTGGTCCACAAGACGCGCAACTCCTCGGCCGGCGTGATCAGCGTGTTCGCGCTGACCGGTTTCATGGGGCTGACACTCGGGCCGATCCTGTCGTTCTACCTGACGGCAGTCCCGGATGGCGGACGCCTGGTGCTGACGGCGCTGGGTACGACGGGTCTCGCCTTCGTCGCACTGTCCGGCTATGCGCTGGCCTCGGGCAAGGATTTCGGCTTCCTGCGCGGCTTCGTGCTGGTTGGCCTGGTGGCGCTGCTCGGCGTGATCCTCGCCAGCCTGTTCCTCGACCTCTCCGCCTACTCGGCGGCAATCTCCGGCGCCATCATCCTGCTGATGGGTGCGCTGATCCTGTTCCAGACCGGGCAGATCGTCCACGGCGGCGAGACCAACTACATCCTGGCGACCGTCACGCTCTACGTCAGCATCTACAACATCTTCCTCAGCCTGCTGCAGCTCATGGGGATGGGGGGCAACGACTGACGGAGGCCTGTTCTGCGATGTGAATCGCGGCGTTGCCAAGGCCGCCGCCGCATACTGTGCGACCCTGAACACCCAGCCGGGAAGCAAAAATCATGTGCGGCATCGTCGGAGCCATCGCTGAGCGCAACGTCGTCCCCATCCTGGTGGAGGGGCTGCGCAGGCTGGAATACCGGGGCTATGACTCGGCCGGCCTCGCGGTACTGGCCGACGGACACCTGGAGCGTCGGCGGCGCATGGGCAAGGTGGCCGAGCTCGACATCGCGCTCGAGGAGCAGCCGGTCAGCGGCCCGGCGGGCATCGCCCACACGCGCTGGGCGACACATGGCGCACCCAGCGAGCACAATGCGCACCCGCATATCTCGCGCGATGGCCTGGCCATCGTCCATAACGGCATCATCGAGAACCACGAGAAGCTGCGCGCCGAGCTCGAGGCTGACGGCTACCAGTTCACCTCCGACACCGACACCGAGAGCATCGCCCATCGCATCCACCAGCACCGGGCCAATGGCGCAGGTGACCTGTTCGCCGCCGTGCAGGCGACGGTCGAGGAACTCGAGGGCGCCTATGCGCTGGTGGTCGTCAGCGAGTCCGACCCGGACTGCCTGCTGCTGGCCAGGCGTGGCTGTCCGGTCGTGATCGGTGTGGGCATTGGAGAGAACTTCGTCGCCTCCGATGTCTCGGCGCTGCTGCCGGTCACCCGCCGTTTCATTTTCCTGGAAGAAGGCGACCTGGCCGAGGTGCGTCGCGACCGGATCACGATCGTCGACAGCGCGGGCAAGACCGTGGACCGCCCGGTGCGCGAGAGCGAGCTCTCGGCCGATGCGGCGGAGAAGGGCCCGTACCGGCACTTCATGCTGAAGGAGATCCACGAGCAGCCGCGCGCGGTCGCGCAGACGCTGGAGGAGCGCGTGGCCAACGGCCGGCTGCTGGAGGCGGCCTTCGGCCCGGCTGCGACCGCGGTGTTCCGTGCGACGCGCAACGTGCACATCATCGCCTGTGGCACCAGCTATCACGCCGGCATGGTCGCGCGTTATTTCATCGAGCAGGTGTGCCGCATCCCCTGCAGTGTCGAGATCGCGAGCGAGTACCGCTACCGCAGCCCGGTCGTGCCGCCCGATACCCTGTTCGTCACGATTTCGCAGTCCGGCGAGACGGCCGACACGCTGGCGGCGCTGCGCCTCGCCCGCGAGGGCGGCTACCTCGCCAGCCTCGCGATCTGCAACGTGCCGGAAAGCTCGCTGGTGCGCGAGTCCGACCTCGTGATGCTGACGCGGGCCGGCCCCGAGATCGGGGTTGCCTCGACCAAGGCGTTCACGACCCAGATTGCCGCACTCTCCATGCTGGTCATCGCGCTGGCCCGCCACCACGGCACCGATGCCGAGCGTGAGCGCGGGCTGGTCTCGCGCCTGATCGAGGTGCCGGGCCTGATCGAGAAGACACTGGTGCTCGACGAGAAGATGGCGCAACTGGCAGAGCGCTTCGTCGAGAAGCACCATGCATTGTTCCTCGGCCGCGGCATCCTGCACCCGGTTGCGATGGAGGGCGCGCTGAAGCTCAAGGAGATTTCCTACATCCACGCCGAGGCCTACCCGGCCGGTGAGCTGAAGCATGGCCCACTGGCCCTGGTCGATGATGACATGCCGGTGATCGCGGTCGCGCCGAACAACGACCTGCTCGAGAAGCTCAAGTCGAACCTGATGGAGGTGCGTGCCCGTGGCGGCGAGCTCTACGTGTTCGCCGACCCGGAGTCGGGCATCGAGAGCAGTGACGGCGTCACCGTCATCCAGATGCCGCGCCACGTGAGCTACTTCCAGGCGCCGGCTGTCTACACGGTGCCCTTGCAGCTGTTGTCCTACCATGTCGCGACGCTGCGCGGCACGGACGTGGACCAGCCGCGCAACCTCGCCAAGTCGGTAACCGTGGAGTAGCGGCGCCGGCCAGCGGTATCATCGGCCTCCCGCCCCGGACCGAGGCCAAGCCGATGAGAGTCCTGCTCAGCACCGCTGCGCTGTCTGCCCTGCTGCTGTCTGCCTGCGCGCAGGTGGCTGCCCAGGCCGACAGCTCGACCCGGATCACGGGTTCCCTGACGTACCTGCAGCGCATTGCGCTGCCGCCGCAGGCGGTGGCTGTGCTGGAGCTGCGTCCTTCCGCGGGGGGGGCGCCCTCGGTCGAGCAGCGCCGGCCGCTCGGCGGCGCCCAGGTGCCGATTCCGTTCACGATGGATATAGATCGTCGGCTGCTGGATCCCGCGGCAGACTACGTGCTGCGTGCACTGATCGAAGTCGATGGCCGCACCGCCTGGACCAGCTCGGACATGGCCGTGCCGGTGCAGTCGGCGCGGGTCGAACTCGGCGAGATCCGGCTGACGCAGCTCGGTGCGCAGGCCAGCTCGGCGCTGGTCTGCGGCAGCAGCCGGGTCACTCTGGAGCCCATCGGGGACGGGCTGCAGCTGGTCGTCGACGGCGAGTCCTTCGAACTGTTGCCTGTGCCGGCTGCCTCGGGTGCGCGTTACGAGCTGCCCGATGGGCCTGATACCTGGTTCTGGAGCCGGGGCGAGCGTGGCCGCCTCAGCCTGCGCGGTACCGAGCTGCCGGAGTGCGTCCCGGCTGTGCAGGCGGAAGGGGAGCTTCGCGCCTTCGGCGTGGAGCCCGGCTGGAGCCTGCGTATAGCGGACGGCTCGATCGAGCTGCTGACCGACTATGGCGCCCGGGTTCAGAGCTGGCCGACGGTGCCCGTCCGGCAGGCCAATGGCCTGCGGACCTGGCAGGTGCAGGAAGCCGGGCTTACGGTCCGCGTGCGCCAGCAGCCCTGCTCGGACACGATGACCGACCTGAACTGGCCGCTGGCGGTCACCGTCGAGAGAGCGGAAGGCGATCTGCGGGGCTGCGGTGGCAACCCCGCGGAGCTGCTGCTGGGCCTTGACTGGCGGGTCCACGCGCTGAACGGCGAGACGGTGACGGGCGAGGCGCCCACCTTGCGCTTCGCGGCTGACCGCCGGGTCAGCGGCAGCGGCGGCTGCAACAGATGGACGGCCGGCTGGGAACTGACCGGCGAGTCACTGACGATCAGCCGGGCTGCCTCCACCATGATGGCCTGTGCCGAACCCGCGATGGCGCAGGAGCGCCGCTTCCTCACCTTGCTGGCCGGCGTGCGCGGTTTCAGTGTCGGCCAGGATGGCACGCTCGAGCTGCTCGGCGGGGAAGGCCGCATCACCGCCAGGCCGGACTGAACCGGCCGCCGCGGACTGTGCGACAGCGCGCAGCGCGGCGTGGCGCGAGCCTGCGAAGATCGTCCTCCGCCCCGCAAGAAAACATACCGATGCTCAAGGATTCTGTTGTCACCCGGACCGGGCAGCTGTGGAAACTGCTGCTCGCCGTGCTGCTGATGCTGGTCGGCAGCTTCGCCCCGCTGTGGCCGGCCACCGGCCTCGACTGGCTGAGCGGCAGCCTGGTGGCCGTCGCGGGTTTCGCCGGCGGCGCGCTGCTGATCCGCTGTCCCGGGTGCGGCCAGCGCTGGTTCTGGGCCGCACTGACACGCCCTGAGGAATACGGCCCGCTGTTCGGCAAGCCGGACTGTCCGGCCTGCAAGCGCTCATTCTGAGCTGAGCGGCATTGACTCCGACCGTCCGGACGGTATAGTACCGTCCGGACGGTACAGGAGCCCCCGGTGGAAGCAGAACAACCTGACCGCAGCGCGCGTGATCGCGTGCTCGATGCGGCCATCCGTATCGTGGGCGAGTCCGGCGCCGGGCGGCTCACGCTGGAGGCCGTGGCCGAGGCCGCGGGCATCAGCAAGGGCGGCCTCCTCTATCACTTCCGCAGCAAGGAAGCCCTGCTGCTCGGGCTGCTCGAGCGCCATCTCGCCGGCTTCCGCGAGCGCTACACCGCGGAGCTGGAGCGCCGCGGCGGTGGCCAGAACGCCCGCGTGCAGGCCTATATCCAGAGCGTCCTCGCCGGCGACACGCTGGGCCTGGACCACGACGGCAGCCTCTCGCTGCTTGCCGCGGTCGCCAACGACCCCGCGCTGCTGGTCGAGGTGCGGCGGCAGGTTCAGGATTTCTACCAGGAGATTGGCCTGACGCACCCGGAGCCCCTGCGCGCGACCCGGCTGATGCTGGCTGCCGAGGGCCTGATGCTGATGGACATCTTCGGCATCAGCGTGCTGGAGCCAGCCCAGCGCCAGAAGCTGCACGAAGAGCTGCTCGCCGAAGCCGGCGTGCTCGGCGGAGAGTGAGCAGTGCCGCGCGTCTCTCCAGCCTGGCTGTTGCCCGCTGTGCTCCTGGTCGGCTGCAGCGGAAACGACGTCGCCGAGCCTGCCGATGGCGCGGTAGCCCGTCCGGTCGAGATCATCGTCCTCGCGCGTGCTGCGGAGCCAGTCCGGCGTCTGCCGGGCCGGGTCGTGGCCGGAACGCGCACGCCGCTCGCCTTCCAGGTGCCGGGAGAGCTGACCGACAGGCGCCCTCGAGAGGGCCAGTCTGTTGTTGCGGGCGAGGTGCTCGCCGAACTCGACCCCGCTGATTACCGGCTCGCGCTGCGCGAAGCCGAGGCCCGGCTGGCCCGCCTGGTGACCGAGCGTGAGCGCAAGCGTGCGCTGTACGATGCCGGGATCCTGTCGGGTGCTGCCTGGGAGCAGCTCGCCACCGAGATCGAGCTGGCGACGGTGGGGCGAGAGATTGCCGGACGCAACCTGGGCCAGACCCGCCTGCTCGCGCCCTTCGACGGGCGGATCGCGGCGCGCCTGGCGGAGTCCTTCACGACCGTGGCGGCCGGCGAGCCGGTGCTGCTGCTCCAGCGTGACGACACGGTCGATATCGCGGTCCAGCTGGCCAGCCGCCTTGTGCGCAGCCTGCCGCTGGACGAGCGGCTCCAGGCTACGGCGCGCCTGCCCAGCGACGGCGCTGCGCTGAGGCTGCGCTACCAGGAACATGCCACCGAGGCCGACCCCGAGACGGGCACCTTCCGGCTGCTGCTGCGCGGCCTGCCGGAGGACGTCTCCACCTGGTTGCCCGGCATGCCGGTCGAGGTGGAGTTGCAACATGCAAGCGAATCCCCCGGCGTACGAGTGCCGCTGACGGCGCTGCAGGCCGATGTCGAGGGGCGCCACTTCGTCTGGCAGGTCAGTGAGCCGGAAGGCCGGGTGCACAGGAAGACGGTGTCGGTGCTTGCGATCGAGGGCGACACGGCGCTGCTGCAGGATGCACTGCCGGAAGGCCTGCGCATAGTGGGCGCCGGGGCGCGCTTTCTCAGCGACGACCAGCCGGTCCGGCCGCTGCGTGACTGACGCTGCCCGATGGATATCGCCCGCTCCGCCATCACCCGGCCGGTCAGCACCTGGGTCCTGGTGGCCCTCTGCCTGTTCGGCGGAATAGTCGCCTATTTCGAGATGGGCCGGCTGGAGGACCCGGCGTTCACGATCCCGCTCGCCGTCGTGACGACGGATTTTCCGGGCGCCAGCGCAGAGGAGGTGGAGCTGCTTGTCACCGAGCTGCTGGAGAGCGAGATCCAGCAGATGAAGCAGGTCTGGCGTCTCACCTCACGCTCGCGCCCCGGCAACTCCGAAATCACGATAGAGATCGCCGACACCTACACGGGCCGCGAGCTGCCGCAGATCTGGGACGAGCTCAGGCGCAAGGTCAACGATGCCGCTGTCCGCCTCCCCCCGGGTGCCGGCCCGTCGCGAGTCAACGATGACTTTGGCGACGTCGCCGGGATCTACCTGGCGCTGACGGGGCCGGACTATCCGATGCGGGCGCTGGACGAGCACGCCCGCTTCCTCAGGCGGGAACTGCTGCGCGTGCCCGGTGTCGCCCGCATCGACCTCGCCGGATATCCGGGCGAGCGCATCGTCGTCGAGGTTTCCCAGGCTGAACTTGCGGCACTCGGCCTGCCGCCGGCGGCCATTTTCAACGCACTGGAGCAGGACAACGCGGTCCGTCCGTCCGGCGCGCTGCGCGGCGGGGATTTCGCGCTGCGTGTTGCCCCCGACGGCGCGTTCACTGTGCCCGAAGACATCGCCGAGCTGCCGGTCAGCAACGGGCGCGGCAGCTTCCGCCTCGGCGACGTCGCTACGATCCGCCGGGAGTATGACGAGCGTCCCGCGCAGCTGATCCGCTTCAATGGCGAGCCGGCAATAACACTCGCGATTGCCGCACGCACGGATACCAACATCGTCGCGGTGGGCCAGGCTGTCGATCGCCGGCTGGCGGCGCTCGAAGGCCAGACGCCGGTCGGCATGCGGCTTGCGTCCATCTACGACCAGCCTGCTGTCGTCGACAAGGCGATCGGCGCCTTCCTGTTCAGCCTGACACTTTCAGTGGCCATCGTGATCCTTGCCCTCTGCGTCAGCATGGGCTGGCGCGCGGGGATCATCGTCGGTTCCGTGCTGCTGCTGACGGTGCTCGGCACGCTGTTCGTCATGTACCTGATCGGCGTCGAAATGGAGCGTATCTCCCTTGGGGCGCTCATCATCGCGATGGGGATGCTGGTCGACAACGCGATCGTCGTCTGCGAGGGCATGCTCGTCCGGCTGAGGCGCGGGATGGACCAGATGGATGCCGCCTCGACGGCCGTCCGCCAGGCGCGCTGGCCGCTGCTCGGCGCGACTGTGGTCGGTGTGCTGGCGTTCTCGGGTATCGGCCTCTCGCCCGATGCCACTGGCGAGTTTCTGGGTGGCCTGTTCGCCGTAATCGCGGTCTCGCTGCTGCTGTCCTGGGTGCTGGCGGTCACGGTGACGCCGCTGTTCGGCTACTACCTGCTGCCCGCTACCGGCAGCCCGGAGGCGCCACTCTATGACCACCGGATGTTCCGCCACTACCGCGAGGTGCTGGATCGGGTCCTGCAGGTGCGCTGGCTTGCGCTTGCGGGCCTGCTTCTGATGCTGGGCTCGTCCATCTGGGGCTTCCGCTTCGTCACCCAGGGCTTTTTTCCCGATTCCAATGCCCCACTGCTGTATGTGAACTACTGGCTCGCACAGGGTGCGGACATACGGGCGACCGCACGAGACGCCGGGGTGATCGACGAGTACCTGAGATCGCACCCCGAGGTGGCCACGGTGACTACGCTGGTTGGCTCGGGCGCGGCCCGATTCATGCTGACCTACGAGCCCGAGATGCCGGACCCGAGCTACGTGCAGTTCATCGTGCGCACGCACGGGATCGAGCGGCTGGACGAGCTGGCCGTAGAGGTCGATCGCTGGCTGGCCGGGCGGTTTCCGGATGGCGAACGCCGCGTGCTGCGTGCAGCCTTCGGCCCCGGCGCGGGTCCGAAGATCGAGGCGCGTTTCAGCGGCCCCTCGGCCAGCGAGCTGCGCCGCCTGGGCGCCGAGGCGGAGACGGCCATGCGCGAGGATGGTGGCCTGGTCAGCATCCGCAACGACTGGCGCCGGCCCGAGATCGTGCTCGTGCCACGGCTCGACCCGGTGCGGGCGCGCGAGACGGGCATTGCGCGCAGCGACCTCCAGGACGCGCTGCTGATGGCGAGCGACGGTCTGCCGACAGGCAGCTTCCGCGAGGGTGACCAGCTGCTGCCCATCCTGGTCCGTGCCCCGCTCGAGGAGCGGGACGACCCTGCCCTGCTGCAGGACCGCCTGCTCTGGAGTCCGCAGCGCCCCGGCTTCGTGCCGCTGGCCGAGGTCACTACGGGAATCGATGTCGAGAACCGTGAGGCCCTGATCCGCCGGCTCGACCGGGCCCGCACGCTGACCGTCGAGGCCGACCCCGCGCCGGGCGGCAACACGGTGGCCAGCTTCAACCGGATACGGCCTGTGATCGAGGCGATCGAGCTGCCCCCGGGATACGAGCTGAGCTGGGGCGGTGAGTACGAGAACACCGAGCGCGCGAACGAGTCGCTGGCACGACAGCTGCCGATCAGCTTCATCGGCATGGTGCTGGTCATCGTGCTGCTGTTTGGCGCCTTGCGCGAGTCGCTGCTGATCTGGCTCGTCGTGCCCATGGCCATCATCGGCGTGACCCTGGGCCTGCTCGCCACGGGCCTGCCGTTCACGTTCCCGGCGCTGCTCGGCTTCCTGGGTCTGTCGGGCATGCTGATCAAGAACGCGATCGTGCTGCTCGACGAGATCCACCTGCAGCGGCGCGCCGGTGGCGGCAGCTACCGTGCCGTTCTCGATGGCTCGGTCGCGCGGCTGCGTCCGGTCGTCCTGGCCTCGACGACGACGATCCTCGGCATGATCCCGCTGCTGGCCGACCGTTTCTTCATCAGCATGGCCGTGACGATGATGAGCGGACTTGCGTTCGCAACACTGCTGACATTGGTCGCGGTGCCGGTGCTCTACGTGATCCTGTACCGGATCCGTCCGGAACCGGCGGGCGGGACGGCGTGATGCGCTACCCGGTTACGGTCGCGCTGCTGCTGACCCTGTCCGCCTGCAGCGCTCCCCTCGAGCTCGAGCACAGCCTCGCGTTGCCCGAGGCCTGGCAGGGGCCCATGCCTGAAGACGAGAAGCCGTCCGCGAATGGTTTCCGGCTCGCCAGCGATGACCCGCTGCTGGGCGCACTGGTCGAGATGGCGCTCGCGGGCAACCTCGAGCTGGCGGCCGGACGTGAGCGCCTCGTGGAGGGCCGTGCGCTGTTGCGCGAGGTGCGCGCGCGCGCCCTGCCTTCCCTGGAGGGCAGCGCTGGCGTGGCGCGCGGACGCTCAGGGATCGGTGGCGAGGGAGAGCAGCGTTTCTTCGTGCCCGACCAGGACAGCTGGGAAATCGCGCTGGAGGAGAGCTGGACGGTCGACCTGTTCGGTGCCGTCAGGGCCCGGCTTCAGGGCGCCCGGCAGATCCTGCTGGCCGAGGAGGCTGCGCTGGCCGGCCTCGAGCTCGGCCTGGCGGCAGCCGTAGCCGAAGCCTATACCGAGCTGCGGACGATCCAGGCGCGCGAGGCTGCGCTTGCCGAAAGCCTGGAGCTGGCCCGGGAGTTCGAGTGGATTGCCGGAAAGCGTTTCGATGCCGGCGAGGCCACCCTGCTCGACGCGGCGACCGCCCGTGCGGACCGCCTCCAGCTGGAGGCCGACGCCGAATCCCTCGGGGCCGGGCGCGTGGCGGCCATCTTCGCGCTCGAGACCCTGGCTGGCCAGGCCCCTGGCGACCTGGCGCCGCTGCTCGGCCCACAGCGGTCCGTGCCGTCGATCGAGGGTCCGCCGCCGGTCGCCCAGCCCGCCATGCTGCTGCTGCGCCGGCCCGACCTGCGCCAGGCCACCGCGCTGCTCGAGGCCGGTCGCAGCGAGAGCCTGGCCGCGCGCCGCGACCTGTATCCGCAGCTGGTGCTCTCTGGCCTGCTCGGGCGCCAGGGGCTGACCATCAACGGGGATTCTCTGGGCAGCGGCAGCCTGACGCGTGCTTCGGCCACCCTGAGCGTGCCGCTGTTCGACTTTGGTGCCCGTCGCGCCATGATAGACGTCGCCGATGCGCAAAGCCGGCAGCTGCTGCTCGGCCTCGAGCAGGCCATGCTGGCCGCACTGGAGGATGTGGAGACCGCGCTGGTCCGCCAGGATGCGCTGCTGCGCCAGGCTGGCCTGCTGGGCGAGACGGTCGAGGCGCGCGCCGAGGCGCTGGCGACCGCCCGCCTGCTGCAGTCCGCGGGCGAGGCCGACCTCGCGCTGGTGCTGGATGCGCGGCGGCGGCTGACCGACGCCCGGCTGGTGCAGGCCGAGGCGCAGGCACTGGCCGCGCGTGCCGGGATCCGCCTGTGGTCGGCACTGGGTGGTGGCTGGGAGTGGCAGGATGGCGACGACTGAACTGCGGATCGACCCGCGCTTCCGGGGCCCGCCCCAATCGGGCAATGGTGGTTACGTCTGCGGGCGCCTGGCCAGTTTGCTGAAGGGTCCAGCCACCGCCAGGCTGCACCGGCCTCCACCACTCGGCCGCCTGCTGCACGTAGAGATACGGGATGACCGCGTGCTGCTGCTCGATGCCGATGAGCTGGTCGCCGAGGCCCGGCCTGGCGCGGCACCACCTGCGGTGCCCGCACCGCCGGCCGCGGCCGATGCCCGCAATGCCGCCGGGCATTTTGCCGGCTTCAACGACCATCCGTTCCCCGGCTGCTTTGTCTGCGGCCCACAACGCGAGCCGGGTGACGGCCTGCGCATCTTCGCCGGGCCGCTCGGCGACCGCTGCGCAGCCCCCTGGCAACCGGACGAGTCGTTGGCCGGTCCGGGTGGCCACGTGGATCCGGCGTTCCTGTGGGCGGCACTCGACTGCCCCGGCGCCTGGTCCCTGTTGCCGCTGCCGCCCGGCCGGGCGGTGGTGCTCGGCGAACTGTCCGGCGAAGTGGACGGCCGCATCCGCCCGGGTGATTCCTGTGTCGTTCAGGGCTGGCCCCTGGGACGGGACGGGCGCAGGTGGTTTGCCGGCAGTTCGGTCCACGATGCCCGGGGACAGGTCCTTGCACGTGCCAGGGCAACGTGGATCGAGGTACCGCTGGCCGAGTGGGGCGGTGACTGAGCCAGACCCGGTCAGGACTGCCGCCACATTGACCCTGCCGGAAACCTTGCGTACCGTCGGCTGGGGACATAGTGGAGCCGGCCATGATCCGTTTCGCCAGATCAAGCGTGACCTGCACTCTTGTCGTCTTGGCCGTTCATGCCGGGGCGCCCGCTGTACTGGCCCAGGCCAGTTGTCCACCACTGACGCCAACTATATCGGGAACCTCCGGCGACGACGATCTCCTGGGCACCGATGGCAATGACATCATTGCGGTCATCGGTGGCAACAACATCGTGGATGCCGCTGCTGGAAACGACCTGGTCTGCGGCGGTCCCGGAGACGATGAACTCTCCGGTGGCGACGGCGACGACGTGATCTATGGCATCGCCGGCAGCAACCAGTTGTTCGGCGGTCCCGGCGACGATGTCCTTTACGGAGGTTCTGGCCAGGATGTCTGTGATGGCGGTGAGGGCATAAACGCCGGCGACCGCTTCTGTGATGTCCGGGTCAACCTGCATAACGATAGCTTCCGTGTCACGCTGTTCGCCCCTGACGGAACGCCACTCGATGGCGAGCTGTTCGTGCCCACGGGGGCCGCACTCGCGGGTATCGGCCCACGAGCTGTCGCGGTCGTCGTGCGCCATGGCGCCCAGGGCAACTGGACCAGCGCTGTACCGCAGTTCTTTGGGCTGCATGCGATCCGCCACGGCGTGGTCGTTCTGTCCCTGAACGGCCGCGACTGGGGTCCCGACGCCGGTGGCGGCAACACGCTGTTCGAGGACACCACGCTGGACTACGCCGTGGGTATCGACTTCCTGGAGAAGCTGGGCTTCGACCAGGTCTTCATCGCGGCGCACTCCGGCGGCACCGGTCCGGCAGCCGTCTACCCCGGGCTCACCAGTGATCCGCGGCTGGCCGGTGTCGGGCTCTACGGTGCGGTCATCGACGGCCGGGTGTCCGTGACCTCGGCGATCTTCAACGAACTGGCCCAGCCTGGCCTCTACGATTCCTACGTTGCGCTGGCCGAGCAACTGGTCGCGGCCGGGCAAGGCGAGGAAGTGATCGGCTGGATGACCGTGTTCGAGCAGGAAGTGTTCCGCTCGCCACGGACCTTCCTCAGTTATTGGGGACCCGATACGCTGCAGGTTGCTGATCGCGAGATCGCCAATTCTCATGTGCCTGTTTTCCTGCTGCGGGCAGCAGGCGATGGCTTCACGCCCAACAGCTGGTCGGTGGCGATCCGCGATGCCGCGCTGGCGGCGGGCGTCGACGCGACCTACATCGAGCTGCCTTATCCCTTCGCGCCGGGCTTCGTCGGTGGCAATGCCCACAGCTTCTTCGGCATCGAGAGGCGGGTAGTGGATGAGACTTTCGACTGGCTGGCGACGCGCAGCCCGGCTTTCGCGAGCCGCCTGTCGAACGTGCCGGCCCGTGACGGCAGTGGTAACTACCTGCCCATCGCCAGTGCTGGCCGTGACTTCGAGGTCAGTCGTGCCGAGACCACCTCGGCAAGCCTGAATGGGAGCAACAGCCTCGACCTCGATGGCGAGATCGTCAGTTACAGCTGGGTCCAGCTGGATGGCCCGGATGCCGGGCTGCAGGATGCCGGGACCCCTACGCCATCGTTCAACGTACCAGCCGGGGAGGCGCGGATGGTGTTCCAGCTGACCGTTACCGACGACCAGGGGGCCACTGCGAGCGATACGGTCGAGGTCACGGTGACGGCGGTGCCCAGGCGCAGAGGGTCAAGTGCCCTCGACCCTTTCAGCCTGTTGCTGCTGACCCTGGCCATGTTCACCGCGGCTCGCCCCCGATACCCGGCGAGGGCTGCACCGGGGGGCTGATACGGAGCATTGACAGCCAGGCTAGGCGAGGCGCACGATCAGGTCGTCCGAAAACAACCAACAACAACCGGAGCCCACAAAATGAACACCCACCAGCTGCCGCGTGCCGGTCACTGGTCCCTGTTCCTGTGCCTGTCGATCCTGCCGCTGGCAGGCCAGGCCGCCACGCTCTCCACCGCCCAGAGCAATCTGGCCCGGACCACCGGGAACCCGCTCGCCCCCCTGCAGGAGGTGCGGGTCAGTCTCGAAGGCGCCGCACCAGCCGCCGAGGTTTCCCGCGACGAGGTCTTCACCGTGAACGGTACCGAGTTCACCGTGTCGGCCTATGCCTTCGCTTCGCCGGAGGCGCTGCGCGCGAGCAGCACGCTGTCAGCCACCAGCGGGGGCATCTTCGTGAGCCACCTGCACCAGGTCATTGCGGCCGTGACCGACGGCCTGCGGATCGACAGCGCGCTCTATGATGGCCTGACCGCCCGCGTCACCTATGCCCTGGACATCAGCGGCATGCTGGATACGGCGGTGATTGCCGAGGGCATCCCGTTGGCCAACGCCACCGCGCGCTGGAACCTCAGCTCCGGCTGTGCGGCCGCCAGCCAGTGCACGGCCGGCCTCCTTGGCCTGACCCCCGGCTACGAGGGTTCGCTGGCCTCACCGCTGCCCGGCTTCGCCATTCCGGTGGGCGATGAGCCCGGCCTGCTGAGCTTCACGATAGAGGCGGCGTTCGGCCTCGAGATCCTGGTCACGACCGTCCTCGAGATGACCACGCAGCTGCTCTTTGGCAACGGCAGCGACGGCGTCTTTGCCACGGCCACTGCCGACTTCGCCAACACCGTGGTCTGGGGCGGCATCCAGTCCGTCGTGCTCGAGGACGGCACGATCGTCACCGACTGGACCACGGTCTCGGGCTCGGGCTTCGACTACGGCAGCGCCACGATCATTCCGCTGCCGGCGGCAGGCTGGCTGTTCGGCTCCTTGCTGCTCGGCCTGGTCGGACTTAAGCGCCGTAGGAGCGAATTCATTCGCGAATAAATTCGCTCCTACGGCAGCCTGGCCGGCGCGCGTCAGCCCAGCATGCCGCGCGCGCGCAGCAGCGCGATGATCTGGTCGGCGGCTTCCTCGAGGGCGATGCCGGTGTTGTCGATGCGCAGTTCCGGTGACTCAGGCGCCTCGTAGGGTGAGTCGATGCCGGTGAAGTTCTTCAGCTCGCCACGTCTTGCCTTCCGGTAGAGGCCCTTCGGGTCACGCTGCTCGGCAACCTCGAGCGGCACGTCGACGAAGATTTCGATGAACTCGCCCTCGCCGAGCAGCGAGCGCGCCATGCGCCGCTCGGAGCGGAACGGCGAGATGAACGCGGTCAGCACGATCAGGCCGGCATCGACCATGAGCCGGCTGACCTCGCCCACGCGGCGGATGTTCTCGACGCGGTCTTCCTCGGTGAAGCCGAGGTCGCGGTTCAGCCCGTGGCGCACGTTGTCGCCGTCGAGCAGGTAGGTGTGGCTGCCCATCGCGTGCAGCTTGCGCTCCACCTCGTTGGCGATACTCGACTTTCCGGAGCCGGAAAGGCCGGTGAACCAGAGTACGCAGGGTTTCTGGTGTTTCTGCCGGGCGCGTGCACCCTTGTCGATGTCGGTCGCCTGCAGGTGGATGTTGTGCGAGCGGCGCAGCGCGAAATTCAGCATGCCGGCACCGACCGTGCCGTTGCTGAGCCGGTCGATGAAGATGAAGCTGCCTGTGTCCCGGTTCTCCTCGTACGGGTCGAAGGCGATCTGGCGGTCAAGACTGATGTTGCAGACCGCAATGCCGTTGAGTTCGAGCTTGCTGGCCGCCAGCTGCTCCGTCGTGTTGACGTTGACCTGGTACTTGATATCGGTCACCGACGCGGTCACGGTGTTCGTGCCGATCTTCATCAGGTAGGTGCGGCCTGGATACAGTGGCTCCTCGGCCATCCAGATCATCCGGGCCTCGAACTGGTCGGCGACCTCGGCTGGTGCCTTTGCGCCTGAGATCAGTGAGCCACGTGAGATATCGATCTCATCGGCCAGCGTCAGCGTGACCGACTGCCCGGCGACCGCCTGCTCGAGGTCGCCCTCGTCGGTCACGATGCGTGCCACCGTGCTCTCGCGGCCGGAAGGCTGCACCCGGACCCGGTCGCCCGGCCTGACAATGCCGCTGGCGATCATGCCGCAGAAGCCCCGGAAGTCCAGGTTCGGCCGGTTGACCCACTGCACCGGCAGGCGGAACGGGGCGCGCTGCATCCTGGTGTCGTCGAGTTCCAGCGCCTCCAGGCAGCCGATCAGCGTGGGTCCGTCGTACCAGCCGGTTTCGGTGCCGCGCGAGATGATGTTGTCGCCGCGCAGTGCGGAGACCGGGATCGCCGTGAAGTCCTCGAGGCCTATCATCCGGGCAAATTCCCGATAGTCCTCGATGATGGAACGGAACACCGCCTCCGAGTAGCCGACCAGGTCCATCTTGTTGATGGCCAGGATCACGTGGCGGATGCCGAGCAGCGAAACCAGGTAGCTGTGGCGGCGGGTCTGCGTCAGCACGCCCCTGCGTGCGTCGACCAGGATGATCGCGGCGTCGGCCGTCGAGGCCCCGGTCACCATGTTGCGCGTGTACTGCTCGTGTCCGGGTGTGTCAGCGACGATGAACTTGCGCCGGTCGGTGGAGAAGAACCGGTAGGCGACATCGATCGTGATGCCCTGCTCACGCTCGGCCGCCAGCCCGTCGACCAGCAGCGCGAGGTCGATCTCCTCGGCCTGCGTGCCCCAGCGCTTCGAGTCGCGCTCGATGGCGGCCAGCTGGTCCTCGAACAGCAGCTTGGAGTCGTAGAGCATGCGGCCGATCAGCGTGCTCTTGCCGTCATCGACGCTGCCGCAGGTGATGAAGCGCAGCAGGCTCTTCGTTTCGTGCAGGTGCAGGTAGCGCTCGATGTCGCTCGCGATCAGGTCGTCGGGCTGCGTTGCCATCAGAAGTACCCTTCCTGTTTCTTCTTTTCCATCGAGGCGGCGCTGTCATGGTCGATGACCCGGCCCTGACGCTCTGAGGTCCGTGTCAGCAGCATCTCCTGGATGATTTCCGGCAGCGTGACGGCGTGCGACTCGACTGCGCCGGTCAGCGGGTAGCAACCCAGCGTCCGGAAGCGCACCATGCGCATCCGGGGTTGCTCGCCCTCGGCCAGCGGCATGCGCTCGTCATCGACCATGATCAGCGCACCATCGCGCTCGACAACCGGACGCTCGGCGGCGAAATAGAGCGGCACGATCGGGATGTTCCTGAGCCAGATGTACTGCCAGATATCGAGCTCGTTCCAGTTCGACAGCGGAAACACGCGTATGGACTCACCACGCTGCTTGCGCGCGTTGTAGAGCTTCCATAGTTCGGGCCGCTGGTTCTTCGGGTCCCAGCGGTGCTGTGCGGTCCGGAAGGAGAAAATGCGCTCCTTGGCGCGCGACTTCTCCTCGTCACGGCGGGCGCCACCGAAGGCGGCATCGAAGCCGTAGCGGTCGAGCGCCTGCTTCAGCGCCTCCGTCTTCATGGTGTCGGTATGTACGGCCGAACCATGCGTGAACGGGTTGATGCCGCGCTCGACCCCGTCCTGATTCACGTAAACGATCAGGTCGAGCCCATGCTCGGCGGCGATCCGGTCGCGGAACGCGTACATCTCTCGGAACTTCCAGCGCGTGTCGACATGCAGCAGCGGGAACGGCGGGCGCGAGGGATGGAAAGCCTTCATGGCCAGGTGCAGCATGACAGCGCTGTCCTTGCCGACCGAGTAGAGCATGACCGGCTTCTCGGTTTCGGCCACGACCTCGCGCATGATGTGGATGCTCTCGGCCTCGAGCTGCTCGAGATGGGTCAAGGTCCTTGCGTCGATCATGGCGCTCTCGTCTTCGGGCCGGCGGTGGATACCCAGGGGGAATCATTGTAGCGGCGGGCCTGGCCCGGCGATGCGACGTCGTTCACCCGTCTGGTCATGTGGGCATAGCGGCCCGGCATATCCCCGGGCCGGGCTGTTGCATAATCCGGGGTCACCGGATCCGGATACAGGGGAGAGACGCCGATGACGACGAAGCGCGGGAATGAGCCGAAGGCGCAGGAGGCCGGGCTGGACCGGCGTACGCTGATCACCGGCGCGGGGGCCGCGGTAGTGGCGGCCGGGATGGGCGCTGCCCAGGCCGGGTCCGGCGACCGGCAGCGGATCTCGGTTGCGCGCAGGGGGCGCTACGAGACCGTGGAGCTGCGCCAGCCGGGGATCAATGTCTCGGCGATACAGTCGCGGGTGAAATCGGTAGACCTGCGCAACCTGCGCCGGACCAATCGCGAGAACCTCGACCACGTGCTGCGCCTGATCGACATTGCCCAGGGCATGCCGGAGGAGTGGGGTGGCGGGCGGCTCTGGGGTGCCCGCCAGGACCTGCTCTGCATGCACGAGTTCCCCATCCAGGGCTGGCAGCCCTGGGGTCGGCGCGAGCTGCAGCGCATTGCCTACGAGCTGCCGGGGCCTGAATCCGAGGCCATAGGCGAGCGCGCCCGGCGCTATGGCTGCTACATTTCCTGGGGAGCCTACGTGCGCGACCCGGACTGGCCGGGCCACATCCTGAATCTCTCGGTGCTGACCGGCCCGGACGGCAGCATCATCTCGAAGCAGTGGAAGGCGCGCAACATTCTCGGGCTGTTCGGCGACAGCGCGCTGATTGGCACCACGGTCTACGACGTGCTGGACCGCTTCGTCGAGATGTATGGCTGGGACGAGGTGCTGCCGGTCGCGCGCACCGACATCGGCAATATCGCGCTGACGGCCGTGGGCCTGGAGCCGATCCTGTACCAGGCGCTGGCCCTCAAGGGGGCCGAGATCCTGGTGATGACGGTAACCGGAGGCTCGAACGCGGACTCGGCGATCGCGACTGCCCGGGCGAACCGGTTCTATACCCTGGGTGTCGGCAACTCAGTCACCTTCGACAACCTGGGCTTTGCCGAAGCCGCCGGCATCCGCGGCGACGGCTCGGTCATCGTCGACCCGACCGGTACCGTGCTTGCACAGACGGCCAACCACCACGAGGACATCATCACCGCCCGCGTGCCGATTGCGGACTTCAGGCAGAGCCGTCGTTTTCCCGAGGTGCCGATGGCGCTGCTGCTGCCGCTGTTCCAGCAGTATGAGCCCGCGTTCAAGCCCAACGCCTTCATGGAGGAGCTCCCCGAGACTTATCGTGATGCGGGCCGGCTGCTGCGCCAGCGCATGGAGGGCGGCTGAGCCGGCTTGCTGGTTGCGGCCGGTCTGGCATAAGCTCATCAGCAAGACGGCTATCGTCCTGCATCATCAGGCTGCATGCCATGTACGGGGGATCTTCCCAGTGAGCAAAAATCAGGCGGTAAAGCCGCATTTCAACGCAGTATTATTGCGCATGGATCGTCGAATCCCGGCCCTGGTGGCGACGGCCCTGCTGCTGGCCGGTCTCCCGCAGGCACAGGCCGAGCGGCCGCGCATCCACGCGCTGACCGATGTGCGCATCGTTCCGGCGCCCGGCCAGCTTATCGAGTCAGGCACGATCGTTCTGCGCGACGGCTTCATCGAGGCCATCGGCCGGGGAGTTCAGCCGCCCCCTGACGCCGAGATCATCAAGGGCGAGGCCGGCTGGACGGTCTACCCGTCCTTCATCGATGCCGCCGCCCGCCTGGGTCTCGAGGAGCCCCAGGGCCGTGGGGCCCCGGCGCCGCGCGGACGCGAGGCCGCGGCGCCTCGAGGCGCGCCCCATGAGCTTCCGCCCGTGCGGCCGCAGCACCAGGTGCTCGACGAGGTGGATTTCAGCCAGGCCAGCATGGCCCGCCATCGCCGGCTGGGTTTTGCAATGGCCCATGTGCTGCCGCAGACCGGCGTGTTCCGCGGCGAGTCCGCGATCCTCGTGCTGCGCGATGGTCCAGCCGTCGAACGGGTGGCCGCCGCCAGCCAGATGCAGGTCGTTGCGCTCGAGCGCCAGAGCTTCATGGCCCGGCAGTACCCGTCCTCGCGCATGGGCGCGATGGCGGTGGTGCGCCAGGCGCTGCTGGATGCTGATCGCCAGGCCCGCTGGAGCCAGCGCCACGCGGCCCGGCCTGCCGGCCTGGCGCCGCCGCCGTTCCGGGCCTCGGATGCGCCTCTGCAGGCCGTGCTCAGCGGCCAGCGTCCGGTGCTGTTCGTCAGCACCGCTGGTCTCGATCCCAGGCGTTTTGCCGGGATCACCAGCCAGTTCGGCCTCTCGGCCATGCTGCTGGCACAGGACCTGGGGGACCGTACCCAGGACCTGGTCGCTGGCGGCATGCCCGTGCTGATGCCGCTGAAAATGCCGGCGGCGCCGGCGCTCGACAGTGACGACGCGTTCGCCGAGGCGACGCTGGCCGGGATGCAGGCCCGCCTGCAGGCGCCCACGCTGCTCGCGCGTCTGGACGGTGCGGGCGTTCGCGTCGCGCTGGTCACGCAGGGCATGGAGGATCCGGGCAAGCTGTACGAACAGCTGGGCCAGCTGGTCGACGGGGGTCTGGACCCGGACCTCGCGCTGGCTGCGCTGACCACGGTGCCGGCGGAGCTTCTGGGGCTCGCTGCCGTGACCGGCACGCTGGCGCCAGGGAAGCAGGCCAACCTGTTCATAGTCGAGGGAGAGCTGTTCGGCGGCGAGCCGAAACTCCGCCACCTGTTCGTTCAGGGGTACCACGAGGTCGTGCGGCCCGAGGAGTCGGGGGCGCGCGGACGGGGTGGCCGGCCCGGCGCACGGTCCATGCTGACCACCGGGGAGGTGTACTGATGAAGCTGCGCGCACTGCTGGCTGTTGCCGCGCTGGGCGGCGCCTTCGCCTCGCCGCTTCCGGCCGAGATCACGCTGGAGGAGGCGCTGGCGATGCCGGTGCACCCCACGCCGCCGCCCGCGCCCGAGCGCGTGCTGATCCGTAATGCCACCGTCTGGACGATGACCGGGGACGGCATCCTCGAGGATACGGATGTATTGCTGGAACGGGGCCGCATCGCGGCCGTGGGCCAGGGCCTTAGCGCCCGCGCCGCCGCGCTGGAGATCGATGGCCGTGGTCGGCACGTGACTCCCGGACTGATTGACGCACACAGCCACACGGCCGTCGAGAGCCTGGAGCTGAACGAGGGCGTCAACATCGTCAGTTCGGAGGTCCGGGCCGAGGACCTGCTCGACCCGCGCTCGGCCGACATCTACCGCCAGCTCGCCGGCGGCGTCACGCTGGTGCAGGTGCTGCACGGCTCTGCAAACGCCATCGGGGGCCAGAGCGCAATCGTCAAGTACCGCTGGGGCGTCGAGGAGCCGGAGGCTCTCGTCTACCGGGAGGCCCCGCCGACCATCAAGTTCGCGCTGGGGGAAAACCCAACCCAGGTTGGCCTCGTGATGCCGGGCGCACAGCGACGCTATCCGGCGACGCGAATGGGCGTTGCCGCGCAGATTCGCAACAGCTTCGAGCAGGCGGCCAACTACCGCGACGAGTGGGCGCGATACAACGCGCTGTCGCGGCGTGAGCGGGAAAGAGCGGTGCCTCCACGCCTCGACCTCCAGCTCGAGCCGCTGGTCGAGGTGCTCGAGGGGCGCCGCGAGATCCATGCCCACAGCTACCGGGCCGACGAGATCCTGATGCTGATCCGGCTGGCCGAGGAGCTCGGCATCCGCGTAAACACCTTCCACCATGTACTCGAGGGTTACAAGGTTGCCGACGAGATGGCCGCGCACGGTGCAGCAGGCTCGACCTTCTCCGACTGGTGGAGCTTCAAGATGGAGGCGTTCGAGGCGATACCGCACAACGCGGCCATGATGCTTGAGCGTGGGGTGCTGACGAGCCTGAACTCCGACGAGGCCAACCTGGCGCGGCGCATGCACCAGGAGGCCGCCAAGACGTTGCGCTGGGGCGGGCTCTCGCCCGAGCAGGCGATGTCGCTGGTCACCAGCGGGCCTGCAAAGCAGCTGATGATCGATGATCGCGTCGGGCGTATCGCTCCCGGCATGGATGCCGATGTCGTGATCTGGAGCGGCGATCCGCTCAGTGTCTACAGCATCGTCGAGCACACGTTCGTCGAGGGTCGCCAGGTCTACAGCCGCGAAGCTGACATTGCCCACCAGGCCCGGGTAGCTGAAGCGCGCGAGCGGCTTGCCGCCGAGCTGCGCGCGGCCGCCGAGGACCGGAATGCACGTGAGGGAGCCAACGCGGGCGGCCCGGATTCGCCGGCCGTGAATCCGCCCCCCGGCGCGGTGGAGTATCGTTTTGGTCCGTATCCCCGCGACCTGCCGGTCGCGATCGTAGGCGCAACGGTCAATACGCTCGAGGGCCCCGCCATCGAGAACGGCGTCGTGGTCATCGAGAACGGGCGTATCAGCGCGGTCGGTGGTCCGGGGACCCCGATTCCGGCGGGCGCGGAGCGGGTAGACGCCGGGGGGCTGCAGCTCTGGCCGGGCATCATCCACCTCAACACGGTGCTGGGTATCCACGAGATCGACAGTGTCGCCGCGACGATAGACTCGGCCGAGACCGGTGAGATCAATCCGGACGCCGATACCGCGATTGCCGTCAATGCAAGCAGCACGCACTTCGGTGTCGCGAGGTCGGCTGGCATCACGCATGCGCTCGTGGTGCCGGGCGGCGGTGCGATCGCAGGGTCGACGACCTTCCTGCGGACCCAGGGCTGGACCTGGGAAGAGATGATCGGCCTGCGCCGGCAGTCCATGGTGATGCAGTGGCCGGCGGTGGTGCCGCCGCGCTTCGCCGCTTTCTCCGGGGGACCCAAGTCGCTGGCCGAGCGGAAGAAGGACGCCGCGGAGCGAAGCGAGACGATAGGCCGGCTGCTCGATGACGCGGCAGCCTGGCAGCGCGCCCGTGTCCACGGCGCCGATCCGAGCCGCGTCGCCTTCGATCCGCACCTGGCCGCACTTGTCCCCGTGCTGGATGGCGAGCAGCCCGTCTGGGCCTTCGCGCGCGAGGGCTACTCAATGCTGGCGGCGATGGATTTCGCCGCCAGCCGCGGGCTGCGCGTCGTGCTGACCGATGCGCTGCAGGCCTACCGCATGGCCGACGAGCTGGCGGAGCGGCAGGTGCCGGTGGTGCTCACCAACATCGTCGGGACGCCCGGAGGCGATGATGAGCCGCACGACACGCTCTATCGACTGCCGGCACAGCTCGAGGAGGCGGGGGCACTCTTTGCCCTGGCCAGCGGCACCCGCGTGGGCGGTTCCGCGAACGCGCGCTACGTGACGCTGTTTGCGGGTCTCGCCGCCGCGCATGGGCTCGATCGGCAGGCGGCCTACCGCTCGATCACGCTGTATCCGGCGCGTATCCTCGGCGTCGATGACGTGCTGGGCTCGATCGCGCCCGGCAAGAGCGCGAGCCTCGTGCTGACCGACGGGGACCTGCTGGAGCAGTCGACGGAGGTGCTGCGCGTCTGGATCGACGGGATGCCGGCAGATCTCGACGATGTGCAGAAGACGGCCTACGAGCACTGGCGGGCGCGGCCGGAGCCAGGGGCGGCACGCTAGACCCTCGGCACTTTCCGCCACAGGACCACGACTTGCATCTGCCGGCGGGGCCGTGGACCATGGCCGCCGTCCGAAAGCCATTGAATTCAGTGGCATGAAATCAACCGTGACCTGCCTGTGTAAAAACACTGGTTTTATACTGACATGAGAATCCCTCTGCCCGTCCTTCTGATGCCCCTGCTTGCGGCCTGTGCTGCGACCCCGACCCCGACCCCGACGGCGCCCGGCGGCGTCGAGTTCGCCTCGGATGAGGCACTGGCCGAGTTCTGCGCCGCGCCCGGGGTGAACTGCCGTGAGCACCTCCGCTTCCGGCTGGTCCATCTGGACGGGCGGGCTTACGAGTATTCCGCGCGCTGGGCGCCCCCGGTGCTGCAGGACGGGGTAATGGTGGTATTCCCGGGGGAGGACCTGCGTATCGAGGCCCAGCTGCGTGCGGCAGGCCAGCTGATGCTGCGTGAAGCCGGCCCGGCGGCGGAACCTGACCGTACGCTTAGGGTCCGTTTCAGCCAGCTGGAGGCGCCGGGAAGGGCGCCAGAAATGGCCTTGACGATCGACAATCTGATGGACCACCCGCTGGTCTTCCGGCTGTTCGCGCTGGACCCGGACGAGGACGAGTTCCGCCGCGTGCGCAGCTGCGGCGTCGGCGGCCGGGACCAGCTGCAGCTCAGGCTCGACCGTCCGGTCGTGCAGCTGCGGATCAGCGCCTTCAGCTGGCTCGAACCCGGCAGCACGCCGGAGTGCGATCCGCCCTGAGGGTTTGCCTCCGCGCGGGCCACGCCGGATCGCCCTGCCCGCGGCCGACCGGCCGGATGCGGCTGACGCCATGCAGGACCGGAGCTCAGGCATCATTACGCTCCTGTTGCCCGAGACCGGGAGTTCTGCCGATGCTGAAAACGAGGATACCGGCCCTGCTGCTGGCGCTGCTGGCCGGCGCGGCTGCCCAGGCGCTGCCTGATTTCAGTGGTACCTGGGTACTCGACCCAGCCCAGGGAGGCGACCCGGGCCACGGGGCGGCAGTCCAGGAAACACTGGAAATCACCCAGACCCCGACCGCACTGGTCGTGACCCATCTTGAAATCGTCCAGGGCAGGACGCGCAAGCGCACGGTTACCTATGACCTGACTGGTTCGCCCGTGAACAACGAGCAGGCCAGAGGGGAGGTCAGCGAAACAATCACCAGCGTCGTCGGGGATGAACTGATGACCACATGGACCAGCGAGGCCGCGCAGCCGGGCAGGCAGACGACGCGGACCGAAACCCGGGCGCTGTCCACGGATGGCCGGACCATGACGGTCACGCTGGTGGGTGCGGACCAGCCGCCCAGGGTGCGGGTATACCTGCAGCAGCCGTAGCCAGCCGGAATCGCCCGCATCCCGGTCCCGATGGCAGAATGAGTTCACGAACCGGAATCTCCGGTTGAGGATTCCGTCCCATGCTGATGTCTAGGCGCTCTGACGGAGCGGGGCAGCGCGCGCGCCGCATCTGCGGTCTCGCGGCCTGCCTGCTGTCCGCGCCGGCAGCTGTTGCACAGCCTGCCGCGGTACCGGATGTCGCGGCCCTGTTTGGTTACGGCAGCGCTGTCCAGCTGCACCTGCCCCGGGATCCCGCGCTGGCAGCAGGTTATATCTTCTTCTGGAATGCGCTGGCCGGGGCAGGCGACCCCGCGGCGCTTGCAGAAGGCGACTATGCCGCCCTCGTGCTCAGCAGTGAGTCCGTGATCGGCACGCTGCGCCGCCGGTATGCTGCCGGCCCCGCCGACTATCGCCTGGTTGATGCGCTCACGGTTGCACTCCCGGCCTTCGGCAGCCACGACGCTCCCGGCATCGGTCAGCCACCCGAGCAGCTGCTCGCACGTGTCGACCGGGTGCTTGCGCCGAGGGTGCTGGTCAACGGCCGCTACGAATTTGCCGGCAGCCTGCAGGAGCCGGCAGACCTCGGCTTTGCGCCCGACCTCTGGCTGCGCTGCCACAAGGTGCCAGCCTGCGTCGCCGCGCATGACCAGGTGTTTGGCGCGGCACTGGGCGGCGTGCCGATGACCAGCGGCCTGGCCGAGCGGATCGCTTCCGATGCACTCCTGGCCGCAATGCCTGAGCTGCCGGTGCTGGCTGAGGGTATCGCGGTTGTCGACCGGACACTGCGAGGCGCGACACTGCACCCATCCGATGCCGCGGCAGCTGCGGCCGGCGCCTGGTGGCAGGCGGTTGGCAGCCGCATGGACCAGCTGCCCGGTGCGGAGCCGCCGTCTGTCGCGGAGCTGGGTGGCATGATGATGCTCGGTCGTGGCAGCGCTTGGCTTGCCGGGCAAGAGTCACTCGCTGGCTCGTTCACTGCTTTCGAGGCACCGCTGCTTGGGTTTGCCCGGCTGGGACCTGCAGCCAGGCAGGGTGGCGGCATCGTGGCGGCCGCGGCCGGGATGGGCCTTGTGGTCGCCGGTGTCCAGGCGCTGGCACTGCTGGAGCAGTCGGGTGGGCAGGCAGCCACGGCGCGGCGGGAAATGGAGCGGATTGTAGGCCAGCTGCATGAGTCGACCTACCGCAACCATCTGAGTCTGCGGACCGAGGGTCTTCTGACCAGTAACCGCCTCGATGCCCGGCTCGTCGGTCTGGGTATCGCGCTCGAGGTGGTGAAGGATGACCTTTCCCGGATCGAGGGCGCCCAGCGTGCCCGGCTGCGCGCCGAGTTCCTCGTCCAGGATGCGCGCCGCTGGAGCGGGTTCGACGAGGAGCACGACCGCTGCTTCAGCCTGCGTGGACGCAGCGGCCCTGATGGGCTGCTGCGGCCCGCGGATTTCCGCCGCTGCGAGGACAGTTTCCTGCAGGGTGCCGTCAGGCGGGCGCAGTATTCGACGCGCTCGAGGGACTACATCCTGGATGCGCGATTCCTCGAGGCTGGCGACCTGCGCTTTCCCTTCCACCACCATTACCCGCTCCTGCTGACCGAGGCCGGTATGGAGCTGCGCAGCGCGCTCTCGCTGGTCGACCCGTTCGAGTGGCAGCAGCATGCCGTGGCGCTGATGCGTCTGTACCAGGAGCATGCGGCAGCGCCTGAGGACTACCCGCGCCGGGCCGAGACGCTGCGTAACCTGCGGGCCGCCGGCGCGCGTATCCAGGACGCGCTGCATGGCCTGGTGACCACCAACGGAACCGGCGGCCAGCGATTCCGTGATGGGCTGCACGATGACGCGCTGGCCGCCTACCGCGATGCCGTCGAGCGACTGCTTGCGCGCGTGAGGCTGATCGACGACCCTGCGGCCGATCCTCATGGCAAGCGCCTGACGGAGCCGCTGCAGCAGCCGCTGCCGGATGGGCCCAGGCGTGCCGCCATCGAGGCGATGCTGAGCTCGGCCGCGGAGGGCCGCAGCGGACTTGCAGCCTGCGCCGATGTGCCGGCCGATGCCTTCCTCGCGCCGGAGAGCGGGCTGGCCAGCGCGGCGCGGCGGTTCTTCGACGCACCGATCACCGCCGGCGAGCTCGCCCGCAGCTGGAATGCTGCCGCGATAGAGGGGTTCCGGCTGCAGCCTGACAGCTGGGCCGCACTCGTGCCGGGCCCCTGGCTTTGGGCCGCCCTCGATGGCCACGGCGAACTCCAGGTCTGCCTTGCGCGCTTCCAGCCGGTGATCGCCGAGTTCACGCGCGAGGAGATGCCCGCCCGCAACCAGCTGCGGGCGAACGTCCGGCTGGAAGCGGCGCTCGAGGTGCGCTTCAAGCCGTCGCCTGCGCTGCGCTCGGCGCTCGCCCTGCCGGCCGCACACCCACCTCTGGTGATCGCGCGCTACGAGGGCGCGCGCAGCTGCACCTTTGGCTACCGGAGCGATGCCGAGGGCTGCAGCCGCGGTGAGTGCCTGGCGATGCTGGCCCCAGAGCTCTGGTCCGTTCCGCCGGGCGGGCGCATCAACGACGGCGAATGCGCCGGCCCGCCGTTCCCGCAGCAGCTCGCGCAAGGCAACCGCTTTGCCGGTGCCAGCGAGCTGCTGGATCTTGCCGCGGGGCTCGAGCTGCCCTTCTGGTCGGCTCGTGCGGCGAGGGTCGAGCAGCTGCGTGCGGATGCGGCGCGCAGCAGCGAGTACAACGATGCGCTGGCTGCCTACCTGGCGTATTTCGCGTTGGCGGGAACCACGCTCGCGACCTGGCCTGATCCCTCCGACCCGCTCGCTCCGCTGTTTACCGTCGATGACCCCCTTGCCCCCCGCGCGATACTGGGCGCGCTGATCGATGACCGGCAGTCGACGGCAGAGATCCTGGCCCGGGTCGATGCCGGGCTCGCGACAGTGCGGGAACGCGTGCGCGTGCGCGGCGCGGAACTCGAGCGCGATGATCCGCGCCGACTGCTGCCGCAGCTGCGCGGGCTGGCCGAGACACTGGCGCGTATCGACCTGATGCTGACGGCCTACCAGGAGACCGGATGAGCGCTTCGAGCGACCCCGTCCCGGAGGTCGCCTTCCGCGATGCGCTTGCGGTATGGCTGAGGATCGGCCTGCTGAGCTTCGGCGGCCCGGCGGGGCAGATCGCGCTGATGCACCGGATGCTGGTCGAGGAGCGGCGCTGGATCAGCGAGGCGCGCTTTCTGCACTCGCTCAACTACTGCATGCTGCTGCCTGGCCCCGAGGCCCAGCAGCTCGCGACCTACGTAGGCTGGCTGCTGCACGGCGTGCGCGGCGGGCTGCTGGCAGGGCTGCTGTTCATTCTTCCCGGCGCGACCGCAATCCTGCTGCTGTCCTGGCTTTACGTGCTGCTGGGCGACCTCTCGCTGGTGGCCGGGCTGTTCTTCGGGCTCAAGGCCGCGGTGCTTGCGATCGTGCTGCAGGCCCTGATCCGGGTCGCGCGCCGGACGCTGGGTTCGACGGCACGCCTGCTGCTGGCCGCGGCAGCTTTCCTCGTGCTTTTCGCGTTCGGCGTGCCGTTTCCGTTCGTCGTGCTCGGGGCCGGTCTGCTGGGTCTCGCCGCCACACGCTGGTTCCAGGAGAGCGGCGCCGCGGCCGTGGGCAAGGTCGAGGGCTCACCCGTGGTGCGCCCCGGCACTGGCCGGGCAGCACTGGCCTGCCTGCTGCTGTGGGTCGGTACGCTGCTGCTGCTGGCCGTGCTGCTCGGCACCGGCAATGTCTACACGCGGATCGCGGTCTTCTTCTCGACCATGGCCATGGTCACCTTCGGTGGCGCCTACGCGGTACTCGCCTGGGTCGCGCAGCAGGCGGTCGAGCACTACCAGTGGCTGCTGCCCGGGGAGATGGTCGACGGCCTGGGCCTCGCCGAGACGACGCCGGGCCCGCTGATCCTGGTGACACAGTTCGTCGGTTTCCTGGCCGCCTGGCGTGAGGCCGACCCAGGCATGGCGCTCGCGGCCGGCACGCTGGGCGCGCTGCTCACCACGTGGGTCACGTTCCTGCCCTGCTTTGTCTGGATCTTCGCCGGTGCGCCTCATGTCGAGCGCTTGCGCGGGCAGCGTCGGCTCGCGGCCGCGCTGGCGGCGATTACTGCCGCGGTGGTCGGCGTGATCGCCAACCTCGCCCTGTGGTTCGCGACGCGGGTGTTGTTCGGCGAGCAGCGCGAGCTGGCCGGGATTGAACTGCCCGTGCTGGCCAGCATCGAGTTGCCCATGCTGGGGCTGGCCGTGCTGGCCTGCATGCTGTTGTTCCGTTACCGGCTGGGCGTGCTGCCGGTGCTCGGCGCCTGTGCGCTGGCCGGCATGCTGTGGTTCGTTGTGCTCGGCGGCTAGTTTTCCATCGCCAGCGCCTCCAGGGGCGCATTGACGCTGGCCAGCCGGCGGCTGACCAGCCCGCGGACCGACTCCAGTGGCGCGGGCAATACCGTGAAACACGGGGGGCGGCGGCGCAGTCGTGACCAGCACCGGCTCTCGATCACCAGGGCCAGGAAAGCCATGTTTCGCTCGATCCATTCGAGGTAGGGGTTGCGTCCGTCGAACAGTGGCTCGATATGACGGTAGGCTCCCTTGAAGCTGACCTCCATCCGCTCCCGGAACGCATGGGCATGGAACTGCGGTGTCTTGGCCAGCACGTCGATGCCCGAGGTGTATCGGGTTACCACGCTGCCATCATCCAGCGGCTCGACCGCGATTCCGGCCAGCACGAACTCGGCGTACAGCCGGTCCCGGCATTTCTCCAGATAGCAGCGGTCAGCCATCTGCGCCATCAGGTCGGCGGTTCCGAGCAGGCATCCCAGCTGGCTGTCCCGTGGATCCTCGAGCTCGATCGAATCGAGGCTGCACTCGTAGCCAGTGAAGTGCACGACCTGGGTGGCTATGGGCACGAGGTGGGCCAGGCCGACTCGCGGCAGCCAGGCGGCCAGGAACTCGGCGCTGCGCGAGACATGCCGGCCTGTGTACTCTGCTCCGTTGCGCGCCGGCTCGCCGCTGCGGCGGATATAGCCTGCGTCATGAAAAAGCGCGGTGACGATACCCAGCGTCGCGCGCTCGGCGCCGAGCCGCAGCGCTTCAGGGGCGCTTCGTTCGTAGCCCGCCATGAGCCGCGCCATCGCCAGCGTCATGTCCAGCGTATGCTGCAGGTCATGGTAGATCGTGTCGCAGCCCAGATATCCGGGATACTGCCCGCGGAACAGCCGGCGGAAATCATGGAAGGCCAGCCACAACACGTCGCCGCCATGACCAGGCCAGGCCTGCGCCAGCAGGCGCGTGACCTCAAGGCGGACGGCCTCCACCGAGCTTACGCGTACGGTGTTGGTCACGTCGAATTCGCTGTGACGAGCCCCGGTCACGGCAGTGACAGGGGCACAGTCGATGCTGGTCCCGGTGGACATGGCAACTGCTTTCTCGTTCTGGTTATCGCGATGCCGTTGGTCCGGATTCTGGCACGGCGCCCGGGACCCTGCAACGTAACGTAAGACACGGTCTGTGAACAAACCGTGCGGATACCGTCAGTCGACCGGCTCCAGCCGCAGCATCGATCCGTTGGGCTCATCCACCAGAAGGTAGACGAGCCCGTCGGGGCTGATACGCACGTCACGGATTCGCGCGCCGTAACCCTCCAGCAGGGGTTCGCGGATCTCGCCGCTCGCTCCGTCCAGCCTCACCCGCGCCACCTGCCTCCCGGCCAGTCCCCCGATCAGCGCATCGCCGCGCCAGTTCGGGAATGCCTTACCGGCATAGATCGCAAGACCCGAGGTCGCGATCGAAGGGGTCCATTGCACGACGGGCTGCTCCATGCCCGGCTTCTCGGTCAGTTCGCTGATGATCTGGCCGTTGTAGTTGATCCCGTAAGTGATCGTGGGCCAGCCGTAGTTCAGGGCGGGCAGGATCAGGTTGAGCTCGTCGCCCCCGCGCGGCCCATGCTCGTTCTGCCAGACCTGTCCCGTTTCCGGATGCAGCGCCATGCCCTGCGCGTTCCGGTTGCCCATCGTCCAGATCTCGGGCAGATAGCCCTCGCGGCCGATGAACGGGTTGTCCTCCGGGACCCGGCCATCGTCATGCAGCCGCAGCGTAGTCCCCGCATGGTCACCCGGGTTCTGGGCCCGCTCCATCTCGCCGCGGTCGCCGATCGTCAGGAACAGGTAACCGTCGCGGTCGAACAGCAGCCGGGAGCCGAAATGCACAGGCCCGCGGCCCCAGGCGCTGGCGATGAAGATCTCCTCGACATCGAGCAGGGCCTCGCCCTCCAGGCGTCCTCGGGCTACCGCAGTGGTTGCGCCCTGCTCACCGGGCCGCGCATAGCTCAGGTAAACCAGGCCGTTGCTGGCGAATTCCGGGTGCAGGGCAACATCCAGCAGGCCGCCCTGGCCGCGCGCCAGCACCTGCGGGACACCGCTGACCGGGTTGCCCAGCAGCTTGCCCTCGCGGACGATGCGCAGCCGGCCGGGACGCTCGGTCACGAGCATGTCGCCCCCCGGCAGGAACACCATGCCCCAGGGATGCTCCAGGCCTTCGACAACGGTCACGACCTGGTAGTCGTGGCCGCCTGCGGAAAAGGTACCGGCCAGGAGGCTCGTCCCGGGCACGGCAAACAGCACCGCGGCCGGCAGGGCCAGGCGCCAGCCCAGCCGGCGGAACGTTGCGGCAAAAGTGATCGGCATGTCGGCCCTCCTGATCCTCGCAGGGGTCCATCATAACAGGGGCCGGAAGAGCCGCTGCACGGCGCGGGCAAACCCGGTAACCTTGCGCATCGGCGGCGCGACGGCCGCCGGATTGCCTGCCCAGGGGACATTCAATGCGCAAGCTTAGTACCTTGTTCTGCGTCATCGACCCGACCACGACCAACCAGCGCGCGCTGGCGAGGTCGATCGGTATCGCCGAGAAATCGAAGGCGGCCCTGCATGTTTACGTGTGTATCGCGCCTCCGGGCGGGGCGAACACGCGCCACCGCGAGATGGCGCTGAAGGCTGAGACCGAGCGCTACGAGCTCTGGCTGGACCGCATGGCGACGCCGGCCCGGGAGCGCGGGATCAAGGTCAACATCGAGGTCGAGGCCAAGGCCGACTGGCGTTCGGCCATCGCGCCCGCCGCGCAGCGTGCCGGTGCCGAACTCATCGTCAAGGGCAGCTTCCGGCGCGGCGCGCTGCGCCGCCAGCTGTTGAAGACCGGCGACTGGACTCTGCTGCGGGGTGCCAAGTGCCCGGTCATGTTCGTCAAGCGCGATGAGGTCGAGCAGCTGCGCCAGGTGCTGCTTGCGATCAACCTCAACGCGAAGGATGCCCGCCACCAGGCGCTCAACGACGCCGTGTTCGAGTACGCACGGGGCGTCGCGAGGAACACCGGAGCCGAGCTGCACGTCGTCAACGCCTACTCGGATTCTCTGCAGTTCGTCCATCCGCCGGACCTCGCGAAGAAGTTCGGCGTCGAGCGACGCCAGGCCCACGTGATCCAGGGATCACCGGACAAGGCGATCGCCGAAGTCGTGCAGAAGCTGGGCCAGCCGCTGGTCGTGATCGGGTCGGTCATGCGCCGGGGCATGGGCGGCGTCGTGGTCGGCAACACGGCCGAGCGCATACTCGACCAGATCGAGTCGGATGTCCTCTGCGTCGTGAAGCCCCGCTCGTCCTAGCCGAGCTTGATCCAGACCGGCGCATGATCGGACGGTCGCTCGGCCGCCCGCGGTGCGCTGTCGATTCCGGCTGCGCGGCAGCGCCCTGCCAGTGCGGCCGAGACCAGCACCAGGTCGATGCGCAGGCCCATCTTCCGGCGGAAGGCCGCAGCCCGGTAGTCCCACCAGCTGTAGGCGCCGGCTTCCTCGCTGAACAGCCGGAAGCTGTCGGTGAGGCCGAGCGCCGCCAGCGTGGCCAGCCGCTCGCGCTCTGGTTCGCTGCACAGGACTTTGCCGCGCCAGGCCTCCGGGTCGTGCACGTCGCGGTCCTCGGGCGCGATGTTGAAGTCGCCCATCAGGACCAGCTCCGGCCAGCGCTCGAGCTCGACCCGGAGCCATTCGGCGAGCGCATCCAGCCAGCGCAGCTTGTAGGCATACTTGTCCGAACCGACGCTCTGTCCGTTCGGCACGTAGACATTGATGATGCGGACGCCTGACCATGTCCCGGCAATGACGCGGCGCTGCTCATCCTCGAACCCCGGAATCCCTCGATGCAGGTCCTCGCCGGGCATCCGGCTGAGCAGCGCGACGCCGTTGTAGGTCCGCTGCCCGTCGACCTCGGCCCGGTAGCCCAGCTCCGCGAGCTCCGCCGCAGGAAAAGCCGCAGCCTCCGTCTTGATCTCCTGCAGCCCCAGGACGTCCGGCTGGTGGTCGCCCAGCCATTGCTGCACATGGCCCAGCCGGGCGCGGATCGAGTTGACGTTCCAGCTGACTATTTTCAAGATGTGTACACGCTAAGAGTTAGACCGGCCGCTTTGTAGCACAGCTCGGCCCGGATTTCCGGCAGGTGGACATCCAGCCGGACATTGGAGACGAAAGGCTACCGGTGGCCGTACATTGATACCTAACCGGCCATTTGGCTGGAACTGGAGGGAAACAGATGAAGACACAGACCTTTACGCTGGGTCGCGGCAAGGCCCTTGCCGGTGCCTGCGCACTGGTATTCAGCGCTGGCGCACTGGCCGGTGGCCACACGGGCGGCGGGGCGCCGGGCGCAGACGGTTTCGTGGGTCCGTCACCCGATTCGTTTTACTGGCGGCACGGCTTCGAGGGCCGCACAACCGAGATGGCCGAGGCCATCGTAGCGACGCTGAAGGCGATGGAGCCGACCGGTGGCGTGACGCTTGATTTCACCCCGGAGCAGACCGAGCTGCTGGGCCGCAACCTCGCGCGTGTGATCAAGACCGTTCGCAATGACGTGCCCTACCAGCACGAGGGCAACGATGCGCTCATCAAGGCTACGCTGACCAGCATCCAGTTTGCCAAGGACAACGACATGCTGGAGGAGCTGATCGATCACGAGGTCCGCACGCAGACACCGATGATCGCGCGCGTGAGCCGCATGATCGACGAGGGCGCGAACCCGGAGCTTGCCCTGATTGCGATGACCAGCCGCACCGCCTGCTGGTATCACCTGGTCGAGGAGTATGTTCGCGAGGGCATGACGATTCGCTGGCGCGCACCTTACGGCAACGTCCTGGCCGTGAGTGTCCCGATGGGGCAGCACGACATGACCGAGCAGGAAGTGCATGACATCTACACGATACCGCTGCTCCAGCGTCAGGCTGCCGTGATGGGCATGGAGCTTGACATCTCGCCGGTCGGTGAGGACGGCTGGATCACGATGACGATGAACGTACCTGACGGCAGGCTCGCGGCCGTCAACTGATCCGCGGAGCCTGATTGTCCCCCAGGGGGGCTGGGTCGCAAGACCCGGCCCCCTTGCGTTTCAGGCGGCCTCCGGGAGGATGCCGGATTGGCGCAGCAGCGCGGCCACTTCCGGTGCACGCCCGCGAAATGCGCGATAGGCCTCGCCGATGTCGCGCGACCCGCCGACTTCGAGGAGCTCGTGGCGGAACCGGCGCGCGGTTTCCGGATCGAAGATCCCCGCTTCTTCGAAGGCCTCCCAGGCGTCCGCCGCGAGCACCTCAGCCCACTTGTAGCTGTAATACCCGGCATCGTAGCCACCAGCGAACACGTGCGCGAAGCCATGGGCCATGCGGTTCCAGGCCGGCGGGCGGATCACCGCGACCGCCTCGCGTACCTCGTCCATCAGTTCGCCGACCCGCCCGCCGCGCGCTGGGTCGTATTCCGCATGCAGCCGGATGTCGAACAGCGCGAACTCCAGCTGGCGGACCATCTGCATGGCCGCCTGGAAATTGCGGGATTCGCGCAGGTTCTGCAGCATGCCTGGCGGCAGGGGCTCACCGGATTCCCAGTGACCTGAAATCAGCGGTATCACCTCCGGGTCCCAGGCGAAGCTTTCCAGGAACTGGCTCGGCAATTCGACCGCATCCCAGGGGACGCCATTGATCCCCGAGATCCCGGGGTGATCGATGCGCGTGAGCAGGTGATGCAGCACGTGGCCGAACTCGTGGAAGAGCGTCAGCACCTCATCGTAGCTGAGCAGTGAGGGGCGGCTGCCCTGCCCGGGCGCGAAGTTGCACACCAGGTGTGCGACCGGAAGCTGCAGTTTCCCGTCGATCCTTGCGCGGTTGACGCACTGGTCCATCCATGCGCCGCTGCGCTTGCCGCGCCGGGTATGGAGATCAGTGTAGAAGCCGCCGATGACGGCTTCGCTTGCGTCCTCAAGCTGGTAGTAGCGTACGTCCGTGTGCCAGGTGTCGATGCCCTGCCGTTCGGTGACCCTGATGCCATACAGCCGGCCGATGACCTCGAACATGCCGGCCAGCACGCGTGGCAGCGGAAAGTAGCGGCGGAGCTCCTCGTCCGAGATCGAGTAACGCTGCTGCCGCAGCTTCTCGGACCAGTAGGGGACATCCCAGGGTTCTAGCGCCTGTCCGGCGAAGGCAGCCAGTTCATGCATCTCTTTCCGGGCCGCCGGCCGTGACTGGCGGGCCAGGTCATGCAGGAACTCGATCACCTCTTCCACCGAGCCTGCCATCTTGCTCGCCAGCGAGTACTCGGCGTGGCTGGCGAAGCCGACCAGGCCTGCCGCCTCGTGGCGCAGGGCCAGTATCTTCTCCATCACGTCGCTGTTGTCGCAGTCGGCCGCGAAGTCCGCCTGGTCGGATGCACGCGTGCTCCAGGCATGGTAGAAGCGCTCGCGCAGTTCCCTGCTCGCAGCATGAGTCAGCACCGCGAGGTAGGTGGGCTGGTCCAGGCTGAACAGCCAGCCGTCTCGATCCTCCTCACGCGCCCGGCTCGCCGCCTGCTCGAGCACGGCGGACGGCAGTCCCTCCAGCAGGGCCGGCTCCGTCGTGTGCCACGACCAGGCCGCCATTGCATCGAGCAGGTTGTGCTCGAAGCGTGCCTGCAGGCCCGCCAGCTCCTCGGCGATCTCCTTGAAGCGCGCCTTGCTCGCGCCGGACAGGTGTACGCCCGCGAGCCGGAAGTCACGTATCGCGAGCTCGAGCAGCCGGGCTGCTCCGTCCTCGCGGTCCGCCTCGATGCCGGACGCCACGCGCTGGTACAGGTTGTAAAGCGATTCGTTGTGTGCCAGCTCCGTCTGGTAGCGGGTGATCAGCGGCAGACAGCTGTTGTAGGCCTCCCGAAACTCCGCCGAGTTGGCGACGCCCTGCAGGTGGCGCACCGGTGCCCAGGCCGCATGAAGGTGCTCGCCCAGCGCCTCGATCTCCGGGATGGCCGCGTCGAATGCCGGATGATCGTCTGCCGAAGTCGCGGCCAGCAGGGACTGAAGCTCCGCCCGGTTCCGGGACAGTACCTGCTCGAGGGCGGGCCTTACGTGTTCGGGGCGTATCATGCTGAAGCGCGGCAGCCCCTGCTTGTCTGTCAGCGGATTTTCCACTTGATGCTCTGCCGGTTCGTAAAAGCCCGTGATGCTAGCACGCGTCCAGGCCTGGCTCGCCGGCCTGTTAACATCGCGATCCGCCCGGCTGTGGTGCCGGGCCCGCAGAGGGAGTGCAGGGATGGCAGAGCGATTCGACCTGGTCACCATCGGGGGCGGCAGCGGAGGGCTGGCCGCCGCGCAGCGGGCTGCTGCGTACGGGGCGCGTGTTGCGCTGGTCGAGGGCGGCCGGCTGGGCGGCACCTGCGTCAACGTCGGCTGCGTACCCAAGAAGGTGATGTGGCATGCGGCCAGCCTTGGCCACGAGCTTGCCGCTGCCCGGGGCTACGGCTGGAACCTCGACCCATCCGGCCAGCGCCATGACTGGGGTGCGCTCAAGGCTCGCCGGGACAGCTACATCGAGCGCCTGAACGGCATCTACGCACGAAACCTCGAGCGCAAGGGCATCACGCGCATCCAGGGCTGGGCAAGTCTCGCCGGCCCGGGCCGGGTCCGGGCAGGTTCGCTCGAGCTCGAGGCGCCACATGTAATCATCGCGACCGGAGGGCGCCCGGCCGTCCCAGCGGTGCCGGGTGCAGAGCTTGGCCTGGTTTCCGATGATTTCTTCACGCTGCCTGCGCGTCCACAGCGCGTAGCCATCGTTGGCAGCGGGTATATCGCGGTCGAGTTCGCGGGTGTGCTGCGCGCGCTGGGCTCGGACGTGACGCTGATTGCCCGGCGGGACAGCGTGCTGCGCAGCTTCGACCCCATGCTCCAGCAGGGGCTGATCGATGCGCTCACCCGCGATGGCATCGTGCTGGAGTTCAACTGCGCGGTCTCGGCGCTGCGCCAGGAAAAAACGGGCATCCGCGCCCAGACTGCGGATGGCTCCGGCATCGGCCCCTTCGATGCGGTGTTCTGGACCGTCGGCAGAGAGCCAAACACGGACGGCCTGGAGCTCGCCACGGCCGGTGTCGAGGTCGACGGGGCTGGCCACATCAGGACCGACGGCTACCAGTGCACGACGCAGCCCGGGATCTACGCGATCGGCGATGTCACAGGGCGCGAGCCGCTGACCCCGGTCGCGATCGCGGCCGGTCGTCGACTGGCCGACCGGCTGTTCGGTGGACAGCAGGGCCGCTGCCTGGACTACGCAAACATCCCCACCGTGATCTTCACGCACCCGCCGATCGGCACCTGCGGCCTGCCCGAACCCGCAGCGCGGGAGCGCTGGGGCGACGATGTGCGGATCTATACGGCCAGCTTCGTGCCTCTCTACTACGGGGTGCTGGACGAAAAGCCCCGGGCGCACATGAAGCTTGTCACTCGGGGTCCGGAGGAGGTCGTCGTCGGCTGCCACATCATCGGACCCGGCGCCGACGAGATGCTGCAGGGCTTTGCCGTGGCGATCAGGATGGGCGCTCGCAAGGCCGACCTCGACGACACGGTGGCCATCCACCCGACTGCAGCCGAAGAGCTGGTGACGATGCGCTGATCAGGCTTCGCCTGCGCGCGCCGACTGGCGCCAGCCGGTCAGCTGCTGCAGCAGGGGCGCCGTGTCTGGCCGCACGCCGCGCCACAGGAGGAACGACTCGGCCGCCTGTTCGACGAGCATGCCCCAGCCCTGGTGCACTGCTCCCGCGCCGAGCGCAGCGGCCCAGCGCGTGAACGGCGTGTGCTGCTGCGCATACGAGAGGTCGTAGCAGCAGGTCTTGCCCCCGGCGAGGCTGTCCGGAAAAGGCGGCAGCTCGCCATGCAGGCCAGCCGAGGTCGCATTGATCACCAGGTCGAAGCGCTGGCCCGACAGCGCTTCGAAGCTGCAGCTGCCTAGCTTCCCGGCGCCGCCAAACTCCGCCGCCAGCTCGCGTGCCCGCCCGACCGTGCGGTTGGCAATGCAGAGGCTGGCCGGCGACTGCTCCAGCAGTGCCGGGATGATTCCGCGTGCGGCGCCGCCGGCGCCAAGGATCAGCAGCCGCTGATCCTCAAGCCTGATGCCGAGGTTGCCGACCAGGTCGCGTACCAGCCCCACTCCGTCGGTGTTGTCGCCGGTGCGCCCGCCGTCGGCATGGAAAACCAGCGTGTTGACCGCGCCCGCCAGTCTCGCCCTGGGGCTGATCTCGTCGAGCAGGGCCACGCAGGCCAGCTTGTGCGGAACGGTGACATTGAGTCCGCGGACCCCGGCAGCCACCAGGCCATTCAGCCCCTCGGCCAGCCCCGCGGGTTCCAGGTCGAAAGCTTCGTAAATCATGTCCTGGCCGGTCTGGCGCGCGAACACCTGGTGAATCACGGGCGACTTGCTGTGGCTGATGGGGTGACCGATCACCCCGTAGCGGTCCGTCATGCTCGGGTTCTCCGCGCGGCGGGCAGTCGTATTCTTGCCGCAATGGGGTAGGCTGTCCAACCTGCCAGCTGCGCGGGAGGTGTCGCCATGGGATTCTCGTCGTTCCAGCCCGCGCGCACGGCGTCATGAGTGCGGAACCGGTCCGCTGCCCGTGGGCGCTCGGCGTGAGTGCTGCCTACCAGGCTTACCATGACGAGGAGTGGGGCGTGCCGGTGCGGGACGACCGCAGCCAGTTCGAGTTCCTCCTGCTCGAGGGTGCACAGGCGGGCCTGTCCTGGGCAACGATCCTGCACCGGCGCGAGGGCTACCGTGCCGCATTCGACGGCTTCGACCCGGAGCACGTCGCCGCGTTCAGGCCCCAGCGTATCGCGGCGCTGCGCCAGGACCGGCGCATCGTGCGCAACCGGCTGAAGATCGAGTCCGCCGTGAGCAACGCGCGCGCATTCCTGGAGGTACAGGCGCAGTTCGGCAGCTTCTGCGCTTATCTGTGGGGCTTCGTGGGCGGCCGTCCCTTGCAGAACCGCTGGCGCCGCCCGGAGCAGGTGCCGGCCACGACAGCGCTGTCGGACTCGATCAGCCGGGACCTCAAGCGCCGGGGCTTCCGCTTCGTCGGCAGTACGATCGTCTATGCCCACCTGCAGGCCACCGGGCTCGTCAACGATCACCTGCTGGCCTGCTACCGCCATGCCGAGTGTCGCCGGCTGGCCGGGGGCTAGTCGGCGATGCCTGGAACCGTGATCTCGACCAGGGTCAGGTCCAGTGCCCCTTCCGCATCGTTATGCGTGACGGCGCCCAGGTAGCGTCCGGGCGTATCCAGCGACCATTCCAGCAGCAGCTCGGCCCTGTCACCCGCCGATACGTTGGACGGCGCCCCCGAGACACCCAGGTTGCCGCGGTCATCGTCCTCGCCAAACTGCCAGACGAACAGGTCGAAGCTGGTCTGCGGGCCTTCGGTCTCGAAGCCATGAACATCGACCAGGTACCAGCCGGGCAGCGGCAGCACGATGTCGACCCGCTCCTCCGATGTGGCCTCGCCGCTGACGTCAACCAGTCCGGTACAGGCACCCTGCACCGGACAGTAGTACACGTAGAGGTCGAGGTCATCCTCGCCGGAGGTCGCCTCGTCGAACGTCGCGATACGCAGGTACAGCGTCCCAGAGGGTACCTGGAACTCGACCCGTGCGACATGGGCGGGCGGCTGCGGCAGGAACTCGTAGAAATTTTCCGGGTCGTTGCTGACCGTGCGGCTGAAGACCGCGGCCGGGGCCAGCCCATGCACGCGCGCCTGGTAGCTGCCTTCATAGCCGAACGACAGCGCCGCCGTGGCGCTGCCGGCCGGCCCGGTCCCGGTGATCGACAGGGGTGCCGAGAACGGCAGCGTGCGCAGTGCGATCGGCGAATGGACCAGCTGTTCCCCGTTGCTCCAGCGCAGTGCGCCGAAGGCCCACTCGTAGGCCGCAGCCTCGCTGCCTGCGGTGAAGAGGAGCTCGAAGCTCGCGCTCTCGCCGTGATCCAGCGAGAGCAGTGGCGGGACGACCTCGACACTGATGCCCGCCGGAGCGTCGACCTCGGAAAAATACTGCGCCGCCTGGCCCACGTTGGTCACGGTACGGCGCACGCTGCGCGTGCTGACCAGGTTGTCGATTGCCAGTGACGGCAGGTTCAGCTGCACCGGGTCGGTCGGGTGCCCGGCCGCAGCCAGCGCGGAACAGCCCGCGGCATCGACGCGCCCGGCACCGCGGCCGCACAGGTAGGCATCGAAGTCGGCAATGCTGGTTTCGTAGACCAGGCCGGGCGACAGCGCGCTTGCGGGAACCACATGCCCGGCGCCCATCGCGAAGGGGTCGGCAGCAAGCTCGGTCTCCTCGGTGCCGAGGTCCTGCCGTGCCGTGGTCATCAGCGCGGACTTGATCCGGTCCGGGCCCCAGTCAGGCTGGGCCTGGCGCAGCAGCGCCGCGAGGCCTGCGACATGCGGCACTGCCATGGAGGTGCCCGACAGGTACTGGAAGTTCTCGCCACGCACGCCATTGGCCACATCGCGTGTCTGTGCCGCGAGGATATCCACGCCCGGCGCCACTAAGTCCGGCTTCAGAAGGTTCGCATCGACCAGGTTCGGGCCACGGGAGGAGAACGCGGCCACGACGTTGCCCGGGTCTTCCGTGGCCAGGAACAGACGCTTGTCGAGCTTGATCTCGACGACGGACCCGGAGCGCAGCGCATCGAACAGCCGCTCGCCGTCTTCCTGCCCGATCATCACTGCCGGCAGGTTGGTGCTGCCGCGCTGGCCTGCCATCACGATGGCTGCGCCCTGATTGTTGTAGACCACCACCGCGCGCGCACCGGCCAGCTCGGCATTGCGCAACTTGGTCTGGAAGTCGCAACCCCCACGCTGGATGAACGCGATGTTGTCGCGCACCGCCTCGGCATTGACCAGCGTCTGGCAGCCGTCGTGAATGGAGCCAATCCCGTCGCCGCTGACCGAGCGCACGCCGTCGTCGACCAGCACCAGCTGTCCGTCGAGCGGGCCGCGCTGGCGCAGTGCCGGCGTGAAGCTGGCCTCGCGTGCGGCGAGGCGCCCGGAAAGGCTGGCCGGCGCGGTGATCTCGACTGCTTCATCAAAGCGTTGTCCCTGGCGGCTGGCGGCGCCCACGGTCAGCACCCAGGGCGCGCCGGCCGGAGACAGGACACTGCCCTCGAATGGTCCGTCATTACCGGCAGCTACCACGGCCAGCACGCCGGCCTCGAGCGCGGCCAGCAGTGCCAGGTCATCCGGGTCCCGGATGCTCGCGTTGCTGCTGCCGACGGAGTAGTTGATGATGTGGACGCCGTCGGCCACCGCGTCCTCGATGGCCCTCTGGAGGTCGGCCGTGCTGCAGCTCCCGCGAATCTGGCCGGGCTCCAGCCAGCAGGCCTTGTAGCTCGCGATCCGGGCCCGCGGCGCGACACCGCCTACCCAGGCCAGCGAGCTGCCGCCAATGCTCGCGCGCACCCGGTTGCCGGCAGCTGTGGCGGCGATATGCGTGCCGTGACCATCGGCATCCCGGGGCGAGATGAACTCGTTGTTGTCCAGCGGCAGGCGCTGCAGGAACGCATCGATATAGAAGCGGGCGCCGATCAGCTTGTTGTTGCAGTCGCTGGCCCTGAAGCGCTCTCCAGCCTCGCAGCTGCCGCGCCAGCCGGCGGGCGGGCCATACACGAGCTCGCGCTCCATCTGGCGGAAGCGACGGCACAGCCAGACGCCGAGCAGGGAGTTTTCCGCCCAGCTCGAGCGGCACAGGCGTGGACGCCCGGACTCGCCGCGCCGGTCGCTGAAGCTCGGGTGCTCTGGCGTGATGCCACTGTCGATGACGCCGATGATCACGCCTTCGCCGCGCAGGCCCTCGATGCCCCAGATGCCCCCGGCCCCTTCGAGCCCGAGAAAACCCGGGCTGGCGTTGGTCTCCACGTACTTGATCCGGTCTTCCCAGACGTTGACCACGTCGCGCCGCGAGGCGAGCTTGCGCGCCTGGAAGGGCGTCAGCCGTGCGGCGAAGCCGTTGAACGTGTAGCGATAGCTGTAGATCTTTGCGTCGAAAGCGCCCACCGAGCGCAGCAGCGCATCGTGCCGGTCGACCAGTGCCCCGGCATAGCGCACGACCTCGGGGTCACCCGGGTCGAATGCCCGCTCTCCGGGCAGAACCTGCCGGCGGTCCGGGCGCTGGACCGCCGGCGGATCCGCAAGCTGGATGATGTAGGTGCGCGGCTCGAGATCCCCGGGTCCGGCCTCCGGCATCGAGGCAGGCAGGCCCGCCATCGAACTGCGCAGGGAGGCGCCGGCCGGCGCGGCGGCCAGCAGGGCGCAGCAGAGCAGCAGCAGCGGGCCTCGCCGGGACATTCGGGTGGACCTGTTTCCGGGCTTATGGAAAAAGGCTAGCACAGCGCGCCAGCGGACCACCACGCAGTTCGCCGACCGGCCTCAGCCGCCGGGGCTGTCTCCGCCCCCGGAGCTGGCGGACTGAGCGGCGCGCGTGGCCGCCTTTCCGGAGCTCGCCTTGCGGGTCGCGGTCTTTTTCTTTGCGGTTTTTTTCTTCGCAGCCTTCTTCTTCGCGACCTTCTCTGCCGGCGCCGGGGTGGCAGGTGCCTTTTTCGCCTTGCGGGCCGCGGTGCTGGTGCTGCCGGTCGCGCGTCGCCCGCGGCCGCGTCGAGGCGGCGCCTGGGCCAGGAGCTCCTGGCACTCCTTCAGCGTCAGTGTCTCGGGTTCCCGATCCTTGGGGACCCGGGCATTGCGCTCCTTGTCCGTGATATAGGGGCCAAAGCGGCCGCGCAGCACCTGGATGCCAGCCTCGGTGAAGTCGTGAATGACCCGGTTGGCGTCGGCCTCCTGTTTGGCACGTATCAGCTCGACTGCCTCGTCCAGCGTGATCGTGTAGGGGTCGTGTTCCTTGATGGAGACGAACTTGCGCTGGGCCTTCCCGTCTGCGCCCCGTGGCTCGAACTGCACATAGGGGCCGAAACGACCGATGTTGGCGGACACCGGCCAGCCCTCGGCGGTGGTGCCGAGCTTGCGCGGCAGCTTGAACAGCTCCAGTGCCTCTTCCAGGCTGATCGTCGCCATCTTCTGGCCCGGACGCAAACCGGCGAAACGTGGTTTCTCCTCGTCCTCCCGCGTGCCGATCTGGACAAAGGGACCATAGCGACCCATGCGCACGCTGATGGGCTTTCCGCTCTTCGGGTCCGTTCCCAGATCCCTGGCCTGCCCGGCCTCCTCGCGCGAGACACTGGTTTCCTTGTCCTTTACCAGCTCCTGGAAGGGCTGCCAGAAGTTGTCCAGCACCGGCTTCCAGTCACGCTCGCCGCGCGAGATCGCATCGAGTTCATCCTCGAGGGCGGCAGTGAAACCGTAGTCCAGGTAACGGGTGAAGTGTACGGTCAGGAAGCTGCTGACTACCCGGCCGATTTCGGTCGGGATGAAACGCTTGCCATCCATCTCCACATAGCCGACGTCGTTCAGGCGCGAGATGATCGTCGCGTAGGTCGATGGCCTTCCTATGCCATATTCCTCCAGCGTCTTGACCAGGCTCGCCTCGGTGTACCGGGGTGGCGGCTCGGTGAAGTGCTGGTTGGCCTTGACCTCGCGCAGGTCCAGCAGGTCACCCTCACGCACGTCCGGCAGCCTGACGTCGGCGTCGTCCTCGGCCGCATCGTCCCGACCCTCGGTGTAGACGGCAATGAAGCCGGGCTCGACCAGCACTGAGCCGGTTGCGCGGAAGCGCCCGGCAGCCGGCTCGCCTGACGGCGCCAGGTCGACGCCCAGCATGTCGTAGACGGCTGGCTTCATCTGGCAGGCGACAGTGCGTTTCCAGATCAGGCTGTACAGGCGGAATTCCTCGTCGCTCAGGAACCTGCGGATGTCCTCGGGCGCGTAACGTATGCTGGTAGGGCGGATGCCCTCGTGCGCCTCCTGTGCGTTCTTCGCCGAGGTCCGGTAGGTATTGGGCTTCTCGGGCACGCTGTCGGGCCCGTAGCGTTCGCCGATGAAGCCCCGGATCTCCTGCACGGCATCGCGCGCCAGCGTGACCGAGTCGGTCCTCATGTAGGTGATCAGGCCGGTCACGCCATCGCCGACGTCGACGCCCTCGTAGAGCCGCTGGGCGACGCTCATCGTGCGTCGCGCCCGGAAGCCCAGCTTGCGCGAGGCCTCCTGCTGCAGCGTGGATGTGGTGAAGGGTGGCGCCGGGCGACGGCGGCGCTGGTTGCGCTCGACACCGGTCACGCGCAGCCGGCCACCCGCGGCGTTCTCCAGCGCCGAGCGCACCTGCCCGGCGAGCTCGCCGTTGTCGAAGCTGAAGCGATCACCCTTGCCGGGAGAATCGACTACCTTCTCGCCCTGATACTCGACCAGCTTTGCGACGAAGCTGTCGCCTTTCCCCGTGGCCTCGGCCTCGATGCTCCAGTACTCGCGGCGGCGAAACGCCTCGATCTCGTTCTCGCGCTCGCAGATCATCCTCAGCGCGGGGCTCTGCACCCGGCCGGCGGACAGTCCCGGCTTGATCTTCTTCCACAGCAGCGGGGACAGCGTGAAACCGTAGAGGTGGTCCAGGGCCCGGCGTGCCTGCTGCGCATTGACCAGGTCGCTGGCCAGCTCACGAGGCTTCTGGATCGCCTCCCTGATTGCGCGGGCGGTGATCTCGTAGAACACGACGCGATAAACCGGCCTGTTCTCGAGCAGCCCGCGCTCGCGCAGTATCTCGCAGAGGTGCCAGGAGATGGCTTCCCCCTCGCGGTCCGGGTCCGTTGCCAGGTAGAGCGCGTCCGCCTTGCGCAGGTCGCGGGCGATCGCATCGACATGCTTCTCGTTTCTCTCGATGACCCGGTACTTCATCTGGTAGCCGTGCTCCGGGTCGACCGCGCCCTCCTTGGCCAGCAGGTCGCGAACGTGGCCATAGGAGGCGAGCACCTTGAAATCCTTGCCCAGGTATTTCTCGATGGTCTTGGCCTTGGCCGGCGATTCGACTACGACTACGTTGGTGCCCATCTGATTGTTCGTGCTTCCGAGAGCAAGAAGCCGCGACTATGCGCGGCTTCGTTTGTCGAGTTCCGCCGGAAGGGCTCAGTTCACGGAGCCGGTGTGCTCCTCGAACACGAGGTCTTCCATGCGGGCGAAAGCGGATTCCTGCCCGGGCTGGCTGAACAGCACCATCAGGACCACCCACTTGACCTGTTCCACATCGATCTGGCCATGACCCAGAGCCATCAGGCGGTCAATCACCAGTTCGCGCTGCATCGCTGACAGTATGCCGATCTGCTCGAGGTACATCAGGTAGCCGCGGCAATCGACGTCAAGCCGGTCCAGCTCGACGGTGTTGAACAGCCGGACGGAACGTTCGCCAGGCTCATTGGTGAAAGGCTCGTCCCGCTCGGTGCTGAGACCCTCGAGCCAGTCCAGCGCGGTATCCACCTCGGGTTCACCGAAGCCGGCGAGCAGAAGCTCGTCCCGCAGCACGTCCTGGTCGGCTGCCTGTTCCTGCTCGGCGTAGGTTTCGAACAGGTAAAGCAGGACATCGAGGACCGAGTCAGTCATGAGCCGCTGTTCCGCATGATCTTCTGCAAACGTCCGCCGCTCAGCGACTGCACCAGTCCCTCCAGTTCGAGGGGCAGGAGCATGGAGGAAAGCTCCGCTGCCGTCAATCCGCTGCGCTGGACCAGGGTGTCCGTGTCCACCGGGGCGAAGCCCATGAGGTCGAGCAGCCGGCGCTGCGCGGCGGACAGCCCGACAGTCCTGTCCCGGAGGCCATGGTCTGGTGCGGGAAGCAGCGAGCCGAGCAGCGAACCCAGGGCGGCGACGATTTCCCCGCTGGTCTCGACGAGCTGGGCCCCCTCCCGGATCAGGCGGTGGCAGCCGCGGCTGAGCGGGTTATGTATCGAGCCCGGCAGCGCGAACACCTCGCGGTTCTGCTCCGCTGCCCGCCGTGCGGTGATCAGCGCACCGCTGCGCATGCCAGCTTCGATCACGACTGTGCCCACCGACAGGCCGCTGATGATACGGTTGCGCTGGGGGAAATGGGCGCGCAAGGGTGGCGTGCCGGGCGGAAACTCGCTGACCAGCGCACCTTCGGCGGCGATTCTTGCGGCAAGTGCCTGGTTGCGGCGCGGGTATACTTGATCCAGTCCCGTGCCGCATACCGCAACTGTCGTTCCCCCCGCATCCAGCGCGGCCAGGTGTGCCGCGGTGTCGATGCCCTCGGCAAGCCCGCTGCAGATACTGAAGCCTGCGCCCGCAAGGCTCCCGGCGAAGGCCCGCGCATCGCAGAGCCCGCCCGGCGTCGCCGAACGGCTGCCGACGATAGCGAGCTGGGGCAGGCTGAGGCGGGCGGCGTCGCCCGCCACGAACAGCAGCAGCGGGGCGTCCGGGGTCTCGCGCAGCAGAGGTGGATAGCCGGGATCGGTCCAGGTCATCAGCTGCCGGCCGGGCGCGTCCAGCCAGCGCCGGCAGGCAGTCCATTGTGGTTGGTCAGGCTCAGGAAACGGCGCCCTCGGCATTCCGGCTGACCCCGGAACTGCGGCAGTGGCCTCGGCCAGCGCCGCCGCGGCGCTGCCGTGGCGCGTGAGCAGTTGCTCCACGGCCGGGCGCATTCCATGCGGGCAGCGAGCGAGCCTCAGCCAGGCCCTGAGCTCCTGATCGCCGGGAGGGCTCACCGTACGCGCGGCCGGGCCGCGCGGCCTTGCCGGGCGGGGTCAGAGGGGGCTGCGCACCCGGTCCTCGAGCCGCAGCGGCACCGTGGCCTCCATGACAAGCGCATAGCTCAACCGATCCCAGGTCCGGAACACCATTACAGTTCCGGCCTGCTCGTCGGGCAATCGCACTTTCCGGCTCATTCGCCCGGATCCGACGCGATCGGTGATGAGCTCACCGGCCTGCCAGGCTGTCAGCACATGGCCGGGCTCGAGACCGTCGCGGCTGCCGCGATTGATGACGACGACCTGGTACTGGCCGATCCGGGTGACGCCATCGACAACGTGCATGATGGCCCCGTCGATGTCACCGTCCGGCGCGCGCGGGAAAAACACGGGCGGCAGCGGGGGCTCGGGCGGCAGAAGCCGGTCGCCCTCGAGCACCTCCCGGCTGGTCTCGCGCAGCAGCAGCGTTGCCGGATCCCCTTGGCGAAGGATGCTGCCCTCACCCACATGGATGCCCTCGTAACCCAGTGTCTGCCGGGTTTCGGGGTCCACAAGCGGCGCTCCCACGTGCACGACGCTGTACAGGTCACTGCCGTTCAGCTGTCCGCGGACGTAGGCCTTGAGCCCGGCGGCACCGATCAGCCGTCCTTCCTCGATCGCGACGACGTAAGGCAGCCCGCTCACCTCCCCACGCTCCAGCACGCGGCCCCGGGTCAGGAAGGGGCCCACGACCTCGAGCGGCAGCGTGGGAATCGCATCGGCCAGCGCCTGCTCGCGGATCCGGGGCGAGAGCCGCTCGGTCCCGGTCACGACCGGGCCGCGCTCCAGCATGATGCGCGGTTCCCCATCGATATAGACCAGCGTCAGCACATCGCCCGGAAAAATCAGGTGTGGATTGGCGACCTGTGGGTTGACGTACCAGATCTCCGGCCAGAACCACGGGTCGCGCAGGAAGCGGCCGGCGATGTCCCAGAGCGTGTCGCCGCGCTGCACGACATAGCGTTCCGGGTGCGCCGGATTCAGCCTCGCCGAGGCCGACTGCTGAAGCGCTGCCGTCAGTCCCGTTGCGGTCGCAAGTCCACTGCCGGCTGCTCCCAGTGCTGCTGCGAGCAGCACGGGAGCCAGAAGCCTGCGGCGGTGCATCGTCCGGACTATGTTCATCAGGATCCCGTCCCTGCAATGCCGTGGCGGGAACGGCGGGCTGGCCACTGTATAATGGCTGCCACGAGCCGATCCGCCTGGAGGCGCCGTCCGGGCAACCCCATGCAGCCCGGAACTTCAGGACGGGATATAGCACGAATCGATATGGGCAACCTATTGGAGTGCGCCAAACTGTGAAGGAGCCGACATGGCGCGACTGAAAATCCTCGAATATCCGGATCCACGCCTGCGGACCCGGGCCCAGCCCGTGACCGAGGTCAATGCCGAGATCCGCCAGCTGATCGACGACATGCTGGAGACCATGTACGCGGCACCGGGGGTCGGGCTTGCCGCCACCCAGGTGGATGTGCACAAGCGCGTACTAGTGATGGATGTCTCGGAAAACCATGACCAGCCCTGGGCTCTCGTAAACCCCGAGATCGTCAGCCGGGAGGGTTGCGAGCTGGGCGAGGAGGGCTGTCTGTCGGTGCCTGACTACACCGAGTCGGTCGAGCGGGCTGCCCGGGTCCGGGTCCGTGCGCTCGATCGTGATGGCAAGCCCTTCGAGTTCGAGGCCGACGGGCTGCTGGCCGTCTGCGTGCAGCACGAGATGGATCACCTCGAGGGCAGGCTGTTCGTCGATTACCTCTCGGAACTCAAGCGCCAGCGGCTACGCAAGAAGCTCAGCAAGGAGCGGCGCCGGGAGCCTTTGCGGCAGGGCGCCGAATCCGCGCCGCTGATCTGAACGGCCGTGAGCGCGCCGGGGCGCATTCTTTTTGCCGGCTCCCCGGAGTTCGCGCTGCCGACCCTCGAGGCCCTGCTGGCCTCGCGGCACCAGGTCGTGGCCGTGCTGACCCAGCCCGATAGGCCGGCCGGTCGCGGGCGGAGGGTCCAGCCAGGGCCGGTCAAGCGCCATGCGCTGGATGCCGAGCTGCCGGTGCTGCAGCCGGATACGCTGCGCGATCCCGGTATTGTCGCCAGGCTGGCCGACTTCCGGCCGGACCTCATGGTCGTGGTCGCCTATGGCTTGCTGCTGCCCACGCAGGTCCTCGCCCTGCCTCGCACGGGCTGCGTCAACGTACATGCGTCCCTGCTTCCGCGCTGGCGCGGAGCCTCGCCCGTGCAGGCTGCGCTGCTGGCCGGTGACGAGGACACCGGGGTCAGCATCATGGCGCTGGACGAGGGGCTGGACACCGGTCCCGTCTACCTGCAGCGGCGCCTGGCGATCGAGCCCGGCGAGACGGCCGGGCAGCTGGCCCGGCGCCTGGCCCGGCTGGGCGCCGATACTCTGGTCGACTGCCTCGACGAGATCCTTGACGGCCGTCTTCAGCCCGTACCCCAGCCGGCCACCGGAGCCACGCACGCCGGCCGGATACGCAAGACCGATGCCGTGATCGACTGGCAGCTTTCGGCCCGGGAGATCGATGGCCGCATCAGGGCCTGGAACCCTTGGCCGGTGGCCGAGACGCTGCTGGACGGCATGCGGTTGCGCTGCTGGTCGGCCCAGCCTGTTGCCGCCGAGGGGGCGGCGGTTGCACCGCCCGGCACCGTACTGGCTGCAGGTGACGAGGGCATAGATGTGCAGACCGGGGACGGGGTTCTGAGGCTGCTGGCCTTACAGTTGCCGGGCCGCCCCGCGCTGGCAGCCGCAGATTTCGTGCGCGGTCGGCCGCTGGTGGGCAAGCGCCTCGGACCCAGTGACTGACCGGGCTGCGCGGCGGCCTGCGCCGCCGGGTGCGAAGCTCCGCGCCGCTGCGGCACTGGGGCTCCACCGGGTAGTTGCCGGCGGGAAGTCGGCTGATGATGCTCTGGCCGAGGCAGAGGGCCTGCTGGCCGATCCGCGGGATCGTCCCGCGCTGCGCGCGCTGCTCTATGGCGCCCTGCGCTGGCACTGCCAGCACCGTGCGCTGCTGGCGACGCTGCTGGAGCGGCCGCTTCCCGGCCGTGACCAGGTGATCCTTGCGCTGCTTTCCGTCGGCTTCTGGCAGCTGCGCGAGCCACGGCAACCCGGTTATGCCGTGGTTTCGGCCTGCGTCGAGGCGACGCGACTGCTTGGCCGGCCGCGTGCCGCCGGGCTGGTCAACGCGCTGCTGCGGCGTTTCCAGCGCGAGGGGCAGCACCTGCTGTCCCGACTCACGAATGAGGAGGCGCGGCATGCCTGTCCCCAGTGGCTGATCGAACAGCTGCGCGCCGACTGGCCGGAAGACTGGCCAGGCATGCTGGAGCGCGCCTTGCGCCATCCGCCCCTGTGGCTGCGCGTGAACCGTGCGCGCAATACCCGTGACGAATGGTGTGCCCGTGCGGGTCTGCACGCCGAGCCCTTGCCGGATGCCTGGCCCGATGCCGTCCGGCTTGCAGAGCCGTGTCCCGTCTCGGAGCTGCCGGGCTTCGACGAGGGACTGGTCTCGGTACAGGATGCCGCGGCCCAGCTTGCCGCGCCGCTGCTCGACGTGGGATCCGGCATGCGGGTCCTGGATGCCTGTGCGGCACCGGGAGGCAAGACCGCACACTTGCTCGAGCAGGCTGCCGGGACACTGGATCTGGTGGCGCTTGACAGCAACCCGGCCCGGCTGTCGCGCTTGCAGGAGACGCTGGCCCGGCTGGGCCAAACGGCCACCGTGATGACAGGAGATGCCACCCGTCCGGAGCAATGGTGGGACGGACGCCCGTTCGACCGGATACTGGTCGATGCGCCCTGTTCGGGCACAGGGGTCATCCGGCGTCATCCCGACATCCGCTACCTGCGCCGGCCAGGGGATATCGAGCCGATGGCCCGCCGGCAGGTCGAGCTGCTCGGGGCGCTCTGGCCGCTGCTGCGCGAGGGCGGCCAGCTGCTGTATGCGACCTGTTCCGTGCTCAGGGCGGAGGGCGATGCTGTTGTTGCCGGCTTCCTGGCGGCGACGCCCGGCGCATGTGAGCGCCCGCTGCCTCCCCCGGCAGCGGGCGCCCTGCGCCACCTTCCGGGTATTCCTGGAGCCTGGTGCCTGCCGGACGATCGTGATACCGACGGTTTCTATTATGCTTTAATCGGACGTATGCCCGAGGCAGCAGCACGGTTCCCGTCCATGCAACCCGCGGGCGACGCGGCCAGTCGCACATGAATGACAGCCTGCCGATTTCACTGCCGTGGCTCCGCCGTTGCCGGCGGGCCCTGGCCTTGTGTTGCCTCGCTCTGGTCCCGCTCTCGCTGCCGGGCCAGACTCCGGAGGGCAGCCTGGAGGTTCGCAATGCCTCCGCGCGCCTGGTCAACGGGGTCTACTACGCCAGCGCGAGGATCGAGTACAGGCTGAGCGCGGATGCGATCGAGGCCATGGAGAATGGCGTTCCGCTGACTTTCGAACTGCAGGTCGAGATCAGCCGCGTGCGCCGCTTCTGGGCCAATGCCACGGTTGCGACGCTGCGCCAGTCCTACCAGCTCAGCTACCAGCCCCTGAGCCAGCTTTGGCTCGTGCGCAACCTGAACAGCGGCGAGCAGCGGGCCTTCACGACGCTCTTCGCCGCGGTCAGCGACATGGGCCGGGTCAGCGACCTGCCGCTGATCGATGCGGCGCTGCTCGAGCCGAACCAGACCTACATCGTCTGGCTGCGCGTGGTTCTGGACCAGCAGCAGCTGCCGGGGCCCTTGCGCCTGCTGGCTTTCTGGCGCGACGGCTTCAGTCTAGAGAGCGAGTGGTACCAATGGACCTTAAGAGACTGAGGCGCCGCACCAACACGATACTGACGATGGGCGCCGTCATGCTCGGCATCACGGCCCTGACGCTGCTTGCCCAGACTGCGCGCAATCCTGCCGAGTTCGGCGAGGTCCAGTTCGCGATCCTCGTGGCCAATGCCTTGGGTGTCCTGGTCCTGCTGCTGCTGATCGTCGCCAACCTGTTCCGCCTGCTGCGCGAGTATTGGCGACGCGAGCCCGGGGTGCGCCTCAAGGCCCGGATGGTCGGTACGCTGGTGGCCCTGTCGGTGCTGCCGCTGCTCGTCGTGTATGTATTCGCCGTCGACTTCCTCGGTCGCGGCGTCGATGCGTGGTTCGATGCCGAGCTCGAGCAGGAAATGAACGAGGCGCTGCGGCTCAGTCGCGCGGCACTCGATGTCGAGCTGAGGTCCCGATTTGCGGACACTCGCCAGCTCGGCCAGGAGCTGCGCGGCGTGTCTGATGCCCAGCTTGGCGCAAGCCTGAATGCGATGCGTGCCCGCACTGGCGCCTCGGAGCTGACGCTGTTCGGCGAAAGCACGCGGGTCCTTGCGAGCAGCACTGACGCACCGGCCGGCGTGCTCCAGGTGCTTCCGCCTGACGATGTGTTGCTCCAGGCCCGCCAGACGGGCAGCTACCTTGCGCTCGAGCCGTTGACAGAGGGCTATCAGGTGCGTGCCCTGGTGTCTTTTCCGCGGGATCCTTCGCGGCTGGATCAGGACGTGCTGCAGGCCGTTTATCCCGTGGGTGAACGGCTGTGGCGCCTCGCAGATGCGGTACAGGCCACCTACACCGAGTACGCCGAGCTGCGCTACCTGCGGGGCCCGCTCAATACTGCCTCGGTGCTGACCCTGACGCTCGTGTTGCTGTTGTCGATGCTGGCGGCGGTATTCGGCGCCTTCTTTTTCACGCGCAGACTGCTGGCGCCGCTGGACTCGCTCGTCTCCGGGACCCGCGCGGTGGCCGCCGGTGACTTCGACACCCGCCTGCCGGCTACCTCGGCGGACGAGGTCGGCTTCCTGATCCGCTCATTCAATGAAATGATCGACCGGCTGCGCCGGGCGCGCGAGGACAGTTTCACCAGCCAGCGGCAGCTGGAGAGCGAACGGGCCAACCTCGCGACGATCCTGGCCCGCCTGACTGCGGGCGTCATCGCGCTGGACGAGCAGGGCCGCATCCGGATCGCCAATGCTGCCGCGGGCGCAATACTCCAGGCCGAGCTGCCTGCCGCCGGCGGGCAGGCGCTGGACGCGCTGGCAGCGGCCGACAGCCTGCTCGGTCAGTTCCATGCGGCCTGCATGCGCCAGTTCGCCGCGGGCCAGGACGAGTGGCAGGAGCAGCTGGTCCTGCGCACACAGGGCGGTGCGCGCCGTATCCTGAACTGTGTCAGCACGCTGTTGCCGGCAGACACGCACTCGACCGGCGGCAGGCTGCTGGTATTCGACGACATCACCTCGCTGGTCCAGGCGCAGCGCGACGCAGCCTGGGGCGAGGTTGCCCGGCGCCTGGCTCACGAGATAAAGAACCCGCTGACGCCGATACGGCTGGCGGCCGAGCGTATTCGCCGCCGCTACCTGCCCGGCATGCCGGCCGAGGAGGCACAGGTGCTCGACCGGTCGACACACACGATCGTGCAGCAGGTCGAGGCCATGCGCGACATGGTGAACGCGTTCAGCGACTATGCACGCGCCCCGCAGATGCGGGTCGCCAGCGTGGACCTGAACCAGCTGGTCCGCGAGGTCGCATGGCTTTACCGCGTGCAGGACAGCCAGCCCACCGTCACGCTCAGCCTGGACAAGCGCCTCGGCGAGATACCTGCCGACCAGGTGAGGCTGCGCCAGCTGTTGCACAACCTGATCCGGAATGCGCTGGAGGCGCAGGACCCGCAGCAGGCCGGGGCCAGCGTGCTCGTCGAGACGGGTCTGGTCGAGGTCAATGGACGCGAGATGGCCCGCATCGCTGTCACGGACAATGGCCCAGGTATCGACCCCGTGGCCTTGCCACAGATATTCGAGCCTTACGTGACGACCAAGAAGAAAGGGACGGGTCTGGGCCTCGCCATCGTCAAGCGGCTGGTCGAGGAGCACGGGGGCAGTGTGCAGGCGGAGAACCTGCCGGCAGGTGGTGCGCGCATCACGCTACACTTGCCCCTGCGCGGCCCGCAGCGGGAAAACGAGGCGCCGCCGGGCAGCCATGAGGGCTTGAGGGAACGCGTATGACTGCAGCGAGCATCCTGGTCGTCGACGACGAGAGTGATATCCGCGAGACGATCGGCGAGATCCTGCGCGAGGAGGGCTATCAGGTCCAGGTCGCCGGGGATGGCCAGGAAGCCCGTCGCCGGGCGCGCGAGCAGCGTTTCGACCTGGTCTTCCTCGATATCTGGATGCCCGACGTGGATGGCATATCGCTGCTGCGGGAGTGGTCCGAGCAGGGGGCGCTGCAGTGCCCCGTCGTGATCCTTTCGGGACATGGCACCGTCGAAACCGCGGTCGAGGCGACACGCCTGGGTGCGGTCGACTTCATCGAGAAGCCCATTTCGCTGGCACGTCTTCTGCGCACCGTGGAGAAAGCCCTGGAAGGGGGTGCAGCGGGCCGCACCACCACGCGCCGCGGGGCGATGCCGACGCTGCAGATGCCGGTTGGACGCAGCCAAAGCATGCGCGCACTGCATGCCGAACTGCAGCGTTTCGCCCAGCGCAGCGAGCCCCTGCTGCTGATCGGTGAGCCCGGAACCGCACGCAGCCTGCTTGCTGGCCAGTTGCATGCGGCGGGGCCACGCGCCGCCCGCCCGCTGGTCAACCTGGTGGCTGCGGCCGTTCCCGATGGGCAGGCCGCGGAGGTGCTCCTGGGTGGTGACCAGCCCGGCGTGCTGGAGCAGGCCAATGGCGGCACATTGCTGATCCAGGAGGTTGCCGACCTCTGCCAGGATGCGCAGCGGCTGCTCTCCGGCACGCTTTCCCAAGGCAGCTTCGTCCGGCCGGGGAGCAGCGGACCCGTGCCCCTTGACCTGCGCCTGGTCAGCACCGCGCAGCCGGGCATCGACGTCGACCCGTCGCACCATGGCCTGCGCACCGATCTCTATGCGCAGCTGGCGGTGCTGCAGCTGAGCGTACCTCCGCTGCGTGAGCGTCCCGACGACATCAATGATCTGCTTCGTTTCTGGGTCGAGAAGCTGGTCGACGAGGAGCGCCTCGGGTTTCGTCGATTTGCCATGGCGGCGCAGAACCGGCTGCGCAACTATCCGTGGCCCGGCAACGTGCGCGAGATGGAAGCGCTGGTGCGCCGGCTGCTGGTCGCAGGTGGCGGCGAGGAGGTCAGCCTGGCTGAGCTCGAGAGGCACCTGAAGCCGGCTGCGCTGGTGCATGAACCGCTGGTCAAGCAGGACCTGCTTGCATTGCCGTTGCGCGAGGCCCGGGAACATTTCGAACGTGCCTACCTGACCGAGCAGCTGGCCCTGTGCGGAGGACGGGTGGGCCAGCTGGCCAAGCGTGTCGGTATGGAGCGCACGCACCTGTACCGGAAGCTGCGCTCGCTCGGCGTCGATTTCCGGTCCGCCGCGGAAGACTGAGGGTGATGGAGCTTTGTAGGTGAGCGCCGGTCGCGAAAGCGGGCACGCAGCCCGGTACGCGCGCCAGGCGGGTGTGCTGCTTGCGAACACCGGCACGCCGGATCAGGCGGAGCCCCGCGCGGTGCGCCGCTTTCTCGCCGAGATGCTGGCCGACCCGCGCCTGGTGGAGCTGCCCCGCTGGCTCTGGCTGCCCGTTCTGCACGGGGTCGTGCTGCGGCTGCGCCCGCGACGCTCGGCAAAGGCGTATGCTGCAGTCTGGACGGCCGAGGGCTCGCCGTTGCTGGTCCATGCGCGAAGGTTGCGCGACCGCCTGGCGGCGCGGCTCGCCGATCAGTGTGACGGGCGGGTGCATGTCGAGCTCGGGATGAACTACGGCGGGCCGTCGATACGCGATGGACTGCGCCGGTTGCGCGATGCCGGGTGCACGCGGATGCTCGTCCTGCCCCTTTATCCCCAGTATGCGGCTGTCTCCACGGCTTCGGTCTTCGACCGGGTTGCCGCCGAACTGACCCAGTGGCGCGACCTGCCGGAGCTGCGCCTCGTGCGCGACTATCACGACATGCCGGGCTACATCGATGCGATGGCTGCCAGCATCGAGGGCTGGTGGGAGAGGGAAGGGCGAGCCGACCACCTGCTGATGTCGTTCCACAGCATGCCCCGTGCCTACGTCGAGCGGGGAGATCCGTACCTGGAGCAGGTCCAGCGGAGCGCTCGGCTGCTGGCCGCGCGCCTGAACCTGCAGCCGGGGCAGTGGAGTGTCAGCTTCCAGTCACGTTTCGGGTTCCAGGAATGGCTCAGGCCCTATACCGACGATGCAGTGGCGGGTCTGGCGGGGGGCGGGCCCCCCGCCGCTTGGCTGTTGTCTGCCCGGGGTTCTCCCTGGACTGCCTGGAGTCACTGGAGGAAGTCGCGATCGGCCTGCGCGGCCAGTTCAGCCGTCATGGTGGCGAGACGCTCGAGTACATCCCGGCACTGAACGACAGCAACGCGCATGTCGATTGCCTGACGGAGCTCGTCAGGCGTCATCTTTCCGGATGGGTGGAGCCCCGGGCCCGGCCGTCGCACGGCAACGTGACGCCGTTCACCCGTACCGGGCACGGCTGAGCGCTCAGTCTCCGACACGCTGCACGAATACGTCGATCTGCTCGCGGCTCAGGCGTTCGCGCACCCGCTCGACTTCCGCAGTATCACGCAGCGGCCCGATACGCACACGATGCATCTCGCTGCCCTCGAGCGTGACTGACTCTATGCTGGCCTGGATACCCAGCATCGCCAGGCGTGCCTTGACGCCATCGGCATCCGCATGGCGCCGGAACGACCCTGCCTGCAGCATGTACTGTCCTGATGGCGGCGCCGCCGCTGCAGGGGGTGGTGCCCGCCGCTCTTCGGCCCGGCCGGGGACAACAACCTCCTGCCTGGGCAGAAGGTCGTAGAACTGGAAACGTTCACGCAGTGGGTCCGGTGCCTCGGGCTCGACCGGGCTGACTGGTAGCGGCGTTGCTGGAGCAACCGGGGCCGCCGGGGCCATGGCGGGTGCCTGAGACTCCATGCGCAGCCATAGCAGGGCCGCCAGCAGCAGCCCGGTGACCAGGCCGGCTGCGAGCCATGTCATCCCGGAACCACCCCTGGCCTTTCTCCGCCGGCTCCTGCTTCGCCTGCTTCGTGCCATCAGTTCGTGCCGGCTGCCGTAACCGGGTCTCGGGGTCTCATGCTACATCCTGTCCAGCGGACGGATGCCCAGCAGCCGCAACCCGCCTGCCAGAACCGCCTGCGTGGCGCCCAGCAGCGCGAGCCGCGCACGTTCCAGTCCGGGGCCGGTACCCAGTACCTTGTGCCGGTTGTAGAAGGTATTTACCAGGCTGCACAGCGCATAAAGATAGTTTGCCAGCTCGAAGGGTTCACGGTGCACGCAGGCACGTTCCAGGGTGTCGGCATAGGCCCGCAGGTGCAGCACCAGCTGCCATTCCTCCTCGTTTTCGAGCAGCGGCGCGATCTCCGCCAGGTCGCCCGACGCGACCTGTCCTGTCTTGCGGAAGATCCCGCCGATGCGTGCGTGCGTGTACTGCAGGTAGGGCCCGGTGTTGCCCTCGAACTGCAGCACCGTGTTCCAGTCGAAGCTGATGTCGCTCATGCGCCGTGACGAGACGTCGAAGTACAGCAGGGCTGCCTGGCCCACCGCCTCGCTGACCTCGTCGAGGTCGGCACCCAGCAGCTCGGGAAAGCCCTGGGGATTCTGTGCCGCCTTCTGGGTGCGCACGCGCCTGGCCCGGTCCCGGGCCTCATCCAGCACGTCGGACAGCCAGACCGCCTCCCCCTTCCGCGTGGACATGCCGCGCACGAAGCCGAAGCTGATGTTCTCGCAGCGCTGCGCCCAGTTTTCGCGCCAGCCCTCCGCCTCGGCCAGCTTCCCGAGCGCAGCGAAAACCTGGGCGAAGTGGTCCTCCTGCCGGGAAGCCACGTAGATGTTGGCAACGAAACCATGGCGCTCGAAGCGGTCCAGTGCCTCGGCGCAGTCGCGGGCAGCATAGGTGGAGGCCCCATCGGACTTCTGCAGCATGCAGGGTGCGATTTCCCGGCCGATCACGTCTGATACCTCGACCACCAGCGCGCCTTCCGACTGCACCGCGACACCGGCCCGCTGGAAACGCTCGATGATCGGCCTGACCTGCGGGTTGATGGCGGCCTCTCCGTCGTAGCTGTCGAAGCTGACACCGAGCCGGCGATAGGTGTCCATGAAGCCCGCCAGCGACAGTTCGCGGAAGCGTGCCCACAGTGCCCGTATGTCCGGGTCCCCCTGCTCCAGTCGCCGGAAGAGCTCTCGTGCCTGTTCGCGCACGCCCGGATCGCCCTCACTTTCCTGGTAGGCGCGGATGTAGAGGCTTACCAGGTAGTCGATGGCGCCTTTCTCCAGCGCCCACTCGTCACCCCAGCGCTGCCAGGCATAGATAACGAAACCAAACTGCGTGCCCCAGTCGCCCAGGTAGTTCTTCCGGAAGACCCGATAACCCATGTGCTCGAGCAGGCGGCCCAGGATCGCACCCAGGTTGGTCGAGCGCAGGTGCCCGAAATGAAAGGGCTTGGCAATGTTCGGTGCGGAGAAGTCCAGCACGACCACTCCGCCACGGCCGAGGTCACGCCGGCCGTAGGCCCCGGGGTCTGCCAGCACGTCCCCGAGAACGCTGGCTGTCACTGCCGGGCGGTTCAGCCGGATATTCAGGTAGGGACCAGCCGCCTCGGCACCGGCGATGACCTCATCCGGCTCCAGCTTGCCGGCCAGCGAGGCGGCGATCTGCTGGGGCGAGCGACGCAGGCTGCGCGCAAAGCCAAAGCAGGGCAGGGCGAGGTCACCGTGTGCCGGGGTCGGCGGCCGGACCAGGGCGCCGGCCAGCGTTCCCGTCTGATCCGGGGGCAGTTCCAGCGCCGGGCACAGGCGCCGGGCGATATGCAGTTCGATGTCCATGCTGGTGGGTCGTAGCGGGGAGGCGGGCCGGGTTGGCGGGCGAATTCTAGCAGGCTGCGGGCTCAGGCCAGCTCCAGCGGATCCACGTCGAGGCTCCAGCGCACCCTGCGGGCGCCGACAAGAGACTCGAGACGGTCCCGCCAGGCGGGCAGGAACTGCTGCAGCGTCGTCCGCTCAGCTGCTCGCAGCAGCAGCTGCCCGCGATACAGGCCCGACCGGCGCTCCATCTGCGCCGGCGCCGGCCCCAGCAGGCTGATTCCCGCTGGCTGGTTCGCCGCGGTTCGAGCCTGCGCCAGGAAACCGAAGGTCGCTGTCCTGTCTCGTGCCTCGGCGCGTAGCAGGCACAGGCTGGAGCTCGGGGGCCAGCCTGCGGCCCGTCGTTCCTCGAGCGCCAGTTCGGCAAAGCGGCCGTATCCGCTGGCCAGCAGCGTGTGCAGCAGCGGGTGGTTCGGGAAGCAGGTCTGCACCAGCACCTCGCCGGGACGATCGGCCCGGCCGGCCCGGCCGGCGACCTGCACCAGCGCCTGGGCCAGCCGCTCGCTGCTGCGAAAGTCGGTGCCGAACAGACCCTGGTCGGTATCCAGTACGCCGACCAGCGTGACCCGCGGGAAGTCGTGACCCTTGGACACCATCTGTGTCCCGACCAGGATCCGCGCCTCGGCACTGCGGACCCGCGCCAGCCGCCGGTCCAGTTCGCCGCGTCGGCGCGTCGTATCGCGATCTATGCGTTCGGCCGGCCAGTCCGGAAATTCCTCAGCCAGCACCTGCTCCAGCCGCTCGGTGCCCTGCCCCATTGGCTTGAGCGGGCCGCTGCACTCCGGGCAGTGCTGCACCAGGGCCGCCTCGTTGCCGCAGTGATGGCAGACCAGCCGCCCCCGCGCGTGGTGCACGACCATCCGCGAGTCGCAGCGCCTGCACCCGGCCACCCAGCCACATCCGGGGCATAGCAGCACCGGCGCGAAACCACGCCGGTTCAGGTACAGCAGCACCTGCCCGTCGGCGGCAAGGTGGCGGTGCATCGCCTCGCGCAGCGCGAGGCTGAGCCCGCCATGCTGCCTCTCGCTGCGCAGATCGACCAGGCGCACACGCGGGCTGCTCGCCCCGCCGGCACGCGCCGGAAGCACGAGCCTCCCGTAGCGCCCGCTGCGACAGTTTTCCAGCGATTCCAGCGATGGGGTGGCCGAACCCAGGACGACAGGCAGCCCGTGCTGGCGGCCGCGCCAGACGGCGAGATCCCGGGCCGAATAGCGAAACCCTTCGTGCTGCTTGTAGGAGGCATCGTGCTCCTCATCAACCACCAGCAGCCCGGGTGCCGCGAGCGGTGCGAACACCGCGGAGCGGGTCCCGATCACGACCGAGGCGCGGCCATCGCGCGCTGCGGCCCAGTTGCGCAGGCGTTCACCATCGGCAAGGCCCGAATGCAGCTCGACGACGGCCGTGCCCAGGCGGCTGCGAAAACGTGCGAGCAGCTGCGGCGTGAGTGCAATCTCCGGCACCAGTACCAGCGCCTGGCGGCCACAGGCGATCACCTGTTCCATGCAGGCGAGGTACACCTCGGTCTTGCCGCTGCCGGTGATCCCGTCCAGCAGGTGGCAGGCAAAGCCCGGCCGCGCGAGGATCGCACGGGCTGCCGCCTGCTGCGACTCGTTGAGCGGTGGCCCCGGCTTGGGCTGCCCCCCCGGGGCCAGGGGCTCGTCATTTACGGGCTGTTCAATCGGCTCGACCAACCCACGGCCCTCAAGCGCCCTGAGCGCGCGGCGGAAGTCGCGGCCCGCGTCCGCCAGCACCTCTGCTCCGAGGCCTGCGGGCGCAGCCAGGATCCGGCGCATCAGCTCTGCCTGGAGCGGCGCGCGCGCAAGCTGGCTGGCCAGCTCTGTCTTGTCCGGCAGCCTTGCGGCCGGGCGGTAGACCCGCCTGTGAGCGACAGCTGTGCCGCCAGTCCGCAGCCCGCCAGGGAGCGCCGAGGCAAACACCTCACCGACCGGATGCTGGTAATACCGGGCGGCGAACAGCAGCAGTTCGCGCAGGTCATCGGGAACCAGGGGGGCCTCGTCCAGGATCTCGCAGGCGGCTCGAAGGCGCTCCGGCATCGCGGCCGGCCGGTTATGTACCGCCGTGATGACGCCGATCCGCGTGCTCCGGCCAAAAGGCACGCGGACGCGTTGTCCCGGCTGCGCGGGCTTCGCTGCAGTCGGCGGTGGCAGGTAATCGAACGTGCGATGCACCGGAACAGGCACGGCGACCGCAAGCAGCCTGGGCCGGTCGGTCACGCGGCGCTCCGGCGTCGCCGGCTTTGTCCACAGATTCTGTGGATAACTCTGTGGACAGAATGGGGCCAAAGGTCCACAAGCCGCGCCGCGCGGGCACCTGTCACAGTTTGGTCAAAAAGTGGCCTGGCAGCGTATGATAGTAAAATCAGAAACTTATAATAGTTTCCTGATTCTGTTGCGGCGAAGCGCGACATAACTCGCTGCCAGCGCGGGGCTGTGAATATTCGGGCTGTCGTATCCCGGGCGGTCAGAGTGACTTGACCGCCTGGATCAGCTCCGCCGCCACAGACTGCCCGTCCCCGTAGAGCATGCGTGTCTGGTCCAGGAAGAACAGCGCGTTCTCGATCCCGGAGAAGCCGGCACCCTGGCCGCGCTTGACGACGATCACGTTCCTCGCCTTGTCCGCATTGAGTATCGGCATGCCGTAGATCGGGCTCGACGGGTCCGTGCGCGCCACAGGGTTCACGACATCGTTGGCACCGATGACGAGCGCCACGTCGGTGGTCTCGAACTCCTGATTGATCTCGTCGAGGTCCTGGATCAGGTCATAGGGCACGCCGGCCTCGGCCAGAAGCACGTTCATGTGGCCGGGCATGCGCCCAGCCACCGGGTGGATTGCGAAGCGCACCTTGACGCCACGCTCGATCAGCAGCTGGCAGAGCTCCCACACCTTGTGCTGGGCCTGGGCCACGGCCATCCCGTACCCGGGGATCACGATCACCTTGTCGGCGAACGCCATCATCACACCGACATCCGCGGCGTCGATCGGCTTCATGCTGCCGGTGGCCTCACCCGACTGGGCTGAGCCGGTATCACCGAATCCACTGAACAGGACGCTGGCCAGCGATCGGTTCATCGCCCGGGCCATCAGCTGGGTCAGCAGCGTGCCTGCCGCACCGACAACAATGCCTGCGATCATGAGCGCCGGGTTGTCCAGCACCAGGCCCTTGAACCCGACGGCCAGCCCCGTCAGCGCGTTGTACAGGGAGATCACCACCGGCATGTCCGCGCCCCCGATGGGCAGAGTCATCAGTACCCCGAACGCCAGGGCCAGGAGCACGAAGGCCAGCAGCGCGGCCCCGCTGACCTCGTTGCCGGCGAACGCGAGCATCAGTCCAAGGCCCAGGGTGATGGCAAATATCAGCAGGTTGAACCACTGCTGTCCGGAGAAGCGCATGGTCTTCTGCATGATGCCCTGGAGCTTCGCGAAGGCGACCAGGGAGCCAGAAAACGCCACGGCGCCGATCAGCACACCGACCGCGGCTATCCCCTGGATCAGTAGCGACATGTCCTGTGCCTGCATAAGCGCGATCACGCCGATGCCGGCCGCGGCTCCGCCTCCCATGCCGTTGTAGAGCGCGATCATCTGGGGCATGTCGGTCATTGCGACCTTCTTGCCGCTCCACCAGGCCAGCCCGCCGCCGAGTCCTATTGCGAGAAAGATCAGCAGGTAGTTGGTGAGCCCCTCGACTTCGGGATGAAAGAAGGTGACCGCGGTTGCCAGCACCATGCCGGCGCCAGCCCAGACGATTCCGCGCCGCGCGGTGACAGGCGAGGCCATCTGCTTGAGCCCCAGGATGAACAGGACTGCAGCGGTGAAGTAGGCAACGTCGAGCAGGATTCCCATCTAGCCGTCCTTGCGGCTGGACTTGAACATCTCCAGCATGCGCTCGGTGACAACGTAGCCGCCGACCGCGTTGCCGGCACCCAGCACGACGGCGACGAAGCCAATCGCCTGTTCCAGCGGAGTCTGCGCGTGCCCCAGGGCCACCATGGTCCCGATCAGCACGATCCCGTGGATGAAGTTCGAACCTGACATCAGTGGCGTATGCAGGATCACGGGAACGCGGGCGATCACCTCGTAACCCGTGAACGCTGCCAGCATGAATATGTAAAGTGCTATGAACCCCTCAATCACTGGCGGAACCTCCCTCGAGACCCAGCGCGGACCGGGTGGGCGCGTGCCGTACCTCCCCGGCATGTGTGAGCACGGCGCCTGCGAACACCTCGTCATCCCAGTCGATCGCCAGCTCCCCGTCCACCAGCGCCGGCTGCAGCAGGTTGTACAGGTTGCGCGCATACATCTCGCTGGCGTGCCGGGCAACGCTGGCAGCCAGGTTGACCGGGCCGATCACATGAACGCCATGTTCGATCACCGTCTCCCCGGGCCGGGTGAGCTCGCAGTTGCCGCCGCTCTCGGCGCCGAGGTCGACGATGACGGCTCCCGGCTTCATCGCAGCCACGGCCTCACGGCTGACGAGGCGCGGGGCCGGCCTCCCGGGCACTGCTGCCGTCGTGATCACTATGTCGGCCTTCGCGATGTGGCGGTCGATCACGGTCTGCTGGCCCGCGCGTTCCTCCGCGGTGAGTTCGCGCGCATAGCCGCCCTTGCCCTCGGCGGTGATGCCAGTCTCGACGAATCGTGCGCCGAGTGACTCGACCTGTTCCCGGGTCGCCGCACGGACGTCGAAGGCCTCGACCTGGGCACCCAGCCGCCGCAGCGTCGCGATCGCCTGCAGTCCGGCCACGCCCGCGCCGAGCACCAGCGCCTGTGAGGGCCTGATGGTGCCGGCCGCCGTCGTCAGCATCGGCAGGAACTTGTCCAGCTCGACGGCTGCGAGCAGCACGGCCTTGTAACCTGCCACCGCAGCCTGGGAGGAGAGTGCGTCCATCGACTGGGCCCGGGAGATGCGGGGGATCAGCTCCATCGCGAAGCTGGTCACCTGGCGCTCGCACATCAGCCGCAGCAGCTCGTCCTGGCGATGCGGCTGCATGAAGCCGACCACCGTGCTGCCGCTGCGCAGGACCGCCAGCTGCGCCGGGGACGGCGGCTGCACCGTCAGCAGCACGTCGGCTGCTCCGAGGACGGTGGCAGCATCGGGGGCGATTTCCGCCCCGGCAAAATCCTCGTCGCGGAAGCCCGCGCTGCTGCCAGCGCCGGACTCGATCAGCACGCGCACGCCGCGCTCGCCCAGCTTGCGCAGCACCTCCGGAACAATCGCCACCCGCGCTTCGCCCGCGACGGTCTCCCGGACCGCGCCTAAAGTTACTGGCATGGGTACCCCGCTGAATTGTTGACAGTCACGGCACGCAGCGAGGCTGTTCCCCGTGTGTGCCGCTGGCCGCCCGTACGCGCGGGCCGCTCGCAGGCTCCAATGATGACACAAAAGGGGCGCTCGGCGAGGTAGTGCCAGGCTGGCTGGTTCATTGATTTTTCATCCGGAACTTGCATGATAGAAGGCGGCCTAGCAGGACACGGGAGTCATGCCGCCGGATCTGCCAGCAAACGATTTCTCGCAGCAGGCGCTTCGCACGGACGTCGCCGGGATGCCGCTGGAGTGGGTGGACTACCGGGATGCGGTGCGCCTTTATTGCCTTGGCCAGGTTGCCTACAGCTGCGGTTCGCTGCTTTACCGCGTCCGGGGTGGCATCAGTTCCCGCAGTGGCCTGCGCAGCACCGTCGAAGTCAACTCCATCATCGCAACGGTCGGCCGATCGCCGGACCTGGGCGGAGGGCCACGAGACTACGTGCCTCCCCTGAACAACAAGACCCTGTTCCGGCGTGACTCCAATCTTTGCCTGTACTGCGGCCTTGTGTTCCAGTCACGGGAACTCACGCGTGACCACGTAACGCCGCTGAGCCAAGGCGGTGGCGATGCCTGGAACAACGTGGTCACGGCCTGCCGTCGCTGCAACAATCACAAGGGCGGCCGCACGCCGGAGCAGGCGGGCCTGCAGCTCGTCGCGGTGCCCTTCACGCCGACTTATGCCGAGTACATCTACCTGAAGGGGCGCAGGGTCCTGGCTGACCAGATGGAATTCCTGCTGGCCCACATTCCACGCAGCAGTCCACTGCACCGGCGCTTGGCCCGCAGCCTGCGCGAGAAACGCGAGCCGGCCTGGATTCGTTAACATGGGACCCTCTCGTCCCGGGCCGCGCCCGTCGTGCCCGGCGAATCGCTGCCTGGAAGGGGGCAACCATCATGAGCAGGGACAATCTGGACTCGATACTGCGCGAGGACCGCAAGTTTCCGCCCGATGCCGGTTTCATCGGCAAGGCCCGCATCAACCGCGTGGCGCTGTCCGCCATGCAGGCACACGCCGAACGCAACCTGGAGGAGTTCTGGGCCGGGCTTGCCCGCGAGGAACTGTCCTGGCACCGGCCTTTCAGTGAGGTTCTGGACCGAGGGCAGGCCCCGAATTTCCGCTGGTTCGCCGATGGCGAGCTTAACGCGTCGTGGAACTGCCTCGATGTGCACCTGGCCACGCACGCGGAGCGCACGGCCATCCTGTTCGAGGGCGAGCCCGGGGACAGCCGGCGCCTGACCTACCGCGAACTGCATGGCGAGGTCTGCCGCCTCGCCAATGGCCTGAAGGCCCTCGGCATCGGCTCCGGTGACCGCGTGGTCATCTACATGCCGATGGTGCCCGAGGCCGTGATCGCGATGCAGGCCTGTGCACGAATCGGTGCCGTGCATTCGGTCGTATTCGGCGGTTTCTCGGCGCACTCGCTGCGTGACCGCATCCAGGATACAGGCGCGCGGCTCGTGATTACGGCCGACGGCGGCCACCGCGGGGGCAAGGTCATCGAGCTCAAGGCTGCGGCCGACAAGGCGGTCGCCGATGGCTGCGATACCGTTGAAGCGATGGTCGTGCTGCGCCGCACTGGCGCGCCGGTCGCCATGCAGCCAGGACGGGACACCTGGTGGTCGGACCTCGTCGCCGACCAGCCCGACCAGTGCCCGCCGGTGTTCGTCGGCGCAGAGCACCCGCTGTTCCTGCTCTATACCTCGGGGTCGACCGGCAAGCCCAAGGGCATACAGCATTCGACCGGTGGCTACCTGCTCGGTGCGAAGCTGACGACCAAGTGGGTTTTCGACCTGCGTGAAGATGACGTCTTCTGGTGCACGGCCGACGTCGGCTGGATCACCGGGCACAGCTACGTCTGTTACGGGCCGCTCGCTGCCGGGGCCACCATCGTCATGTACGAGGGCGCGCCTAGCGTCCCGGATGGCGGGCGCTTCTGGAGCATCTGCGAGCGCCTCGGGGTCACGGTGTTCTACACCGCGCCCACGGCAATACGTGCGCTGATGAAGCTCGGTGACGACATTCCTGCGCGCCATGACCTGTCGCGCCTGCGGCTGCTGGGCACGGTCGGCGAACCAATCAACCCGGAAGCCTGGATGTGGTATCGCGATGTGATCGGAGGCGGGCGCTGCCCGGTGGTCGATACCTGGTGGCAGACTGAGACCGGCGCCATCATGATCTCCCCCCTTCCGGGCGTGACGTCGACCAAGCCCGGATCATGCACGCTGCCGCTGCCGGGAGTCTTCGCCGACATCGTCGACGAATCCGGAGAGCCGGTAACTGACGAGAACAAGGGCGGATACCTGGTGATCCGCGAGCCATGGCCCTCGATGGCGCGGACCATCTGGGGTGACAACCAGCGCTATCTGGATACCTACTGGGCCCGTTTCGATGGCCGCTTCTATACGGCTGGCGACAGTGCCCACCGGGACCGTGACGGCTACTTCTGGATCATGGGCCGGATCGACGACGTCCTCAACGTAGCTGGCCACCGGCTTGGCACCATGGAAGTCGAGTCGGCCCTGGTGGCCCATCCGCGCGTGGCCGAGGCCGCGGTTGTCGGCCGGCCCCATGAGATCAAGGGTGAGGCGATATTCGCCTATGTCGTGCTGCGGGGCGACCGGCCGATGGGTGCCGCGGCCGCCGCTCTCACGGAGGAGCTTCGGGCATGGGTGGCGGAGGAGCTTGGGGCGATCGCGCGGCCCGACGATATCCGCCTCACCGACAACCTGCCCAAGACGCGCTCGGGCAAGATCATGCGCAGGTTGCTGCGCTCGATCGCCCGGGGTGAGGAGATCTCCCAGGACACCTCCACACTGGAGAATCCCTCGATCCTGGACCAGCTGCGGGGCGAGGGCTGAGACAGGCGGCCGGCGGCTAGGCTGCCCGCATCCCCAGCCGGTGCAGCCTCGCAAGCCAGCGGGCGCGGCCGGCGTCGCCGATGCTTTCGATCCGGCCTATCAGCGTCGTGCGCACCGGCCGCACCCCGGCAAGGCGCAGCGCGAGACCTGCCAGCGCCCTGACGGCATGTGCCCGGAAGAACAGGCGGTAAATGAACGCCGGCATGCCCATTGTCACGACGATGCGCGCCGACTTTCCCTTGAGTTTCCGCTCCGGGAGTCCACCGCTGCTCGTGTCCCCCAGCGCGAAGCCCTGGCTGAACACCTGCTCGAGAAAGCCCTTGAAATGCGCCGGCATGTCACCCATCCAGAGCGGGAAGAGCAGCACGAGGTGGTCGGCTTCGCGGATCGCGTCCTGAGCCGCGAGGATATCGGGCGGCGGAGTGCCCTCAGTGAAGTCCTCGTTGCGCCTGAGCAGCGGAAACTCCAGCTGGCCTGTGGTCAGCTGCCGCACTGCATGCCCACCAGCTTCGGCACCGGCAGAGTACGCCCCGGCGAGCGCATGGATGAAGCGCCGGCCGCTGCCATCAGGGTGGCCATCGATAACCAGCACCCTGCGCGGCATGTTCAGCGTCCGGAGAACATGGCCCAGAAGCGCGTGCGGTCGGGATCGTGTGCATGGTAGACCTGGTCGACCGCGGCCGGGTCATCCAGCGCCTGCACGGTCAGGCGGGCAAGGTCCTGGCGCCCGATCCAGCTCATCGCCCGGGTATCCGGTGTCAGGAACGACCGCGCTTCCGCCGGATGGTTCAGCAGTCCACCGGGCCTGATGATCGTGTAGTCGAGACCGCTGGTCTTCAGGAAGTCCTCGGCCCGCGTCTTGTCGACGATCACCTCGGCCAGGAAACGCCGCGCAATGAAAGGTGCTGCCCTGTAGGATTCGCCGGCCCCGATCACGGTCACCAGCACGAAGCGCCGGATACCGGCTGCGCGTGCCGCATCCACCGCGTTGCGGTTGCCTTCGAAATCAGGCCGCGGGCCGCCTCGCACTCCGCCGCCGAGCGTGGATATCACGGCGCGGTAGCCGCCGTCGGCGAGCGCCGCCTGGAGGTCGGGCGGATTCATCGCATCCCCGCGCACGATGCGTGCGCCCAGGGCTTCGGCGGCCGCAGTGCTTGAGCCTTCGCGCGCCAGAATGGCCACATTCTCGCCGCGTTCACGCAGGATGCGGACGATCTCGAGCCCGGTTCCACGCGTTCCGCCGATCACGAACACCGGGCCCTCGCCCGGCTGGCCCGACATCGGTGCCAGACCCGCATTTTCTCGTGCCGGTTCATGGCCCGAGATCAGTATCCAGGCGACGATAATGACCACGATCGCGAGGAAAACAGTCAATTTCGGATACCTCATTCCTGTGCTCCACGGCCGGAAGCGCCCGGCGTCAGCACACAGCATACATGCCCCGCAGCCCGGCGCGTGCCCGGGCCGGACTCACTGGCCGGCCCGGGCATCGCGCTCATGCTGCCGCAGAACATGAAGGAACCAGGCCAGTCCGACTGCCCCCGCCACGGCACTGGCCGTAGCCGCCGCAATGAAGACGCCGGGCAGCCCGAAGAAGCGCGCCAGCAGCCAGGCCAGCGGCGCATAGACAAGCAGGGTGCGCGAGAGTGAGACCAGCATCGCGGCCACGGGCCGGCCGAGCGCATTCAGTGCGCCGTTGACGGTCATCGCCACACCCAGCGCAAGGTAACCGAGCGGAACGATGCGCAGATGGAGTACCGCGGCTTCGCGGGCAGCCTCGTCGTCGGTGAACAGCGCGGCGATACCCGGTGCTGCCACGTGCAGCAGCAGCGCCATGCCGGCCCCGTAAAGCAGGGAGATCTTCCAGGCGAAGTACATGCCCTCGCGTACCCGGTCCAGTCTCCCGGCACCGAAATTCTGCCCCGTAAACGGCGTCATGGCTGCGCTAAGCGACATCAGTACCAGCAGCGCGAGGCCCTCGATGCGAGAAGCCATGCCAAAGCCGGCCACGGCCTCGGTCCCGAACTGTGCAACCTGCCAGGTGATGAAAGCCGTGGTCATCGGTGCGACCAGGCTGCTGGTCATCGAGGGCAGCGCGATGTGCAGGATCCGGCTCCACGAGTCCAGGATGAGCCGCGGAGCCAGCTGGTCGAGGGCAACCAGCCGCTCGCGGAACACGACGAGGCCCAGGGCGGCCAGCAGGGTGCCCACGTTGGCGATGACGGTGGCCAGCGCTGCACCCTCGAGCTCGAGGCGCGGCATGCCAAACAGGCCGAAGATCAGGATCGGGTCCAGAACGATGTTGAACAGTGCCGCCAGCGTCATGATTCGTGCGGGCCGGATCGCGTCCCCGGAGGCGCGCAGTACCGAGTTCGCGATCATCGGGACAACCATGAATATGCCGCCCCAGTAGTAGATGCGCATGTAGCGCTCGATCAGTGGCAGCGTCTCGTCATCTGCGCCCAGAAGCCTGAATACCGGCTCGATTGTCAGCAGCCCGGCGACCAGCACCAGGGCTCCGACCAGCACGCCCAGCAGGATCGCATGGGCGGTGATGCGCTGGATCTCGTCGCGGTCACCGGAGCCGAAGAGCCGGGCAACGACCGCCGAGGTGCCGACCCCCAGGCCCATCGAAAGGGCACCGACGATAAAGCCCACCGGGAAGGTAAAGCTCATCGCCGCGAGTTCCGGCGTACCCAGCTGCCCGACGAAGAAGGTATCGGCTACGTTGTAGGAGAGCAGGGCGACCATGCCGATCATCATCGGCAGCATCAGCGACCAGATCGAGCGGCTTACTGGGCCTTCGGCGAGTCTTGCGGCCGGCTTCGCTTTCATGGTTTTCCTGCAGTCGGCACTCCGGCAGGTGCGGCACCAGCAGAGTAGTGGCTGCTGCGCGCCGCCGGCTTATGATAGGCCACTTGCCAGCTTTGCGGTTCGCGATCTGCCGGAGAGAAAAGCATGAGACTTGCCAGTGCGCTGGTTGGAGACAGGCCGACCGTAGCCCTCGTCGAGGACGGGAACATCTTCCCGTTGCCGGAGGGTGCCCCCTGGCCAGGCCTGAAGGGGGTGCTGGCTGCGGGCGCACTGGAGGAGGCGGCCGCACTGGCCCGCAGCCAGCGGGCGGCCGATGCCTCGGCGCTGAGTTTCCTGCCCTTGATTCCCGATCCGGGCAAGGTGCTGTGCGTCGGAGTGAACTACCTGCCGCACATCCGGGAGATGGGGCGGGAACCACCCCCCTGGCCGACCCTGTTCGTGCGTTTCGCCGAGAGCCTGGTGGGCCATGGGGAACCTCTGCGTGTCCCTGCCGCCTCGAGCGAGTACGACTATGAGGGCGAGCTCGCGATCGTGATCGGCAGACCGGCTTACAGGATCCGCCGTCAGGACGTGGCCGACTGCATCGCCGGCTACACCTGCCTGATGGACGGCTCCGCCCGCGACTGGCAGCGCCACACCAGCCAGTTCACTGCCGGAAAGAACTTCCCCGCCAGCGGCAGCCTCGGGCCCTGGCTGGTCACCCCGGATGAACTGCAGGATCCGGCGCAGCTGCGGCTCGAGACGCGCATCAACGGGGAGGTGATGCAGTCGGCCAGCATCGGGGAGATGTGTTTTGACGTGCCGGCCATCGTCGAGTATTGCGCGACGTTCTGCCAGCTGATGCCCGGCGACGTGATCAGCACAGGCACGCCCGGTGGGGTGGGGTTTGCGCGCAGCCCGCCACGCTGGCTGAGGCCAGGGGACCGCGTCGAGGTCGAGATCACTGGCGTCGGCACGCTGTCGAACCCGGTGGCTGCCTGAGCCGCAGGCTGTTCAGCCTCCGCTGGCAGCGACCTGCGGGCCGGGCAACTGGTCGAGTTGCCCGACGGCCACACGTGCCCAGCGGCGCGTGGCCCGCCTCACTTCCTGCCATGCGGTCACCCGGGAGCTGCGCAGCGCACGGAAGCCCCCGGGACCCGGAGAGCCCGCCGGCTCTGCACTGCGCCGGTCGGCGGCGCGCGCGAGTACGCTCCCTGATGTCGAATCCACCAGCTCCAGCACCAGCGTGGCCTCGCCCACGGAGTCGATGAATGTCCGGCTGCGCTGGGCGGGCTCCGGTGGCACGCGCGAGATCACGTCCAGCAGGCGTACCCTGACCAGCAGCAGATCCGCTGCCGGGGCTGCCGATTCGTCACTCAGCGCGAAGCGTTCGCTGCGGCCGAGCTCCTCGCGGAAGATCTCGACCACCAGGCGTTCCAGCTCCTCGCGGTCACGCTCGCTGATGGGAAACTCGCTGCGGTTGGGGGGAATGCGCAGGTTGCGCGCAACCGGGGGCACGTCACGGTAGTCGAAGGGCTCCGCTTCGACGGCCACCCGCCGGTACACCCCGGGCTCTGGCGGGGATTCCAGCCAGGTCAGGTCCAGGTTGCGGTTACGCGCCGTCAGGAGCGCGCGCTCGGCCGGGTCATCGCCCCGGGTGGCGCCAGGCTGTGCGCAGCCGGTGCCCAGCGTCGCAAGGCCTGCCACCAGGCCGATCGCCAGCGCCCTGGCGAGTGCCGGGCAGAACCTGTGAGTCCAGTGGTCCATGGCCCACCTCCGGGTCAGCGTGATGCTTGCCCTGCTAATGTGCGCCAACAACAGCTCGCGGTCATCTTGCACTGCGCCACCCAGCGTCAGGTCTGGTCCCACAGGTGGAGCTGCAGAAAGCTGGCCGTGCGCTCCGCAGCCAGCGCGGCGCATTCGGGATGCCAGTCGCTGCGCTCGTCACAGCTGAAGCCATGCCCGGCATCCGGATAGAGGTGAAACTCCCCGTCGGGTCGTCCGGCCCGTATCTGTTCAACCAGCTCCGGCGGGATCAGCGGATCCCGGCCGCCGAAGTGGTACTGTGCGGGGCACTGCGGCTGCTCATCGAGCCAGTTCGTGGTCATCCTGCCGTAGTAGGAGACCGCGGCCGCGAGCGGCAGTCGGCAGGCCGCGAGATCGGCGATCGACCCGCCCCAGCAGTAGCCAACGGCGGCAACCTTTCCCGCCCATGTAACGTGGTCCACTGCAGCGGCGACATCGGTGATGACCTGGTCGATGTCGAGCCCGAGCATGATCTCGCGGCCGCGCGCGACGTCTTCGTAGGCGAGCTGGATGCCAGGCTGTGCACGGTCGAACAGTGCAGGTGCGATCGCAAGAAAGCCGCTGGCGGCGAAGCGCCCGGTCACCGCACGGATGTGCTCCGTCAGCCCGAAGACTTCCTGGAGCACGACGATACCGCCCAGCGGGCGGGTCGCGGGCTCTGCGAGCCAGGCATCGAACTCATGGCCATCGCCGGCCTTCAGCCGGATATCATGTCCCATCTCGTCAGCCGTTCCGTGGGTGGCCGGAAAAGGCCTTCAGTCTAGCAGTCTGCCGCCCGTCAGCCGCACCGGGGATTCCCGCTTGTTCCAGCAGCTGTTGCCGATCATTGCACCGGTCATGGTCGCGGTCCTGATTGGTTGGGGCTGGGCCCGGAGCGGCGTTCCGTTCGAGCGCGAGTTCCTGACCTCGCTGGTCATGAACATTGGCGTTCCGTGCCTGATACTGCAGGGTATTGCGACGCTGGACGCGACGACACCGACATTCATGTTCATGGTGGGGGTGGGTGTACTGGCGCACGGGGCCTGCGCCGCGGTGGGAGGGCTGATCCTGCGTGCGCTGGGCCAGCCGCTGCGCAGCTACCTGCCGCCGGTCGTCTTCGGCAACGCCGGCAACCTCGGATTGCCGCTGTGCCTGTTTGCATTCGGTGCCGAGGGCCTCGGGCTCGCGCTCGGCTACTACCTGGTCGGCTCGGTTGCGCAGTTCGTCATCGCACCGCTGTTCCAAGGGCGCCAGGCGGCCTGGCGCGTGCTGCTGCAGACACCGATCATCTATGCGGCAGTCGCCGGCCTGCTGCTGCTGGTGACCGGGACGCCGCTGCCGCTGTGGATGGCCAACACCGTCGGCCTTGTCGGCGGGCTGGCGATACCACTGATGCTGCTGGCGCTGGGCCATGCGCTCGGCACCCTGCCCGTGGTCAGCCTGGCCCCGGCCTGCGGGCTGGCCGCGCTCAGGCTGCTGATGGGCCTTGGTGTGGGCGCGCTGATCACGGCTGCGTTCGGCCTCGAGGGCGTGATTCGCGGTGTCGTGATCATCCAGACGGCCATGCCTGTCGCTGTGTTCAACTACCTGCTGGCGGCCCGCTACGATCGTCATCCGGCCGAAGTCGCCGGTGCGATCGTGGTCTCCACGCTGCTGGCATTCCTGCTGCTGCCGCTGCTGCTGCTATGGGCACTGCCCTGAACACTCGCGCATGGCAGCGATATCGACGGCTGTTGCATGGGTCATAATCAGCTTCACCCGATGCCCGCACAGCCCCAGCTGCCCATGAAGTCCATTGAGTACTGAGCAGAGTCCCCGCGGTCGCTTCGCCCCGTCCCCCACCGGCCCCCTGCATTTCGGCTCGCTGGTAGCAGCGCTGGCGAGCTGGCTGGACGCGCGGTCCGCCGGGGGTGCGTGGCTGCTGCGTATCGAGGACCTCGATGCGCCGCGCGTCGTGCCTGGCGCCGAGGCCGCGATACTGCGCACGCTCGAGCGCTTTGGCCTGTACTGGGATGGCCAGATCATGCGCCAGTCCGCGCGGGCCGACGCCTATGCCGCCGCACTCGACCGGCTCTGCGGGATGGGGCAACTGTTCGCCTGCAGCTGCTCGCGGCGTGAGCTGGCCGACTCGGCGCTGCCGGGCCTGGAGGGGCCCGTGTACCCTGGAACCTGCCGCGGACGCGCGCCCGCCTCAGGCCACGCGCTGCGCGTTCTTGCCGGCGAGGCTACAATTGCGTTCATGGACCGGATCCAGGGGCCGGTCAGCCACCGGCTTGCCGGGGAAATCGGCGATTTCGTCGTGCGCCGTGGCGATGGGCTCGCCGCCTACCAGCTTGCGGTCGTCGTTGACGATGCCGCTCAGGGCATCACCGATGTCGTGCGCGGCGCCGACCTGCTGGTCTCGACGGCGCGACAGCTGCACCTGCAGCGGCTGCTCGGCCTGCCGGAACCTCGGTACGCCCATGTGCCCATCGCCCTGGATGACTCTGGCCGCAAGCTGTCGAAGCAGGAGTCAGCCGAGGCGCTGAGGGACGGCGATCCGGCCGTGCTGCGCCGTGCGCTCGAGTGGCTCGGCCAGGCTGCGCCACCGCCGGACCTGGGCTGTCCGCAGATACTCACATGGGCCACGGCCCGCTGGGATCTCGAGCGGGTGCCGCGCCATACGACCTTGCCAGCCAGGAGTGCCAGTGACTGAACAGACCATCTACGGAATCACGCTGCTCCAGTGGCTGGCCGGCCTCGCGGCGTCCATCGGTGTCGCGGCGCTGCTCAGCCTCTCGATGCACCTGCTGGACCGGCGCCTGACCGAGCGCGCAGCACGCAGGGATACCCCGCTGGCCGAGTTCCTCGGCGGGATGTTCGGCGGCACCAGCATGCCGCTGGCGCTGGCTGCCGGACTGTTCGTTGCCAATGCGATGCTGGCGCTGCCAGCACGTGCCGAGCGCACACTCGACAACCTGGCGATGATCGCACTGCTGCTGCAGGCAGCGATCTGGATCAATCACGGCATCCGCACCTGGCTCGGGCACGCGGTCGAGCGCAGGCGGGGCGTGGACGGAACCGGTGCCACGACCATGGCGATGCTGGGCTTCATCGGCCGCGTCGCCGTCTGGTCTGTCGCGCTGCTGATGATCCTCAGTAACCTGGGCTTCGACATCACGGCCCTGGTCGCCAGCCTCGGCATTGGCGGCATCGCGGTGGCGCTCGCGGTGCAGAATATCCTTGGCGACATTTTTGCCTCGGTCTCGATCGCGCTGGACAAGCCCTTCGTCATCGGTGACTTCATCATCGTCGGCGACATCCTGGGTACGGTCGAGTACATCGGCCTGAAGACCACGCGCCTGCGCAGCCTGTCCGGCGAACAGATCATCATGTCGAACAACGACCTGCTGAACAGCCGGATACACAACTTCCAGCGGATGCCTGAGCGGCGCGTCGTATTCAGCTTCGGCGTCATCTACCAGACGCCGGTCGAGAAGGTGGAGAAGATCCCCGGCATCGTGCGCGAGGCGGTGGAGAACCTGCCGAAGACCCGCTTCGACCGCGCGCATTTCCGCGGCTTTGGTGAGTCCTCACTGGACTTCGAGGTGGTCTACTTCACGCTCGACCCGGCGTTCAACTTCTTCATGGATACCCAGCAGGCGATCAACCTGCAGATGATGCGCCGTTTCACCCAGGAGGGCATCGACTTCGCCTATCCGACCCGTACGCTCTATACGTTCAGCGGGCAGAGCCCGGTTAACGCACATCCCGGCCGCTGATCAGGTCTTCGAGAGAGGGCGGTGCGTGGCCCGGGCCGACCTCGCCGCGCCTCAGCCGCCCGACATACTCGCGATAGGCACGCATGGCCTGGTGGCCGAACATCCACATGATGGGCACGTTGACCACCAGCATCACGCCGGTGCCGACACCGGTCAGATTGTCGAGCTGGGCATCGGTCGTCAGGAACCCCGCAGTCGCGACGATGATCAGGGTGCAATAGGCCAGCTTGTAGGGCATGACCCAGCGTTCACCGGCCATGAACACGATGCCCTGCTCGCCGTAGTAGCTCCAGGAGATGATGGTCGAGAACGCGAACAGCCAGACCGCGGCCGTGATCAGCCACTTGCCCATGCCGGGCTCGACTGCATCGAAGGCCTTGGCGGTCAGGGTTGCGCCGACGTAGGTCACGTAGATCCCCGCATCGGCGAGCCTGGGCTCCACGGGGCTGCTGAAGCCGTTCCACTCGATCAGCCAGTCCCCGTCCGGGTCCTGGACCAGGGTGCCGTCGAGCCGGTGCAGCGAATTGCCTGACTGCGGATTCGGGTGCGCCTCCAGCACTACGAACACCCGTGTGCCCCGGGTCCAGTCCGCACCGATGCGGGGCGGTGCGGGTGTGGCCTCCATCTGCCAGCCGCCGTCATCGAGCTGGATCACGGGGGGCACATCCATCAGCACGGCCTCGGCCGAGCGGTTCCAGATCCCGGTGCTGAGGATCACCAGCGCCGTGATGGTGCAGACGACCAGCGTGTCCAGGAACGGTTCCAGCCCGGCCAGGATTCCCTGGCGCGCGGGCTCCCGCGTCTTCGCGGCCGAGTGTGCGATGGGTGAGGACCCCTGGCCCGCCTCGTTGGAGAACAGCGCCCGCTTCATGCCGAACAGGAACGCATAGCCCATCGTTCCGCCTATGAAAGCGCCGGTAGCCTCGGCGGTCGAGAATGCCGAGACGAAGATCAGGCGGAACACCTCCGGTATCGTCTGCCAGTTGACGATCAGCACGTAGATCGCGCCAAGCAGGTAGATCGCGATCATCACTGGCACCAGACGGCCGGTCACGGCGCCGATGCGGCGTATGCCGCCGATGATCACCATACCGGTCAGGGTCGCCAGGATGATCCCGCTGACGATCCCTGGTACGCCGAAGTATTCCTGGGTCAGGTCAGCGACGTTCCAGGCCTGGAACATGTTGCCGCCGGTGATCGCCGAAATGATCACGGTCAGGCAGAACAGCACGCCGAGTACCCGCCCTGCCCGTCCAGCCCCCGGACCATGCCGGGCAAGGCCGCGGCTGATGACCCACATCGGCCCGCCATGGGGATTGTCCGGGTCGTCGGTGTTCCGGTAGAGCATCGACAGCGTGACCTCGGTGGTCTTCAGCGCCATGCCGAACAGGCCGACGACCCACATCCAGAACACGGCGCCCGGCCCACCCAGCGCGATCGCGAGCGCGACACCCCCGATGTTGCCGAGGCCGACCGTGGCCGAGAGTGCGGCCGACAGGGCCTGGAAGGGGTTGATCGCACCGGGGTCATTGCGATCGTCATAGGCGCCCCGCAGCACGTGAAAGCCGTGGGTCAGGGCACGATACTGCGAGAACCCGCTCCAGACGGTGAACAGGATGCCGGTGCCCAGCAGTGCGAACAGCACGCTGTCGTGCCAGAGGACGGCATTAAGACCGCCGAGGAACCGGTCAAAGCCATTCATCGCTGTCCCCCCTCACGCGCAACCGCGCCATCATGCAGAAAGCGTGCGGGGCTGGCCAGCCAGTCGCATTCAGTCGCGCTCGAGAATGGCGGTGACCCCCATGCCGCCAGCCGTGCAGACGGAGATCAGGCCGCGACCATGGCCGCGGCCTGCCAGCAGCTTGGCCAGCGAGCCGATGATGCGTGCTCCGGTGGCGGCAAACGGGTGACCCAGTGCGATGCTTCCGCCCCGGGTGTTGAGCCGGGACCGATCGATGGCCCCGAGCGGCTCCGCAAGCCCAAGCCGTTTGCGGCAGAAATCGGCTGATTCCAGCGCGCGCAGGGTTGCCAGCGCCTGCGCGGCGAACGCCTCATGGATCTCGTAGAAGTCGAAGTCCTGGAGGTCCATGCGCATGTCCTTGAGCATGGAGGCGATCGCATGGGCCGGTGCCATCAGCAGGCTGTCGCGGTCGCGGCCGGCGAAGTCCACGGCAGCGACTTTCCCGTAGCGCAGCCAGGCCAGTACCGGCAGCTGGCGCTCCTGCGCCCATTCCTCGCTGGCGAGAAGCACTGCGGCTGCGCCATCGGTCAGCGGCGAGCTGTTGCCCGCGGTCAGGGTCGCCTGTTCGTCCCTGCTGAAGACCGTGGGCAGGGCAGCCAGTTTTTCCGCCGATGTGTCGGCCCGGACGTTGTTGTCCCGGTCGGCGCCGGCGAAAGGCAGCACGAGGTCGCTGTAGAAGCCCTCCTCCCACGCACGGGATGCTGACTGGTGGCTCGCGAGTGCCAGCGCATCCTGGTCTTCCCGGCTGATGCCAAAGTGCCTGGCCGTCAGCTCCGTGCTCTGGCCCATGCTGAGGCCGGTTCGCGGCTCCGTCACGTCAGGTGCCACCGGCCGGAAATGTCGCGGCCTCAGGCCGAGCCACGGCCGAAGCCGCTGCCCCAGGCTGCGCCCTGTCAGGCTGCGCATCAGGAGGCGGCGATAATCGTCCGGGTAGACCAGCGGAACGTCGCTGATCGAGTCGCTGCCTCCGGCGATACCCGCCTCGATCTGCCCGAGCGCAATCTTGTTGCCTATCTGCAGCGCGGCCTCGAGGCTGGTCCCGCAGGCCCGCTGCAGGTCGAATGCCGGTGTCTCCTCGGACAGACCGCTGCCGAGTACGCATTCGCGGGCGAGGTTCCAGTCCCGCGAATGTTTCATCACGGCGCCCAGCGAGACGTCCCCGAGCCGCTGGCGCTTGAGCCCGTAGCGCTCCACCAGCCCGGAGAGCACTGCCGTCATCATCTCCTGGTTGGAGGCCTCGGCATAGCGGGTCCGGGCGCGGCAGAAAGGGATGCGCAGCGAGCCGACGATCGCGACCCGGCGAGGCTGTCCATGAAGCATGATGATCTCCCCCGGCTACTGTCCGAAACTCAGCGCCCCGCCATCCAGGTATTCCGCTTCCTCGGCGGTGCTGCTGCGGCCAAGCGCGCGGTTGCGGTGCGGAAAGCGGCCATGGCTGGCAATGATATCGCGGTGCAGCTCGGCGAATTGCGCGAAGGTCTCCAGCGTCTCGCGCAGTGTGTCCCCGCCGTTGTCGACCAGCGCGCTGTAGATACGTACGCCTTTCTCCTGTGCCTTCAGGTTCTCGGCATGCTGCAGCGGCATGAAGAAGAACGCTTGTTCCAGCGGGTTCAGCTCACGGTACTTGCCGTCCCTCGCGCCCTCGACACACAGCCGCAGCGCGCGCGCATCGCCGGCAAAAGCCTCGGCCCGGCCACGGTGCAGGTGGCGCGGGAACTGGTCCAGCAGCAGGATCAGCGCCAGGCGCCCGCGCGCGGTCGCCGCCCAGCCGTCCAGTTCCCCCGCGAGCGCGGCCGAGCTCAATGCGCCGAAGCGCTGCCGGATCTGCTCGTCGAAGGCTGGGTCGGGCGAGAACCAGCGGTCCATCCGGCTGTCGATCGTCGGGGTATCTCGGGCCCCGACGCTGAACCAGAAATCCAGCACCAGGCCAATCTGTTCGTCCATCCGCAGCTCGTCCCTGGAGGCAGCTTGGCTGATTATCCCGACCGCCTCCGAAGGCGGGCAAGCATCTGTCCGGGCGCTTCCAACGTTGAGCACCCGCGTGATGCTCATCTATAATCGATCGTTCCGGCCAACGCCAGCGATCTGTTCGGTTCCCGGTTTAAAAATCCCGAGAAAACAGATGGTTGCTGCGTCCAACAGGGCAAATCCGAGTCGCTATGACCGCAGAACTTCTGAAAAACACCCTCTACGACCCCTCATTCGAGCGTGATGCCTGTGGCTTCGGGCTGATCGCCAATCTGGATGACCGGCCCAGCCACTGGCTGGTCAGCACGGCGATAGGTGCGCTGCGCCGCCTGACGCATCGCGGCGCGATCGCGGCCGACGGCAAGACCGGCGACGGCTGCGGCCTCCTGCTGAAGCGCCCCGAGGGTTTCCTGCGCGCCGTGGCGGGCGAGGCTGGTATCGGACTCTCCGAGCTGTTCGCTGCAGGCACGCTGTTCCTGAGCCAGGACGATGCGCGGGCGCAGGCAGCGCGCACGCGCATGGAGGAGGAGCTGGTTCGCGCCGGGCTGCAGTTCGCCGGGTGGCGGGCCGTGCCCGTCGACCGCTCGGTCTGCGGCGAGGAAGCGCTGCGCACGCTGCCGCGCATCGAGCAGGTCTTCGTCAATGCGCCTGCCGGCATGGGCATGGCCGAGATGGATCGCCGCCTCTACGTGGCGCGCCGGCGTACCGAGCGTGCTCTGGCTGAAAGTGATCCGGGCTTCTTCGTTGCCAGCCTGTCCGCGCGCACGTTGTCCTACAAGGCGATGGTGATGCCGTCGGTGCTGACGACGTTCTACCGTGATCTCTCCGACGAGCGCCTGGAGAGCTCTGTCTGCCTGTTCCACCAGCGTTTCTCGACCAACACGATGCCCCAGTGGAGCCTCGCGCACCCCTTCCGGATGCTGGCTCACAATGGCGAGATCAACACGATCCAGGGCAACCGCAACTGGGCCGTCGCGCGCTCAGCCGTCTTCCGCTCGCCGCTGCTGCCGGAGCTCTCCGAGCTCAAGCCGCTCGTGTCGATGACCGGGTCTGACTCGCTCAGCCTCGACAACATGCTGGAGGTGCTCGTGCTTGGCGGCATGGACGTGCTGCAGGCCATCCGCCTGCTGGTGCCGCCGGCCTGGCAGACGGTCGACACGATCGATCCGGATGTGCGGGCATTCTACGAGTTCTACGCGGCACACTTCGAGCCCTGGGATGGCCCGGCGGGAATCGTGCTCACGGATGGCCGCTATGCCGCCTGCTGCCTGGACCGCAACGGGCTGCGCCCCGCACGCTGGGTCATCACGAAGGACAGGCACATCACGATCGCCTCCGAGATCGGTGTCTACGACTATGCTCCTGAGGACGTGGTCAGCAAGGGCCGGCTCGGCCCTGGCCAGATGCTCGCCGTCGACCTGGCGACAGGGAAGCTGCTCGATACCCGCCAGATCGAGGACGACCTCAAGGGCCGCCACCCCTACAAGCGCTGGCTGAGCCAGGGCGTGAGCTACCTGGAGTCCGAGCTGGTCGACGTGCAGACAGCGGCCGAGCCGATGGACCGCGCAACCCTGGCTGTCCACCAGAAGATGTTCAACCTGTCGGTCGAGGAGTGCAACGACGTCATCAGGCCGCTGGCCGAGGCGGGCAACGAAGCTGTCGGGTCCATGGGCGATGACACGCCGATGGCGGTGCTGTCCCGCCAGGTGCGTTCTCCCTATGACTACTTCCGCCAGCAGTTCGCCCAGGTGACGAACCCGCCGATCGATCCACTGCGTGAGCGCATCGTCATGTCGCTGCAGACAGAGATCGGTCCGGAGATGAACGTCTTCGAGCCAGGCCCGCAGCATGCGCGCCAGATCGTCATGAACTCCCCGGTGCTGTCGCAGAAGAAGCTGCGCCACATCATGGACCGGGAGCGTTCCGGCGTCAGCAGTGTCACCATCGACCTCAACTACCCCGAGGACATGCCGCTTTCCGAGGCGCTGGACGACATCTGCGCGAAGGCGGCCGCCGCGGTGCGCGAAGGCGCCGCGGTCATCCTGCTCAGCGACCGCATGCTGGTGCAGGGCAAGCTGCCGGTGCATGCGCTGCTGGCTACCGGTGCAGTTCACCACTCGCTGGTGGACGAGGAGCTGCGCTGTAACTGCAACCTGGTCGTCGAGACGGGTACCGCACGTGACCCGCATCATTTCGCCTGCCTGATCGGCTACGGGGCGACCGCCGTGTTCCCCTATCTCGCCTACCAGGTCATGCAGGACATGAGCCGCCGCGGCGGCATACGCACGCTGCAGGGTTCCGCCCAGCTGGGCCGCACCTACCGCCGCGGGGTGCGCAAGGGCCTGTTCAAGATCATGTCCAAGATGGGTATCGCGACGATTGCCAGCTATCGCGCTGCCCAGCTGTTCGAGATCGTCGGCCTCGACCGGGCCATCGTGGACAAGTGCTTCCGTGGCACCGTCAGCCGCATCCAGGGCGCCGGCTTCCAGGACCTGCATTCAGACCATCTGCTGCTGGCCCGCCGTGCCTGGGATCCGGGCGAGCCGGCCACGCAGGGTGGCCTGCTGAAGTTCATTCACGGCGGTGAGTATCACTGCTTCAATCCCGATGTCATCGCGACACTGCAGGCTGCGGTCCGCTCGGGTGACTACGAACGCTACCGTCAGTTCAGCCAGCTGGTGAACGAGCGCCCCGTCGCGGTGCTGCGCGACCTGTTCCGCCTCAAGGCCGGGGCCGCCCCGGTTCGGCTCGAGGAGGTCGAGCCGATCGAGGCCATCATGCCCCGCTTCGACAGCGCCGGCATGTCGCTGGGAGCCCTTTCCCCGGAGGCCCACGAGGCTCTGGCCATTGCGATGAACCGTCTGGGCGGGCGGTCCAACTCCGGTGAGGGCGGCGAGGATCCGGCGCGTTACGGCACCGAGCGAACCTCCAAGATCAAGCAGGTTGCCTCCGGGCGCTTCGGTGTGACGGCCGAGTACCTGATCAATGCCGAGGTGATCCAGATCAAGATCGCCCAGGGCGCCAAGCCAGGCGAGGGTGGTCAGCTGCCGGGCCACAAGGTCAACGAGATGATCGCGCGGCTCAGGTTCGCGAACCCCGGCGTCGGCCTGATCTCGCCGCCTCCGCACCATGACATCTACTCGATCGAGGACCTGGCGCAGCTGATATTCGACCTGAAGCAGGTGAACCCCCAGGCCCTGGTCTCGGTCAAGCTGGTGTCCGAGCCCGGTGTCGGAACGGTAGCCGCCGGCGTGGCGAAGGCCTATGCGGACCTGATCACGGTGTCCGGCTATGACGGCGGTACCGGGGCCAGCCCTCTGACCTCCGTCAAGTACGCCGGCAGCCCGTGGGAGCTCGGCCTTGCCGAGACCCAGCAGGTGCTCCGGGCGAACAACCTGCGCGACAAGATCCGGCTGCAGGCCGACGGCGGCATGAAGACCGGCCTGGACGTCGTCAAGGCGGCGATGCTCGGTGCCGAGAGCTTCGGTTTCGGCACGGCGCCCATGGTTGCGCTCGGCTGCAAATACCTGCGTATCTGTCACCTGAACAACTGCGCAACCGGCGTTGCCACCCAGCACAACGTGCTGCGCAGCAAGTACTTCACCGGCCTCCCGGAAATGGTGATGAACTATTTCCGCTTTGTCGCCGAGGAAGTCCGTGAACTGCTCGCCACGCTCGGCGTGCGCAGCCTCGAGGAGATCATCGGGCGCACCGACCTGCTGGAGATACTGCCGGGCGAGACCCCGCGCCAGCGCAGGCTGGACCTCAGCCCGCTGCTGTCCCAGGGCCTGCTGTCGCCGGAGCTGCCCCAATTCTGCCTCGCCGATCGCAACGAGCCCTTCGATCGCGCCGAGCTGGCTGAACGCATGGTGAGCGATATGCTGCCTGCCATCGAGTCCCGGAGCGGGGGAGAGTTCCACTACGAGGTTCGCAACCACCACCGCTCTATCGGCGCACGGCTTGCCGGCGAGATCGCCCGCCGTCATGGCAACTACGGCATGGCGGATGCACCGCTGGAAGTGCGCATGAAGGGCTCGGCGGGGCAGAGCTTCGGGGCCTGGAACGTGGCCGGCCTGCACCTGTTCCTCGAGGGTGATGCCAACGACTACGTGGGCAAGGGCATGGCTGCCGGCCAGATCGTGCTGCGCCCGCCCCAGGGCAGCAGCTTCGGCGCACGTTCCACGCCCATCATCGGCAATACCTGCCTGTATGGCGCCACGGGCGGACGCCTGTTCGCGGCCGGCCAGGCGGGAGAGCGCTTCGCCGTACGCAACTCCGGGGCGATCGCCGTGGTCGAGGGTGCCGGGGACCACTGCTGCGAGTACATGACCGGTGGCGTCGTGGTGGTGCTCGGGTCCACCGGGCTCAACTTCGGCGCGGGCTTCACCGGGGGCTTTGCCTATGTGCTCGATCTTGAGCGTGACTTCGTCGACCGCTACAACCATGAGCTGATCGACATCCACCGGATCACCCCCGAGAGCATGGAGGCCCACCTCCATCACCTGCGGGGCCTGATCGAGACACACGTGGCGCTTACCGGGAGTGCCTGGGGCCAGGAGATCCTCGACGATTTCCGCGCGTACCTTGGGCGTTTCTGGCTGGTCAAGCCAAAGGCCGCCGAGCTCGGTTCACTGATCGAGTCGCTGCGCCAGGCCGCATAAGGTACACACCATGATTGAGAAGACACTTCAGTTCCTGGAGATACCCAGGCACGACCCGGAGAAGCTGGCGGTTGAGACCCGGGTGCACAATTACGAGGAGATCTACGGCCAGTACGACGCGCGCCAGGCTGCCGACCAGGCGGGCCGCTGCCTGTCCTGCGGCAACCCGTACTGCGAGTGGAAGTGCCCGGTACACAACTACATTCCGAACTGGCTGAAGCTTATCGACGAGGGGCGCCTGTTCGAGGCTGCCGAGCTCTCGCACCAGACCAATTCGCTGCCGGAAATCTGCGGGCGTATCTGTCCGCAGGACCGGCTCTGCGAGGGCGCGTGTACGCTGAACGACGGCCTCGGCGCGGTGACCATCGGCAGCATCGAGAAGTACATCACCGACGAGGCGCTGCGCCAGGGCTGGCGGCCGGACCTGTCGCATGTGGTCGCGACTGGCAGGCGGGTCGCGGTGGTCGGGGCGGGGCCAGCCGGACTGGCTGCCGCAGACATACTTGTGCGCAATGGTGTCGAGGCGGTGGTCTATGACCGCTATCCGGAGGTTGGAGGCCTGCTGACCTTCGGCATCCCGCCCTTCAAGCTGGAAAAGGAAGTCGTGCTGCGCCGGCGGCAGCTGCAGGAAGAGATGGGCGTGAAGTTCGTGCTGAACACCGAGATCGGCACCGACATTCCGCTCGGCCAGCTGCTGGATGAGTACGACGCGGTATTCCTCGGACTCGGCACCTATACCTATGTCAGGGGTGGCTTCCCAGGCGAAGACCTCCCGGGCGTTCGCGATGCCTTGCCCTACCTGGTTTCAAATGTGAACCACCAGATGGGCCTCGCCAAGCCGGGTGAGTCGTTGATCGACATGCGGGGCAAGCGCGTTGTCGTGCTCGGCGGTGGCGACACCGGCATGGACTGTGTGCGAACGGCGATCCGCCAGGGCGCCACCAGCGTGGTCTGCGCCTACCGGCGTGACGAAGAGAACATGCCCGGCTCCCGCCGCGAGGTCCACAACGCGCGCGAGGAGGGCGTGCAGTTCATGTTCAACCAGCAGCCGCTGGAGATCTGCGGCGATGACCACGTAACCGGCGTCAAGGTGGTCGAGACGCGCCTGGGTGAGCCCGGGCCGGGTGGCCGGCGTCGGCCGGAGCCGGTATCGGGGACGGAGCAGATCATCCTCGCCGACGCGGTGATCATTGCCTTCGGTTTCCGGCCTGACCCTCCGCGGTGGCTGGCCGAGCACGGCATCGAGACCTGGCCGAACGGCCGCGTGCGCGTGACCCGGGGCGGCGCGCTGCCCTTCCAGACGACGAACCCGAAGGTGTTCGCCGGTGGCGACATGGTCCGGGGCTCGGACCTGGTCGTGACCGCGGTCTTCGAGGGCCGCGAGGCCGCCCGCGGCATCCTGAACCAGCTCGGCATCAGGGCCCAGGCCGCGGCCTGACCCTGCTTTCCTTCTTCCAACCGACTGTGGTCGCGTCGAGGCGTGGTGCGGTACTGCTGTTGCGGACCGTGGGCGGGCGGGGGGGCGCGCCCCCGCCCCCCGGGG